>CAZOYR010000045.1:11078-23979 GCA_964584105.1 uncultured Alteromonas sp.
CATGGCACCGCGGGTATAAAGGCAGCAATACGAGCCGGGGTAGATTCCATCGAGCACGCCAGCTTACTTGATGATGAAGCCATCCGGCTGGCAGTAGAAAACGATACGTATTTGTCTATGGACATATATGTGACCGAATACATTTTGAGCGAGGGTAAAGCCGCAGGTATCCTTGAGGAAAGTCTGGCAAAGGAACGGACTGTTGGAAAAACGCAGCGGGAAAGTTTTAAAAAAGCTGTCGACGCTGGCGTTAAGATGGTGTTTGGATCCGATGCAGGCGTTTATCCGCACGGCGATAATCCCCTGCAGTTTACCCGCATGGTTGAATTTGGCATGACACCGCTACAGGCTATTCAGGCAGCAACTATCAATGCGGCCTCGCTGCTTAAACAGCAAGATAAGCTTGGAAGTATTGAGGCGGGCAAACTGTCAGATATCATTGCTGTGCCAGGCAACCCGCTGGAAGAAATCGGGGTATTAGAAAATGTTTCGCTGGTGATCAAAGACGGCGAAATCATCAGACGCTCTGAACACTGAAACTTACGGCCACCGGCTGAATATACTTTTCAGCTCGCCCTTTGCTTTAAGACTGTTTAATTCTGCCTCGAATGCATCCCGTAGCGCTTCATCCTTAATGATTGCGCCGTAGGGACGCGCTTCAAATATGGGATGCACGGCAAGCTCCATCTCAGGGTAATATTTTCGCATTATGTAAGTGAGCAATCTGCGCTCACCAATAACCACATCGGTTCTGTTGTTAGCCAACAGTTTTAACTGTGCTTCCCTGTCAGCGATTTCCAGATAATGGTCTTCTGCAATGATACTGGCAAACTCTTCTCCCAGTACATTCCTGGCCGTTTGATAGGCGACAATGCTTTTTCCGGCCAGGTCATCCACCGAATCAATGCCAATATTTCTGCTACTCAGGGTTACAGCAACATCCTCAAACGGGAGATAAGGCGAGGTCTGAAAACCGATCGGGGAGTCGAATGCCGCCGGGCTTGCGATGTCATACTTTCCGTTCCTGAAGTCCTCAATCAGCCGGTTATACACAAGCAGATGAAACTCCGGATGATAGCCGAGCCGCTGTGCCACCGTACTAATGATATCAACATCAATGCCCACCACGCCGCGCTCTTCATCGTAATATGCCCAGGGCGGACCAACATTGACCGCAACGGATAACGTCTTTTGTGCGCTTACACTGATACTAAACGACAGTAAAATTAACACTGTTAAGCGCTTACAAATTTTGAAAATACGCATAATTCCAACCTACCAGGGCGCACAGGTAATGTGCACAGCCGTATTTGTTCTTATCGGCTCAATCTATTGAAAGTTGAACAGACACTGGAACTGAACGCTGTATTACCCAACTTTAATGATCACTTTACCAGTCTCAGGATTACATATATACATTATTATACAACGAGATGAGTTATGAATTTATACATAGAATCACTGGAGGGCGGCTATTACGTGGTTGCTACTGGTGATGAGGATAACCGCAAACCGCTCATGGCATCTCAGAATAAGCCGAAAACGTTTAATTCTATTGATGAAATCAGAACACATTTTGAAGATACAACTTTTGATGAAGTATGGCTTAGACAGGCGACACCGTATGAAGAAATGGTTGGTCAGGCAGACAACGATTCCGAGCTTGAGATTGAAATAAAGTGGTAGGCGTCAGGCCAATGTGTTACTCAAATTACCGGAGATAATTATGGCAGGTGGATGGGCCAGAGATGGTGCAGTTCAGGAACAAATTGATGCGAGTGTAGAGGATGGCGTTGCCCGGGCAAAGGGCAGCATTCCTCAGGGGGAAAGTGCAGAATTTTGCGAAATATGTGATGAGCCTATCTCCCAGGCCCGGCGCGAAGCAATTCCCGGGGTTCAGATGTGCATCGAGTGTCAGACTGAACAGGAAAAAAAGACGAAATCAGTTTCCTCTATCAATCGACGAGCTAGCAAAGACAGTCTGCTACGATAACTGACCAGCGCAGGAAATCCGGACTTAAAATCATTCGGGTGTCGCTGGTCTTAAGCTTTGCCAGAGAATTACAGCATAACGATTGCTACCCTCACCTTTTCCTTAAGCTTTCCATAAGGTTTTGCTGCTATAGTTAGAGGCAGGCAAACAACCAGCTTTTAGTATTATGCGAATTCTACTCGTTGAAGATGACAGACCGCTTTCTGATGCATTGGCGGCTTCCCTTCGAGGTGCCAATTATGTTGTAGACTGCGTTTATCGGGGCGCCGATGCATTGTCCGCGCTTTTGGCTGATGAAACCGATATTATTATCCTGGATTTAGGACTACCGGATATAGACGGCTTAGATGTATTAAAAAAGATCCGTAACAAATACGCCACAATGCCTGTAATAATTCTGACAGCTCGAGACAAAATCACCGATAAGATTCTGGGCCTTGATTCGGGCGCTGACGATTATCTGCCCAAACCCTTTGATATGGATGAGCTATTTGCCAGGTTACGGGTTATGGAGCGACGACAAAGCACGGCGTCGAGCGCGCTAGTGAATATTGGTGAGGTGTCGCTTAACACTACAACCCTTGACCTGCTTGTAGCAGGTGAGCCGATGTCACTACCCCGCCGTGAATTAATGCTGTTAAAGATGCTGATGGAAAACGGTGGTCGAATTCAACCTAAAAGCAAACTGGAATCAAGGCTTTATGAATGGGGTGAGGAAGTGTCCAGCAATGCAGTCGAAGTGCACATCCACCATCTGCGAAAGAAACTTCCTGATAACTTTATAAAAACAATTCGCGGTGTTGGCTATACCATTCCCGTAGCCGGAGCGCGATAATTGAAATCGATTCGTCAGTTTTTGACGCTGGTATTAGTCAGCTCGCTGATACTTATTATCTTTAGTGCCGCCATGCATGGGTATCGCGGGGCCATGCAAGCTTCAACTCAGCTATTGGACAAAGAGCTTAACAGTGTTCTTATGTCTGTAGCATACAGCCATGATATTACTGTGCCGGAACACGATGATCGGGCGCTGGTGTATCAAATTTGGAAAGATGGTCAGCTTACCGCTCGTTCAGAAAACGCCCCCTCGACGCTGTTAACAGCAACTGAAGACGACTATTCTGACCAGAATTTTTCTGGCCAGCGCTGGCGTGTTTATAGAAAAGCGTTGGCTGATGATACTGTCATTATGGTGGCCCAACCTCTTATTAACCGCCTGTTGCTTACTGAATCACTGACGATATCAGCCATTATCCCGTTTTTGATTACCGTGCCTGTCCTGGCGATATTGATTTTTGCGCTGGTCACGCATGGTTTACGACCATTAAAGGTGTTATCTGACAAACTATCCGCCCGCACAGGTAAAGACTTGTCAGCAATTAATCTTAAGCATGTTCCTGCAGAACTTGATCCGGTACTCACTACCCTTAACACAATGTTTGCCCGACTCGGCAACGCATTTGAACGTGAGCAACAGTTCGCCTCCAATGCAGCGCATGAACTAAGAACGCCCCTTAGTGTGATGAAAATTAATCTACATAATCTGGCCAGAGAGGTTGCACAGGGAAAACAGACAGGCATTGACCGCTTCAGTGCATTACAAAATGACACCGATCGAATGATCCATGCGGTAAATCAGATTCTTCTGCTTAGCCGAACCAGTCCGGAAGTCTTCGAAATACAAAAAGGAAAGGTAGATGTCGTTCTCATTGCCCAGAGCGTCATTACCGATATGTATTCAAAAATTGAAAGTAAGGGTCAGGAGATAAGTCTTGAGGGCGAACATGCACTATTAAGAAGTACAGAGTTCACGCTCTATACCCTGCTACAGAATTTAATCGCCAATGCATCAACATATTCTCCCGAAGGGGCCAGCATACACTTATCGATAATAGCCGACCCATTTAAGACCGTTATTATCATCGAAGACTCGGGGCCGGGTATTCCTGCAGAAGAGCGATCCAAAGTTCTTCAGCGATTTTACCGTAACAACGCCGGGTTAACAGCGGGCGCCGTGGGCAGCGGATTGGGCCTGGCTATCGTCGGGCAAATTGTTCAGCTACATGATGGGAATATCTCACTGAGTACCTCTGGTCTGGGTGGCCTGAAAGTGAGAATAGAACTGTCCAACAGAGAGCAGCGTTAGCAATGCGGCGTCTCAGGTTATGGAGCGGCCTAAGCCTATTATCCCTGGCAATGCTTTGCGCAAAAGCTCAGGCAGCACTTCCTGAGGTTGTCATAGAGATTCGCAATCATCTGTTTATTCCACAGAGTATTCAGATACCGGCGGGCAAAAAAGTACGTCTGGTTTTCATTAATCATGACGCTACGCCAGAGGAAATAGACAGTTTTGATCTTAACCGGGAAAAAGTCATTTTCGGCAATAGTAGAGGCGTTATTTTTGTCGGCCCGCTGCCTGAAGGTGACTATCACTTTTTTGGCGAATACCACCCGAATTCAGCAACCGGTAAGGTGTTAGTCAGACAGCAGGGGAAGACAGATGTTGATTAATACTGTGATTCTTTTCATACGCGACACGCTGCCTGTTTTTCTGCTGATAAGCCTGTTAGCCGCGCAGCCCGGATTGCGTCTTAGCTGGATATTCGCTGCCACCCTGCTCGGCCTAATCCTCTCTGGTGCGCTGTACATGAATTTGTCATACCTATCACAATTTGCTGAAGGCGGAGGCCTGGAGCTCACCAAAGTGATTGTTCTGACCCTGTGTTTTATATGCTTATGTGAATTTACACGACGGACACACCTGGCAAGCGCACACGGGCACTATTGGGCCATACCCCTGATGGCTGGCATCACCCTTTGTAATGCTATCCATTTTATCATTTATTCCGTTGCTTACTGGCCTGGTGAACAGGCCGATACGGGTTTAATCCTGGGTACAATCATCGGAATAGGGATCAGCCTTAGCCTCTGCATCCTTTTATTTACTTTAGTCAGCACGGTGCATAGCCATAAAGCCCGAACCATCATTCTGGTAATTTTCTGTGCAGGACAGTTTGCCGGTATTCCGCTACTACTTGAGCAAATCAACTTTTTGTCTGATTCATCCCGCCTGTGGGATACGTCAGCCTGGATTGCCGATGACAGTGAATATGGTCACCTTTTGAATGTACTGTTCGGCTATGAAGCAACACCGGGGTTATTGTATTTACTTACCTATCTGGCCACGATGAGCCTTCCGTTTGCTTATGCAGGTATCATGACAAAGTTATTTTCTTCGCAACAAATAGGGGCAAGCGCAAAATGAAAGTTATATTGGGTTGCCTGCTGATATTGCTGACACCGCTAAGTTATGCAGACAACTTTATTGTCGATAAGGTCTATCATCCCTACGTATTACCCTTCGAGCGAGAGTTTGAGTGGCGCTTAACCTCACGCCAGAACGATGAAGGCAATTTACTGATGCAACGGGCATCCTTTGGTCATGCGCTGTCACAGCGAACTATCCTTGAAGCGTATGTGGTCGGCGCAAGAGACGAAAACGGTGACTTCAGTACCTCATCCTACGAGTTAGAACTACGCTGGATGCTTACTGAACAGGGGCAATACTGGGCTGACTGGGGTGCACTGTTTGAACTGGAAAAGCAGCATAATACTGATGACTGGGAGTTTAAGGCCGGCGTACTCACGGAAAAAGAGTTTGGTCGGTTTAGTCTGACGACTAACGTTATACTCGCGTATGAGTGGGGAGAGTCGCTGGACAGCGAGCTTGAGGGCGAGTTTAAGATGAAGTACCGGTACCGCTGGATCCCTGAAATTCAGCCCGCCATCGAATTTTATGCTGCTGAAGACTTTGTAGGGGTGGGTCCTGCGTTCATGGGGATTCGTCGCTTTGATAAACAAAAGCAATTAAAATGGGAAGTCGGATTCATCGCAGGGCTCAATGGTGACAGTAAAGATCATACCCTGAGAATGGCGCTTGAGTACGAATTCTGACGATAAAAAATTAAAAAATTTCATCTCTTAAGACTGGCTTAAGATTATACAACGATACTCCTATCTAACCATTACCGAAAAGGTATAACAGATGTTAGATAGCAGTCATACACCATCGTCATGCCTCGACGCAACAGTCCCCTACGCTGGCGGGCAAGCAGCGTTACCATTTTCTCTGTTTACCACACAGTCAGGACAGTTCAGCAAGACGCAGCTTGAACAGCTGATCCGATCCGGTTTTGCACACGCCTATGGCGCGGTGCTTAATGAATTTATGCCTTTTTTAATTGGCCTGGGAAATACGCAGCCCGGAGCAGCACTGGGCGTTCGCTTTGCCCGCCGTCCGCTGTTTATTGAAAATTATCATGCGCTGCCGGTGGAGGCATTGCTCTCACATCACGGCCTTAATTATCGCCGCGACGAGGTTGCTGAAATCGGTAACCTTTTCAGCCGGCAGCGTATTTATACACGGCCATTATTATTGTTGACCGGACTAGCCCTTCTGGAGCTGGATACAAAGGTCATCGTATTTTGTGCTACCAGCCAGTTGAGAAAAATGTTCAGCCAACTGGATCTGAAACTTCATTATCTTTGTGATGCTAACAGTCAGTCACTGGGTGATAAGGCTGCGTGTTGGGGCTCCTATTATGCGACACACCCACAAGTCGTTGCGCTTGAACTCGAACTGGTGCCGCGCCTGATTGCATCAACCCCCGCTTTATATAATTTATTTCAGACACTGACACCCCTTATCGCCCTGGCAAGCCATAATATGGAGTCATTCCGATGAGCCAATCAGTAACATCAAACGCTATCGCCCTTGAATGGCAAGAGGGCCAGCTGACTTATGCTGCATTGTCAGAGCAGGTCACACGTGTCAGAGAATGGTTAAATACCCGTGAGGAAACGCGCTTTGCTCTGATTGCAGACAATTCCGCTGCGTGGATTATCATTGATCTGGCATGTAAAGAAACCGATAAAATCCTTATCCCTATACCGCTTTATTTTTCAGCTCCACAAACTGAGCATGTGTTTTTGAAAGCGGAGGTTGAAATCGTCTTTGCTCAACATATTCCGGAAGAGCTTGTCGACGAAAATCTCGGATTTTCTGTTCACGATATTCGTACATATAAACGCAACACCAGCGGCACACCGGACATTCCGGCTGGCACCGGAAAAATCACATTCACATCCGGCTCTACCGGTGAACCCAAGGGTGTCTGTCTGTCCGATGTATCTCAGGACAATGTGGCAAAAAGCCTGGTCAGCGCTATTAATTTGCCTGCAGCGAAGCACCTGTGCCTGTTACCTTTGCCAACGTTGCTGGAAAACATAGCCGGTGTTTACGCACCATTATCGTGTAATGGCACAGTGGTTGTTAGAAGTGCAGAACAACTAGGCTTTAGCGGCGCCTCACTTTCTAAGCCTACGCGCCTTTTGCATCAAATTGATACGGTTCAGCCAGATACATTGATACTGGTTCCTGAGCTGCTGCTACTGTTGGTTAATGCGTGTATAAACGGCTGGGTCGCGCCTGGCAGTCTGAAGTTTGTCGCTGTCGGGGGCGCGCACACCGACCACGACCTGATAGAAAAAGCCAGAGCATTCGGGCTGCCGGTCTATCAGGGATACGGGCTGTCAGAAGGTGTTTCCGTCACCACATTGAATTTGCCAGGTCAGGACAAGCCACATAGCGTGGGAAAAGTTCTCGGGCACACGCATCTGGAGAGTTGCAACGGAGAGCTTGTGGTGTCCGGGTCGGTATTTTTAGGATACCTCAATAACCCTGCCTCATTCTATCCGGATAAAGTTGTAACCGGCGATCTGGCCACATGCAGCAATGGCTTTTATTTCGTTAAAGGCCGCAAGAAAAATATTATTGTTTCTTCGTTAGGTCGCAATATCTCACCTGAATGGATTGAAAGCCGGTTATACGCAACCGGGCTGTTCCGCGGCGTACTTTTGGCCGGCGAGGGTCAGCCCTTTTGCACTGCCGTGCTTATCCCACGCGGGAGCCCTGAACGTAGCAAGATAGCGCAGGCCATTACCGCCATTAATCAAACACTTCCGGATTATGCGCGTGTGAAAAACTGGAGACTGGCTGATTGCAGCCATGCTTCTCACACGCTTTTCACCCCCAACGGCAAGCTACGCCGTGCTGACGCACTGCGTTACTTTGCATCTTTAATCAATGATATGTACACCGCCGGCGTCCCGGCAGGAGAGTCCTATGAATTTTTATGAAAAGCTTGAGGCCGACACGCAGAAAGAGCGACATTATCTTCATCAGGCCCCCATAATCAGGCGGTGCTTTGAGGGCGAAATTTGCCTTGAGGATTATACCGCATTTCTTTGTCAGGCTTACCACCATGTCAAACATACCGTGCCACTGCTAATGGCAACAGGTGCCGAATTGCCCGAGTCCAAAGAATGGCTTAGAGAAGCGGTCGGAGAATACATTGAGGAGGAAATGGGGCATCAGGAGTGGATCCTCAATGACCTGGTATTGTGCGGAATGGACAAGGAGGCAGTAAGAGTCAGTCAACCTGCTCCGGCGACAGAGCTGATGATTGCCTACGCATATGATGCAATTCGGCGTAAAAGCCCGTTGTGCTTCTTTGGCATGGTGTATGTACTTGAAGGTACCAGTATCGCCCTTGCGGACAATGCGGCATCCGTTATCCAACAAAAACTTGCTTTGCCCAAATCCGCGTTTCGGTATTTAAATACCCACGGCGCGCTGGATCAGGACCACATCACATTTTTCAAATCGCTCATGAACCGTATAGATGATGAACATGAGCAGGCGCTGATTATTCACAGTGCGAAAATGTTCTTCCAGTTATACGCCAATATATTTCGCACGCTGCATACCCGGCAAATTTGTGAGGAGGCTGCATAATGGCAATTTCCTGGAGTGAACAAACCTGTTTGTTAACCGGTGCAACAGGGGGCATCGGTCAAGCGATTGCGACAAAGCTTGCTGAACGCGGTGTTTCTCTTATTGTTACCGGGCGGGACACCGCCAGACTTAGTGAAATGATTGAAACGTTGCCCGGGCAGCATACGGTTATTTGTGCCGATCTCACTGTACCTGAAGATATGAACAAAGTTGTACTGACGAGCCGCCAACACGCATTAACCATGCTGATCAATAATGCAGGTATTACCCACACTGGTAACTTTTCTCTGGTCAGTCCGCAAGACATAGACCAGGTACTGCAAACCAACCTTATCGCACCGATGACGCTAACGGCCAAACTTCTGCCTTACCTGAAGCAATCGTCACAGGGCCACATCATTAATGTAGGCTCTACATTTGGCAGTATCGGCTTTCCGTGTCACGCACTGTACAGCGCGTCAAAATTTGGCTTACGAGGCTGGACTGAAGCGCTTGCCCGGGAGAATGCTGGTACTGACTTACGCATTCAGTATTTCGCGCCACGGGCGACTAAAACAGCCATCAATTCAGACCAGGTCACGCTGATGAATGAAGCGTTGGGCAACACTATGGATAGCCCGCAGTACGTTGCAGACCAATTTATTACCATGCTGGAAAGCGGGAAGCCAAGATGTTTCGTGGGCTTCCCTGAAAAGTTATTTGTCAGGATCAATGGCGCCATGCCCAGTCTGGTCGATAAAGCGCTAAGAAAGAAATTACCAACAATTCAACGTTATATCTCCCCAGCTAATAAGGAATCCGTATCATGAAAATGTTCACACAATGGCTTTTTGTTGCTCTGCTGCTTCCGGTGTCAGCATCCGTCTTTTCTGCTACAGGCCCCACCCTGAATGATATTCAGCATCAGTGGGCCCAGATTAACTATCGGGGCGGTGAAGCGGAAGATAAAGTGAAGGCCTTCAGCGCACTGATGACAGAGGCCCAGCAACTCGTTAATGCCGAGCCTGATTCTGCAGAACCCTATATCTGGCTGGGTATAGTGCAATCCAGTACCGCAGGAGCAAAGGGCGGACTGGGCGCATTGAAATACGCGAAAATGGCAAAAAAGAACTTTGAGAAGGCCATGAAAATCAATGGGAACGCGTTACAGGGTTCGGCCATGACAAGCCTGGGTGTTTTGTATCATAAAGTACCCGGCTGGCCTATCGCTTTTGGTAGTGACAAGAAAGCGGAAATGTTGTTGAAACAGGCATTATCTTTAAATCCTGATGGCATTGACCCCAATTACTTCTACGCTGAATTTTTGTTTGATGAGGGTGAATATCAGCAGGCGCTGGAATATGCCAACCGCGCTGAATCTGCCCCCGCCAGAAGCGACCGCCCTCTTGCCGATGAAGGCAGACTAAAAGAAATTGCCCAACTGAAACAGCAAATTGTGGCAAAACGTCATTAATCATTACGTCACGCAGTCTCTCACAATCCAGCGTGGTGAGGGGCTGCAACTCGCCGCATAATCGTGCCGCGCTTATCTTATCACTCTTCAGACTATCTTAAGGTTTGGGCGTTATTGTTAGCACAAATATTACTGCCTGCTTCAAATCTCTGATATTAAAAGGACTGTCTGTGAAGATTTCAATTGTGATACCCGCCAAAAATGAAAAAGAAAACCTGGAACCCTTAATTAAAGAAATCCACCAGGCAATTTACGGGTCGTATGACTTTGAAATTATTATCGTTGATGATGGTAGTACGGATGGCACGGCGGAGCATCTGCGACACGTTCAGAATACCTATAATAAGCCCATTCACCTGATTCGGCTCAGTCAGTCCGTTGGACAGAGTACAGCAATATGGACCGGAGTCGTTCAATCATCGGGCAGCATTATCGTCACGCTGGATGCTGATGGGCAAAATGATCCGGCAGATATTCCACTCTTACTGACCCAGGCCCTTCACTATCCAATAGGTAGCGACTTTTGCGTGACGGGTTTCAGAAAAGCCAGAAAAGATACAGCGTGGAAACGTATTCAATCCAGCATAGCCAATAAAGTCAGACGCACAGTCCTTGGCGACAATACACCCGATACCGGCTGCGGATTGAAAGTGTTTCCCAAATCAACGCTGCTGTCGCTGCCTTATTTCGACCACATGCACCGTTTTCTGCCCGCGCTAATCCAACAGCGCGGCGGCACAATCAAAGTTGTGCCTGTGAATCACAGAGGACGACTTCATGGTCAGTCAAAGTACAGCATGCTGGGGCGCCTGGGTGTCGGTATTGTTGATATCGCCGGTGTACTGTGGCTGAAAAAGCGCAATAAACTTGGCGACGTGATCATGGAAAGTGAAACCGCATGCAAGTAACGAAAAACATCGCCCGGCCGGCTCTAATCATCGCAACCCTGCTGTCACTATACGCTGTTGTCGGTGCAGTTACTGATTTTAGCGGCTTAGACAAATCATGGGCAGAAAGTCATTTCGACAACCACACTGTGTCAGGCGTACTGCATTTTCTGGTGGTGACGACCGGTTTACTCAGCCTCGGCTTTCCTCGTCAAATCGTGGCGTTTCTGGCCGGCTCTGTGTTTGGTGTCACTTTTGGATTCATCTATGCAATGGCTGGCGCAGTATTAAGTTGCGCCATTGTCGCTATAGCAACTAATGCACTTTGTGGTCAGTGGGCGGCACGCAAAATCGGTGGCAGGATCAGTCCTCTAAGCGCATTTCTAAAACAGGATGTGCTGGCAAAATCGATGATAATCAGGTTGCTGCCTATTGGGAGTAATCTTCTTACCAATTTAGCAGCTGGCGTGCTGAATATCAGAATCTGGCCTTTTGTTACCGGCTCAGCTATTGGATACATGCCACAAATGGCTATTTTTGCACTGATGGGGGACGGTGTTTCTCTGCAGTCATGGAGTCATACAGCCGTGAGTATCGGGCTTTTCATCATCTCAGCAATTCTTAGCCACGTTCTCTATGTCAAATATCGTTCCTCTATGCGCGAGCATGACACTCTGAATGCCTCTGGCGTAACTTCATGCTCCGCCCCCAATGAATAGCGAGAAGCGTTTTTCAACAGTAATACTAAACCATGTCGGGTGGCTATTTGTATTGGCTGCTGTGCTTATTTTAACGGGAATTGGATTACGGGATCCGTGGCCGGCAGATGAACCGCGATTTGCGCTTATTGCTCAGGAAATGTCTGAGTCCGGCCAGTGGCTTTTTCCACTGCGCGCCGGCGAATTGTATCCGGATAAACCGCCAGTATTTATGTGGTTTATAGCATTTTTTATCAGCATCACCGGTTCGGTGAAATTGGCCTTCTTACTGCCTTCAGCACTGTGCAGCTTACTGACCTTATTTCTTGTTTACGATTTGGGCAAAAGATTGTGGGGGCCTGAAGAAGCAATTATCGCAGCGGGATTATTAACCTTCACGCTGCAATTTATCGTACAGGCAAAGTCAGCACAAATTGATGCTATGGTGACGTGCTGGATAACAATTGGTTGCTATGGACTACTCCGTTTTCTGTTAGTAGACAGACAATGGCGTTGGTACTATCTGGCATTCTTTTTTATGGGGGTGGGAATCATTACCAAAGGGGTCGGTTTTCTGCCCGTTTTCCTACTGCCACTACATGCCCTATTCTGGTTTTTTTCAAAAGATCCCCCCCGCCTGCATATCACCGTCACGCAATCTCTCCGATGGCTTGTCGGACCGATAATAATGTGTAGTGCAATAGGCTTGTGGTTGCTACCAATGCTGTTTGCCGTTGACCACAGTGGCATGTCAGCATTGCATGAATACCGCGACAATATACTTTTTAAGCAAACCGTGACGCGATACGCTGACTCCTGGCACCACCTGAAGCCTTTTACCTATTATTTGACGAATGTTATCCCTGCACTGTGGCTTCCCTTAAGCCTGGCGATCCCCTTTTTAATCCCATGCTGGTATAACGCTGTAAAGCGCAAAGAGCGAGCTATCGCCTATCCGCTTTTCTGGATTATTATCGTAGTGTTTTTTTTCAGTCTGAGTCCTGGCAAACGCGG
>CAZOYR010000046.1:0-22853 GCA_964584105.1 uncultured Alteromonas sp.
TGAGCGAATGAATATAGTTAACGCTTTGAAGAAAATTGGAGCGGGAAACGAGATTTGTAATCTGGCAACCACGTTGTCGCGACCCCAACCTTGGCAATCACTTCGTGACGAGGTGTGTGCTCGACCAGCTGAGCGAATGAATATAGTTAACGCTTTGAAGAAAATTGGAGCGGGAAACGAGATTCGAACTCGCGACCCCAACCTTGGCAAGGTTGTGCTCTACCAGCTGAGCTATTCCCGCATACATCTTTCAAACCTTTTGCGAAACTGGGTGTCTCGTAAAAGTGGAGCGCATTGTACAAAATATTTGGCAATGCGCAACACCTATTGGAAAGAAATCTGCAAAAAAGTCGTTTGAATGCCTAAATACTAAACACTTTCTCACGATAAAATTTTAATTCTTCAATAGACTCGCGAATATCGTCCAGTGCCAGATGCACGCCTTTCTTCGTAAATCCTTCCAGCGCTTCCGGTTTCCAGCGACGAGTCAGCTCTTTAATTGTGCTGACATCAATGCTGCGATAATGAAAATACGCTTCCAGCTCTGGCATATATTTCACCATGAAGCGGCGGTCCTGACCGATAGTGTTACCACAAAGCGGCGATTTACCTGCGTCTACATACTCTTGCAAAAACGTGATCGTCTGGCGCGCTGCCTCATCTTCACTGACGCGGCTTTCACGACATCGTGCTGTCAGGCCACTTTCACCATGCGTCTTTGTGCACCATTCGTCCATGCCATCAAGAATGCTGTCTGGCTGATGGACAGCGATAACCGGCCCTTCCGCCAGAATATTCAATTGTGGATCGGTCACAATAGTGGCAATTTCCAGCACTTTGCAGGTTTCAGGATCCAGCCCGGTCATCTCCATGTCAATCCACACCAGGTTCAAATCATGCTTACTCATTATCTCTGTCCTTTTCTTTTACGCTTTTAGCATGGCACCTGCGCCATACAAACGTTATGATTGGCATAGTATACGCTAACTTATCATGGAATCGTGGCGAAGAAACCTAAACTCACCCAACGTCAGAAACGTCAGGTTGCGGCTAACCGCAAGCGTCGTTTAAGCGACAAACAAGACCGTCACTCGGCGACAAGCACCGATACCTCGGCTTTGCAAAGCGGTACCGTAGTTGGCCGGTTTGGTAAACATGCCGATGTGGAAGATACGTCGGGTCAGGTCTCCCGTTGTCATATCCGTCGTACTATCGAATCGGTAGTCTGTGGCGACCATGTGTTATTTGATGCTCCGGACGAGCAACAAGAAGGCGTAAGTGGCGTTATTGAAATTGTAAAAGACAGGCAATCAGTACTCACCCGCCCCGACTTTTATGATGGCATCAAGCCTATTGCAGCCAATATTGATCAAATCATCATTGTCAGTGCGGTGATGCCCAGCTTATCGCTGAATATTATCGATCGTTATATTGTCGCCTGTGAAGATATTGGAATAACCCCGGTAATCGTGCTTAATAAAGTTGAATTGATGGACGAGGAAACATTGTCCGAAACCCGGCAGCAACTTGCAGAATATGAATCGCTGGGTTACGCCGTTTACTTTACCAGTTGTAAAACGCAGCAGGGCATTGAAACGCTTAACAGCATTTTAAACGATAAAGTCAGCATCTTTGTAGGCCAGTCGGGCGTCGGTAAGTCCAGTATTATCAACCAGGTATTGCCCGATGCACAGGAATTAGTCGGTGCGATATCTGATAATTCAGGGTTAGGCCAGCACACCACTACCGCCGCAAAGCTGTTACACCTGCCAGCAGGCGGTGATTTGATCGACTCTCCGGGCGTCAGAGAATTCGGGCTGTGGCACCTTCCGGTTGAGCGGGTTACGTGGGGCTTTGTTGAATTCCGTGACTTTCTGGGCGGCTGCAAGTTTCGTGATTGTAAGCATCTTAACGATCCCGGCTGTCTTATTCGTGAGGCAACCGAAACGGGTAAAATCAGTCCTGCCCGCTACGCCAGCTACCACAAAATCCTGACCTCGATGGAAGAAAATCGACCCAGTCACAGCGGGCCATTTTAAAATAATGGCAACTTTGGTTGCCGTTATGCCATCCTGCTTGTTCTCATAACCGTAAATTCCTTTTTATCCGCCTCAGATACGGTACAATCGCGCTGTTCAATAAAGGAGAAGCACCGTGCTGGACTGGTTAAAAGTCAACCTGCAATATTTGTTACCTAAACATCTGGTTTCCAGGCTTATTGGAAAGCTTGCTTCGGCCCGGGCCGGTAAGCTTACTACATGGTTGATCAAGCTGTTTATCAGGCATTACAAGGTTGATATGCATGAAGCGCTGTATTCACAGCCAGAACACTATAAAACCTTTAATGATTTCTTCACCCGTCCATTACAGCCGGATGCACGTCCCATTGAGGGTGACGAGAACACGCTCGTACATCCGGTAGACGGCGCCGTTAGTCAGTTTGGCGATATTCTCGATGACAGCATCTTTCAGGCGAAAGGCCACAATTACAGTCTGACCACGCTGCTGGGCGGCAAACCCGAGCTAGCAAAACCCTTCAAGGGCGGTAAGTTTGCCACTGTTTATCTGGCGCCCCGCGATTATCACCGTATTCATATGCCGGTTGATGGCACGCTGACGGACATGATTTATGTGCCCGGTGAACTGTTCTCTGTTAACCCGTTAACCGCCAGTAACATTCCCGGCCTGTTCGCCCGCAATGAGCGTGTCGTTGCGCTGTTCGATACTCCGGTGGGTAAAATGGCCATGGTCCTGGTAGGCGCAACCATCGTTGCCAGTATCGAAACCATCTGGGCAGGTACGGTTACCCCGCCAGCCGGCAAAAACGTTCAGCACTGGCAATACGAAACCGAAGGCGAGCACAGTGTGCATATCAAAAAAGGTGACGAATTAGGCCGGTTCAAACTAGGCTCAACTATCGTAGCCTGTTTTGAGCCCGGCGCCATTGAGTTTGAAGACTTGAGCGCCGGTCAAGTTACACGGCTGGGTGAGCACTTTGCCTACAATTCCCGGGTGCCCGCTGACAACACTGATACACAAGAGACTGAATCCGTCTAAATGGATCCGGTCAAACGCAGCCTTATTACGCTGCACCTCACGGTCGTTCTGTTAGGCGGAACGGCCCTGTTTTCCCAGATTATTCCTCTGTCGGCACGCGATATCACGCTGGGCCGGTCGGTATTTGCCTGCCTGGCGTTGTTTGCCTTTATGGCAATTACACGTACATCGTTTCGCTTAAACAGCAAAAAAGATTACAGCATCGCTATTGCGCTGGGCGTTCTGATGGCGATGCACTGGGTGACGTATTTCGCGGCCATGCAATATGCCGGTGTCTCAGTGGGCATGATTGCCTTATTTACCTTTCCGGTAATCACTGTACTGATTGAGCCTTTTTTTGAACGTACCCGGCTTTCCTGGCAGGACTTAATCAGCGCCCTCGTCGTTTTTTTGGGTATAGCGTTGATTGTGCCGGAAAACACGTTAAGTAATGATGTCACACTGGGCGTAGTGGTAGGCATTATTTCTGCGGTATTGTATGCCATTCGCAACCTGGTGCACCGCCAGCATTTTTCGCAGTATTCAGGTGCAAAAGCAATGGCGTGGCAAATACTGCTGGTGTGCATTTGTTTGGTTCCTCTTAGCACTGGCGGATTGCCGGAGGCGCAATTATCTACCTGGGGCTTGCTGCTGGCGCTCGGTACTGTGTTTACGGCTTTACCTCACGCGCTTATCGCAGCCTCGCTGGCTCATCTCAAAGCAACCACATTTTCACTTATCGCATGCATGCAGCCGTTTTACGGCGTCATTTTGGCAGTGATTCTTCTGGGCGAGTCTCCCGGGTGGAAGACATTACTTGGTGGAGTGCTGGTCACCTCAGCATCGGTGTACGAGACAGTAAAAACGCATAAATTGGCAAAAGGAGCGCAGTGATGTGGATTCTGGCGCATCGTGGTGCAAGTAAACAGGCACCTGAAAATACCCGTAAAGCTTTTCGTCTTGCCATGGAGCAACAGGCAACCGGTATTGAGTTTGACACTTACCAGGTGGAAGACCAAATCATTGTTATTCACGACCGTCGTCTGGAAAGAACCACTAACGGTCATGGGCAGATAAACAACTCAAGCCTTGATTACCTGCGCTCGCTGGATGCTGGCGACGGCGAACAAATACCGTTTTTAACCGATGCGTTAGGATGTTTGCCTGCCGGTGCCATGTGCAATATTGAGATCAAGTCGCTTTATGACATCCCCCGTTGGCTTCAATCCCTTGATGCAGCGTTACGCCATATTGCCATGCCGCGTGAAAATATCATTGTGTCATCGTTTAATCATCGCTGGCTTAAGCGTATTCATCAGCTTGAACCGGAGTTGAAGCTTGGCGCGCTGACCTCTTCCTATCCGGAGGAAGGTGTTGCGTTCGCCCACAAACTCAATGCTTATTCAGTCCATGTCAGTCTGGATGTCGTGGATGAGGAACTGGTCCGAATGGCAAAAGCGGAAGGCCTGAAGATCTTAGTGTTTACCGTTGACGATCCGCTGGATATGCAAATGCTCCGGGACTGGGGCGTGGATGGTATTTTTACGAATATTCCTGATGAAGCCAGACGCGTGCTGTATTAGCCCGTCAGGCTTCACGACTACTTGGGAACACTGGATAATGTGTGAGAATACGTGGGGGTGCGCTGAACCCGCGCCTTTTTAATCAACCGCATATTAAGCACATGAGCAAGCACAATCAGCATTGCACCTGTTGCTATAGTGAACGGCTCAAACTGTTCACCCAAAAAGTTTTTATGCCAGTAAATAAGTCCGCCAGCACTGATAATAGCCACCGGATAATACTGGCCATGAAAACGAATTGCCCCGGAGATTAACGCCACCGCGCCAATCAGCATAGAAATGAGCAAAATGGTACGTTCAAACCAGGTTTGCGCAAAAAATGTTGAGGAAACCAGCGGTAATAAAGGCACCAATACCGGCAGTGACAAACAATGAACCGCACACAGGCTTGAGATCCAGATCCCCAGTCTGTCGAGTTTTGATGGATTGTCGGTCGGTAATGCCACAGGCGCTATCCAGTCTGATCAAACAATGAACGTTATAATATAACATTAAACGTCATTTCAAAACACTTTGATCAAAATTTAATTTATTCTGGTGCGCTCAGTAGCGCTTCTGCCACCTGTGTTTCTGGCGCCTCTTCTTTCATAGCTGGTATCACTTCACTCACCGGAACCAGCCTGACTTCATAATCCCGGCTCAGCGCGTCCTTTAAAAAAGCAAGCGTCTGCGGATAAGGATGAGCGATCGCCACGGCAGTACCATGCTGATGAGCACGATGGATTAGCCTGGCAAACTGAATTTTCATGAACGCGGTGGTGGGTTGATGATCTAAAAAGATGTGGCGGCGCAACGCGGGCACACCCATTTTCCTGGCTATTCCCTCAGCCACAGACTGGGCCGTGGTGCGACTATCAACAAAAAATAAACCGCGCTCTTTGACCACCTGCATGACACTTTGCATGGCCAGAGGCTCTCTTGTCAGTTTGCTGCCCATGTGATTGTTCATACCTATGGCCTGAGGCAGGGAATCCAGTGAGCGCTCCAGCATGGCAGAGATATCCTGGGGCAACATGTTACTGGTGAGTGCGACAGGTCCCAGATTGTTGCTACCCATCGACTCCATCGGCATATGCAGCATGATGTCACGGCCCTGCGCGCTGGCTTTATCAGCCAGTTTGCGGCCCAGAGGTGTAAAGGGCAATACCGAAAATGTCACCCCTTTGGGTAAGGTAAGTGCCTCCCAGTCTGTCTGCCGATATCCCAGATCATCCATAATCACAACGATGCGAGGAATGGGCGTAGCATTCGCGCCTGCGCAAACCAGTAAAAGCAAAGTACAGAACAGTCGCAGTGATGTAGCGACACGCACCGCCGCACTTCGTTTAAGTCTAGTCATCTGCAACATATTACAGCGCCAGCCAGGAGGCCGGGTTCAGCGCCTTACCTTTGTGCCGGATTTCAAAGTAAAGGTTGGGGTAACTTTGGCCCCCGCTTTGACCAACCAGTGCAATTGCATCGCCCTGCGCCACTTTGTCCCCGGCTTGTTTGAGCAACGCCTGGTTATGACCATACACGCTCATGTAACCTTTGCCGTGATCGACAATAGTGACCAGTCCGAAGCCCTTTAACCAGTTGGCATAAAGTACCTGGCCAGAAGCGATAGACCTGACCTGACGACCTTCTGACGCTTCGATAACAATCCCTTTCCAGCGTACCTGTCCTTGCCTGCGCTCGCCGAACAAGCGCCGGACCTTGCCATCTGCGGGAACAGGGAGACGCCCTTTAGACTGGGCCAGACCCGCCATTTTTTGTTTGGCGCGCTCTGCTGCGCGACGCGCCTGGTCTATTGCTTCAATCAATGCCTGTTCGGATGCCTGGAGCTCTTTGACCTGCGCCGCGTCACTGGCAATTTTCTGATTGAGTCTGGCCAGCGTCTGCTCACGATCCTGCTGACGGGCCTGCAGCGCCGATTTCTGGCTTTGTTGGGTGGCAAGCAATGCTTCCAGCTCATTGGCTTTCTGCTCAAGTTCTGCGTTTACCTGTTCAAGCCGTGCCACATTTGCCTTAAACTTATCAATTTCTGCCTTACGCGCTTTACTCACATACTTGTAGTAGGTCAGCACGCGCTCAAATGATTTCGCTTCCTGCTGATAAAACATCATTTTGGCGTAATCGTAGTGGCCTGCCATAAATGCGCTTCTCAATTGGCTGGCAAGCATGGATTGCTGGGCTACAATGGCGTCTTTAAGTGTCTGCTGCTCTTCTCGCAGTGCGGCTTGTTGTTGCTGATTTTCTGATAGTGACTGTTGGGTGTCGTTGAGTGCTTTGGCAGCCTGACCAATTTGCTTTTCCGATTCTGCCAGTACTTCCTGCAGCTCCTGCGCATTAGCCTTGTTGGCTTTCAGCGTTTCCTGACGTTGTTTGAGTTGCGCCTGTAGTTCTGCCAGTTTTTGCTGGTCTGATTCCTGGGCAATTACACTGCTGGTGATCAGCATCAACATGCACACAAGGGTGTGCCTGAGCATAGCCATTGGTTGATACTGCTTATTATTCATTTTTTACATCTGACCCCGTCATTCTGATTATATTTCACCAGTTTTTGCACACCCCAGCAAGTAAAGCCGAAACCTGCCTGTAGTAAAACCGCCTTCTGAGCTGTAAAAATGTCAGTGATAGTAGGATAGATCGTCGTTCTGCGCTGGTTTCTGCGCTGATTTTCTATATACTTTGCTCTCATTTTTATGATCTGTAAGGTAAGAAGTCATGGATCAGCTCATCGAATTTGCGAGCAACAATATTATTCTGGCAGGCCTGTGGGTAGCACTGGTTGTCATGTTGGTATACAGCTTTGTTGCTGGATTTACCTCACCGGTAAAAGAGGTAGGTACGCACGAACTCACTCAGCTGGTAAACAAAAGCGACGCGGTTGTCCTGGATGTACGCTCACCCAAAGAGTTTAAATCGGGCCACATTCTGGGCGCCAGACAGCTAAAGCAGGAAGAAGTCAAAAGTCGCGATTTTAAAAAGCTTGAAAACCAGAAGGACAAACCCATTATTGTTGTATGCGCAATGGGCAGTAGCGCCCGTGCTATCGGAAACGCGATGGCCAAGGCCGGGTTCAGCAATGTGAAAGTGTTAAAAGGTGGGATGAACGCCTGGCAGAATGCCAGCCTTCCTCTTGCCAAATAAGGGTTTTATGAGCAAGGTCGAAATTTATACAAAAGGTTATTGTCCTTTTTGTCACCGCGCAAAAGCGTTATTAGAGCAAAAAGGCGTTAGCTACACCGAAATTGAAATTGATGTGCAACCTGAACGCCGCGACGAGATGATTACGCGTGCGAATGGCGGCTATACCGTCCCGCAGATATTCATTGGCGATCACCATGTTGGCGGTTGTGATGAAATGTATGCACTGGAAGCACAAAATAAACTCGATGCACTGCTTGCGTAAAACAGCAGGGTGCAATTTAAAAATATAAGTAGGAAGCAGCATGGCAGAAGAAAATCAACAAAACGGCGCCCCTAACGGACAGCAGGCTCAGGGCCCACAGTTTAATATCCAGCGCATTTACACAAAAGATATCTCTTTTGAGTCTCCTAACGCACCAAGCGTGTTTACCAAAGAGTGGAAGCCTGAAGTAAAACTGGATATTGATACCAAGACAGCGCAGGTCGAAGAAAATGTGTATGAAGTGACGCTATCAGTCACCGTTACTGCATCGCTGGGTGAAGAAACCGCATTCCTTTGTGAAGTGCAGCAGGCAGGTATTTTTGCGGTTGGCGAAATGCCAGAAGCAAACAAAGCCCATACGCTTGGCTCATTCTGCCCGAATGTATTGTTCCCGTATGCGCGCGAAACCATTTCTAACCTGGTAAATCGTGGTACGTTCCCGCCGCTGAACCTGGCGCCGGTAAACTTTGATGCGATTTTCTCTGCTTATATGCAAAAGCGTGCGGAGCAGCAGGGCCAGGAAGGTCAGCAGAATCTCGACGCCTGATTTACGATCATGCAAACAAATGAATCTATAACGGTTCTCGGGGCGGGGTCTTACGGCACCGCCCTCGCTTTTTGCCTGGCAAGAAATGGTAATACAACTTATCTATGGGGGCGCGATCCAGAGCATATGCAGGCTCTGCAAACCCAGCGGGAAAATGCACGTTATTTACCTGGTGCGCGCTTCCCTGACTCGCTTGTAGCCGAATCAGACCTGAACAAGGTTGTTGCTGCCAGTCGTGATATTCTGGTTGTTGTACCCAGCCACGCATTTAAAGCTATGCTGACCACTCTCAAGCCCCTGTTACGCCCTGATCACCGTATCATTTGGGCAACCAAAGGCCTTGAGCCAGGTACAGGCCGTTTGCTGCGGGAAGTGGCGCTGGATATTCTTGGCGACAGCTATCCCTTAGCGGTTCTTTCAGGGCCGACCTTCGCTAAAGAGATGGTAGCCGGTTTACCGACTGCGATATCTTTATCATCTACCAGTCAGGAATTGGTGGATGACTTTGCCCATAAGCTGCATTGCAGTAAGTCGTTCCGGGTGTATAAAAACCCCGATTTTATTGGCGTGCAGCTCGGTGGTGCGGTAAAAAATGTTATAGCGATAGGCGCCGGACTGGCTGACGGACTCGGCTTTGGGGCAAACGCCAGAACCGCGCTTATAACGCGTGGACTGGCTGAGCTGACGCGCCTGGGTGTTAAGTTAGGGGCACAACCCGAAACCTTTATGGGCATGGCCGGTCTGGGCGATCTGGTATTAACCTGTACCGACAACCAATCACGCAATCGACGCTTCGGCCTGGCGTTAGGCCAAGGTAAAGAAGTGAACGACGCAATGAAGGAAATTGGTCAGGTTGTAGAAGGATTCAGAAATACCGAAGAGGTGCACACACTGGCTCAGCGGATGGGCGTTGAGATGCCAATTTGCGAGCAAATCTATGCTGTGCTTTATCAGGGTAAACCAGCGAAAGAGGCAGCAGTTTCGCTTTTGGCGCGGGATCTTAAAAACGAGCTTTAATAGCGCGCTTTGAGAAAGCTAATCATTTAAAAAAGCTGCCTGAAATCAGGCAGCTTTTTTTGCGTTTTATTTATACAGCTCATGACCGGAACGCCACCAGCACCACAGAGCCACGATCAGCAGCATACTGTTTACCTGAAGTGACGCCACTGTGAAAAAGGACTGCTGGCGCGTTAACCCATAGGCCACGATAAGCCCCACAATACTTAGCGAACAGATGCGCAGCCAGCGACGCCGGTCAAATTGAGGGCGCATAATACTAAGAACACACCCGCCAAGAAGCAGGAGCCAGAATGTCATCGTCAGCGATACGCTGATGTACAGGCCAGCTATAGCAGTTACCGCTAATGCGCTGATGCTCCCCCACACCAGTGCGCTCCACACAGCAGACAAACGCGGCGGATTACCCTGCTTATTCAGCCAGATATCCATACCCGATACGCACAGTGCAGTGAGCATAATGCCAAGCAAAAAATACAGCGCTTTTACCGGCATACCGGCAAAATCACCAAAGTGCAGCCGATAGATTGAATAAATGAGCTGCTTGCCCCAGTGCCCGTCATCATAATGCGCAGTATCAATAAACTCACCGGCAGACGTAAAACGAAAATTTTCCGAGTAAATCAGCTTATCGGTTACCTGTGCGTAAATTTCGATAAACTGCTGCGGTGTGCCCACATCATGCACGGTCAGGAAAATAGGCTTATAGCCGGTTTCCATGTCGTTAAATGCTGAAATTGCTTTTCCGACATCAGGAAAACCAGACTGCTGAGTAAGCGCAGGCTCCGGTGTGAAGACTTTATCCATGACCGCCTGTCTGTTTCCATCATGGTCAAGCTGCGCCACCAAAGTCAGGATTAATCCAGCCATACCAAAATACACACCGGTCATCCCTATCATTAAGTGAAACGGCGATGCCCAGATGCCAAAACGATTGTGCAGGTCAATGCGCCCCGGTTGACCACTGCCCCCACGGCGCCACTTTAAAGCGTCTTTCACCAGTTTCTTATGGGCAAAAAAACCGGAAATCACCAACATACAAACTATCGCGCCCAGTGCACTGACAACAATAATTCCGATGGTCGACGGCAAGTGAAGATAATAATGCAGATCGATAAGCATTTTCGACCAGGGGAAGGCTTCTGTTTCCAACAGGGTGCCCTGGTGATCGGCAAATACCGCTTTATGATCATTCTCGACCACCAGACGTGGAATACCTGATGTAGGAAAAACCACATGATAGTGCTCGGTCTGTGCGGTATTTTCTGTAGCAAAGTCTGTAAGCGCCTTACTGACAGCCTCTGCACTGACAGCATCGAACTCGTCTATCTGTGGCTGCTCCCAGCGCTCAAATTCCTGATTAAATACCACTAGGGTACCTGACAGGCAAACTAAATATAAAAAGGCACTTAAGAACACGCCTGCCCACTGATGAGCGTGAAGTGCCGGTTTTCTCGAGAATATTTTCATGCATTAAACCATCAAAGTGATACTGGCCAGGGCAGCCAGCAAACCATGCCAGCTAAGGATGATAAGACGGTCTTTACGTGCCAGATACTGATACATCATCAGCGCCCAGATGACAGGCTGAAACACGACACACAACGCCAGTTGTCCAGCTTCAGCGACAGGAATTAGCCGGCTTAGTGCGACGGCTACTACCAGACTCAGCGCAAGCTGAACTACCAGCAAGGTAATGCCGGTGAAAAGGTGAAGTATTCCCTTTTTCCATGAGGGTGACAGTGCCCTGGGGGGGACCGACTTTTTTGAATAAGGCTTGAAGGTACGCTCTTTTACTACCACCGCCCAAATCAGCAGGCCAAGCAGGAACAGCGCAATAAAGATGCCCTGCTCCCACCCCATGTCACGACTGAAGAGATAACCTGACACGATCACCAGTCCCAACGCCATTATCCAGCCACTGCGATGCTTTAGTCGCCAGCTTAACCACACTGCTACGATGGCAAGCAGACTGGTGAGTATTGCCAGAAAGATCATCTGCATCGCCCCGAATCAGAACTGATAAGTTAGCGATGCATTGATGTTGCGCTCAAGCCCAGGAAAACAATCACCGCGAGTCAGGCAGGATGTAACATACGTCTTATCGGTCAGGTTGCGTACATTCAGCCGCGCAGTTAAACGGTCGCTGATGATGGTTTCCACCATCAAATCAGCCAGCGTATAGTCTGGCGTTTCATAACGAAGTGCAGCATTCTCTGACACACTCTGTCCGACGTAACGTACACCAGCGCCCATGCGCCAGTCCTCCAGCACCTCAGGCTGCCAGGTAAGCCATAATGACCCATTGCTATCAGGCTGGCCGGCTAACTCGAACCCGTTAGGGTCTTCGGCATCCATCACCGCTGCATTGAGCTCAACCGTGACATTGCCCAGCATCACGCGGCTTTCCAGTTCAAGCCCTTTAATAGAAGACTCACCCTGTTGCTGAGCCGCTTCAGCGGGCAATGAATTCGGATTAGGCAGGTTGGAAATTTCAATGTCATACCATGCCAGCGTAATAAAGCCGGGCACTGCGCTGAGCGCATACTTAAGCCCCGCCTCGTATTGTCTTCCTTCTTCAGGTTGTAGCTGTTTACCGTTAATATCTAGCCCAACCACCGTTTCAAATGACTCAGCATAGCTAACGTACGGCGATAGCCCATTATCGAATCGATACAGCACCCCGGCTGAGTAGGAGGTTTGTGAATCTTCCTGCGTACCTACGCCATTGTCGTTGTCAACGCGGTCATGGCGTGCACCCAGCGTAAACCGCCACTGATCCAGTGAGATCTGGTCAGACAGATACAGGCCAAGATCCCGAACGGTCTGTTCCGGCTGGTCATTGTATATGGCATCAAAAACACTTTGGTCAGGCGCACCGGTATACTGGGGATTTGCCAGATCTAACGCAAAACTGAAGTCGCCGGCAAACGCCCCGCCGCCCGAGTAATAGGCGGAGTTAGCGTCTGTGGTGACATGCTGATACTGGATGCCTCCCAGGATACTGTGAGTCAGCGATCCGGTCTGCACCTCTTTAGCCAGCCGCACATCAATCGCCTTTTGCTCAAACGTGTTATCAGCCTGATAAAAGGTTCTGGCTGCTGTGGTATCTGATGGCACAACAGACTCACCAATAAAGTTGTTCAGATAACGGCTCACCCCAGCACCGGTAAATACCGGCCAGGCCTGATGATAATCCGCCTCGCCATCACGCCACAGTGCGGTAAATGTCAGTGAGGTGGTATCATCAAACGCATGCTCACCTAACAGCGTAATCTGTTTGGATTCGGTGTCATAGCGATTGAAGCCGGGCTCACCGGCATACACGTTCTGATCTGGCAGGTAACCGCCACCGGCTAGCGGTTCAAGCGTACCTTCTATCGGAATAAACTGCGCGGCAGTGTCACTATCAGTATTCTGGTACAGTCCAATCAGAGTGATTTTGGTTGCTGAAGTGGGCGCAAAGCTGACTGATGGCATGAGGACTTTCGTATCATCATTGACATAGTCCACCTGGGTATCGGCATCGCGATAAATACCCACTACCCGGCCCTGCCAGACTTCATCGTCAGTCAGCGCGCCATTTAAATCTACATTCACCTGCTTTTTGTCAAAGCTGCCATACTCAAGCATGACTTCGCTGCCAGTACGCATGTTCGGTGTTTTAGACACATAATTGACCAGGCCGCCGGGTGATCCCTGACCATATAAAACCGAAGCCGGTCCTTTTAGTAACTCAACCTGCTCCAGGGTGTAGACTTCAGCACGGGTGGAATTGTAGCTGCCAAAAAGTTCCTGAATAGAATCGCGATAGCGTGGAATCGATAATCCCCTACTGCTAATGGCATCACCACGGGTAGCGTAACCATAGGTTTCGCCGGTCACACCTGCCATGTAGGTAACGGTCTGCGAGAGGTTAAACGCCCCTTTATCTTCCAGGTCCGCAGCAGTCTCGATAGAGACTGAACGAGCCAGCTCTACTATAGGTACGGCAGATTTAGTGGCACCAAACGCACTGCGCGTGCCGGTAACCTCGATTTTTTCTACATCAGTTGTGGATTCATCTGTTTGCTGAGCATTGACAGTGAATGATTGAAGTGCGCCGCAGATTGATAAGGCCAGAAGAGTCGGTTTGTCCATAAAATAAGAATTATCATTACCATGTAAAAGAATGACGCTACTTTAGCGATCATTTTCACAGATGTAAATAATAATAATTCTCATTTAAATTAGCGTTATCGAATTTATCTTGCTCCTGGGTAACCAAACTGACGCCAGCTCTCATACACAAATACCGAAACCGCATTAGACAAATTCATGCTCCTGCTATCGGGCAACATGGGGATCCGGACTCGCTGTTCAGGTGGTAACGACTGAATAAAATCATCTGGCAGCCCGCGGGTCTCAGGACCAAAGATCAGTGCATCGCCTTTTTTATATTCAATATCAGAATGAAAAGCCCGCCCCTTGGTCGTGCAGGCCAGTATGCGCTTTGGCTCACGCGCGCGAATGTAGGTCTCGAGGTCGGCGTGGCGCTCCACATTCGCAAACTCATGATAATCCAACCCTGCCCGGCGAACCCGTTTATCGTCCCAGTCAAAGCCCAGTGGCTCAATTAAATGCAGTGCAAATCCGCTGTTAGCGCACAGACGAATAATGTTACCGGTATTAGGCGGAATTTCAGGCTGGTATAGAACGATATCAATCATGGCGGTACCTGTTGGAAAAAGACGAACCGAAGTCAAATCATCAGCCACCGGGCCGACGGATGCATAGCTTAAGCTGCGAGTTCGCAGGCGGCAAGCCTGCAAATACGTATATCAGTCACAGGTGGGCAAAGAAAAAGCGTAATACAGATTCCATCGCAGGTTGCCGGTATGTATCCGATTCGATAAAAAGCTCATGTTCAGCCCCCGGTATCTGCGTAAATGCACAATGCGGTATTTTTGCTGCTACTTCTTCCTGAATAGCATTATCGACGACTTTGTCGGCACCTGCGCTGAGCAACAGAACCGGCAGATTCAGCTCTCCGGCCCGCTGGCGAATCGTTTTCATCGCCTCTCTGGCAGCAGTAAGCCACTGACCGGTCACACCACCGAGCTGGATTTCCGGACTCTCGTTGTAGAGTTTTCTGAACCAGTCGTAGCGAATACGGCTGTGGGTAAGTTTATTAAGGGCAAACGGCACTGGTTTGTAATTCTGCTGACCAAAGAAGAAATCATTTTTCTGGCCGCGCCTGACGGCGCGCTTATCACTCATCCACAACAGAATATTGGCAACACTGTCGGGTAATGCAGGCCGGATACCAAACATCGGCGAGCAAAACGCAACGCAACTAAATATATCTGGATGACGAAGTATCGTCAGCGCTCCTATTGCGCTGCCCATTGAATGACAAAGCAAGGCTGTCTGCCCGTGTTTGTTAGGCTGCACCACCTTCTTATTAAAGGTCACCAGATCATCGACATAGTCATCAAACGAGCTGACATAACCATGATGCGGGTTGTCGGTCATTCGGCCCGACAACCCCTGGCCTCTGTGGTCAAGTATGAACACAGCCAGGCCATGCTGGTAGAGGTCGTACATAACTTCTTTGTATTTTAACAGCGACTCAATACGGCCTGAGCTGATCACCACCGAGCCCTGACAATCGTCGGGTTTGGCCCAGGCATAACTGACGCGCACCCCATGCTGACCAGAAAAGGTGCCCTGTCTGACGCTGCTTTTCCAAAACGGTAAAATTTTTTGCTCTATACAATCGGTTAGTTCAGTCTCAGCGATTAATTTTATTTGTTTCATCTTCTCGTTTTGCTGAAAAATTGAGAGTGATTTGCAAACCGCCCAATTCGGAAGGTTTGGTATATATATCACCATCATGCGTGCTCATCGCGGCTTTTGCAATGGCCAGCCCTGATAGCGCTTTGCAGAAAGAGCCGCTGTCGTCCACAACCTGCGTTAACAAACATTGCTAACCAATGTTCACAGCAAATACTATCAATAATCCGGTTTCTGCGGTTTAAAATCCTGACTTAAAAACAGTGGCGATGTCACCATCAGATCGGCGGTGGCACTGGTGCAGGCCACCGGCACATTCCACACCGAGCAAAGTCTGAGCAGTGCTTTCACGTCAGGATCATGAGGGGCAGGATTCAGTGGGTCCCAAAAGAAGAACAGCGCATCCAGCTCACCTTCCGCTATCTTTGCGCCAATTTGCTGGTCGCCACCAAGCGGGCCGCTTTTCAGGCGCAATACGTCAAGCCCGGTTTGTTCGATTATTCGCTGACCGGTGGTGCCAGTGGCAACAATATCGCACTGCTGCATCACACTCAGGTGCTTCTTAATCCATGCCAGTAGTTCCGTTTTTTTATGGTCATGTGCCACCAGCGCAATTCGTTTTTTCATAGTCATGTAATCTGCTTCATTTTAATAATGACTACCGTTATATGCTGGTCACTGATGGTTTTCAATATGGAGATAAAATTAAGTAATTATCCAAACGCATTTTTTCAGGCTGTCAGAGATAAACTGTCGATGCATTAATGTGGTAACAGCTAATTCCACTCCGACCACTTAAATATTTATATAAAAATATTGAATAATTATTCTATTAAGTTACTATGGCACCTCGTTACATTACTTTTGAGTATCTCAGGACTATTTATGCACAATGCAAAAGCTGGCAACTGCTGGCAGGGCATTGCCACTAAACCGGTTATCACTCCCCCGTCTCGCTATGTGATGCGGTGTGCCCGACGACGAATTACTTCGTAATACGTAAGGCATAGCACGCACGTGCACTATAGCGCGCTTTTTACCTTTACTCGCAGCACGCGATGGCCCTCTGGCATCAGGCGGTAAAGGTAAAAGGTGTTTTTTTCCTTCTTTGTCTACACTGTTCATATGTTAAAAGTATCGATTATCGGCGCCAGCGGTTATGCCGGCGCACAATTAGTGGAGTTGGTAAACAATCATCCTGACATGGCGCTAAAGCGCATACTGGTTTCTGCCCAAAGCGAAGACGCCGGTAAGTCGCTAAGCCAGCTACATGGTCGCTTAGCGCATTTGCAGGATCTTGAGCTGGAGCCGGTAAGCGATGGCCTGATTGAGTTACTGGCGAATACCATGGACCTGGTCTTTCTGGCCACCCCACATCAGGCCAGCCACAAGTGGGTCGAGCCATTAAGTGCAGGCCGCGCCAAAGTGTTGGATTTATCCGGTGCGTTCAGGCTTAAAGACACCGACGTATTCAAACAGTTCTATGGCTTCACCCATACTGCCGATACAGGCCTTGCCAAAGCGGTGTACGGACTGGCTGAGTGGTATCCCGAGCAAATCCAGCAGGCATCTGTGGTGGCAGTTCCCGGCTGTTATCCTACCGCCTCGCTGTTTGCGCTCAAGCCACTCATGGAGGCAGGATTGCTGGATGAGCAGATTCGTCCCGTAATTAATGCCGTCTCCGGGGTCAGTGGCGCAGGGCGAAAAGCGGCGCTTAACACCAGTTTCCAGGAGGTTAGTTTGCAGGCTTATGGCGTATTGGGCCATCGCCATACCCCTGAAATAGAAGCTTATCTGGGTACGCCAGTCATCTTCACGCCACACCTTGGCAACTTCAAGCGCGGCATACTGGCAACGGTGACGGTCAAAACCAAACCTGACGTAAGCACGGCCACATTTGCCCAGGCCTTTGAAAACGCCTACCAGAACAAACCTCTGGTGCGTTTACTTCATCAGTTTCCGAAAGTTGACGATGTCGCTCTCACCCCGTTTGTAGATGTGTATTCCAAGCTGGATGAAAGCAGTGGGTATGCGGTCATAGGCGTGGCTATTGATAATGTGATGAAAGGCGCTGCGTCGCAGGCGATGCAGTGCGCCAACCTTATGGCCGGATGGCCCTCAGAAAAAGGACTGATACCCGTATGATGCCTCACCCGGTAGTCGTCAAAATTGGCGGCGCACTGCTTGATGATGAAAAGGCCGCGCGTCAGCTGATGCTCCACATTAACGCCCTGCAAAAACACCGCGCAGTGATTGTCGTGCATGGCGGCGGCCCGCTGGTTGAAACCATGATGACGGGCATGGGCCTGACCAGTCAGAAAGTCAACGGGCTACGTGTCACCCCCGATGCGCATATGCCGGTTGTATGCGGCGCACTGGCAGGCAGCGCCAACAAGCAGTTATGCGCGCTGGCAATTGGCGCAGGCATGACACCTACTGGCTTGTCACTGATGGACGGCAACATGATCCGATGCCAGGCCATATCCAGCGAGCTGGGTGCTGTCGGGCAGGCCTCACCCAACAGCAGTGTGCTGCTTGAGCTACTAATCAAAGAGCATTTTTTACCAGTAATTAGCTCCATCGGCTGCGACGCCAACGGCAGACTGCTGAATATTAATGCCGATCAGGCCGCCACCGCCGTCGCGCAACTGTTAGGCGCAGAGCTGTTGTTTTTATCCAATGTCGAAGGAGTATTGGATGAGCATGGCCAGCGCTTTGTCACGCTGGATGCCTTGCAACTTGCGACACTTTCACAGTCCGGTGTGATCACCGATGGCATGAAAGTGAAAACAGACGCTGCATTGCAGGCGGCTACCGAGCTTCATCGTGCTGTGTTTATCGGCAGCTGGCATGCCGCGCCTGAAGATTTACTAAACGCCACCACCGGCACACAAATACAACCAGAGGCTACCAAGGCCGGAGAGATTTCATGAAACAGGATTTACTGACCTTTGCTGACTGGACGCCAGAAGACATGGTGCAATTACTTGAATTGGCGCAAACCATCAAGCAGTCGCCGGGTCGTTACAGCAATGTGCTGGCGGGTAAGTCGATTGTTGCGCTATTTGAAAAGCCATCGCTGCGGACCCGGGTCAGCTTTGATATCGGCATCAATAAACTGGGTGGCCACATGGTCTATCTGGATAGCCAGGCGGGAAAACTAGCCGGACGCGAGGATGCCGTTGATGTGGCCGCGAATCTGGCCTGCTGGGCAGATGGCATTGTGGCAAGAGTATTTTCCCACACAACCCTGCAACAGTTTGCCGACGCTGCACACGTGCCGGTAATAAATGCTTTGTGTGATATTTATCACCCCTGTCAGGCGCTGGCAGATTATCTTACCCTGTACGAGACTTACGGCAAGGTGAAAGGCCTGACACTGGCCTATGTTGGCGATGGCAATAATGTCACCCATTCATTATTGATTGTAGGCGCGTTGCTGGGTTGTCATCAGGTTGTCATCACCCCGCCGGACCATGAAGTAGACCCGGCGATTTTTGAAAAAGCCCAACAAATTGCGCGTGCCACAGGCGCAGATATAAAACAAAGTCATGATGTCAGTGCTGCAGAAGGTGCCGACGTTATATATGCAGATACCTGGCTGTCCATGGGCGATGACACGCCTTTAACAGCTATCAAAGATACCTTTATGCCCTATCAGGTCAACGAGGCACTGATGCAAAAAACCGGCGCAAAGTATGTGATGCACTGCCAGCCTGCACATCGTGATCTGGAAATTACCGGCTCATTGATTGACAGCGACTGTGCGCTGCTAATGACGCAGGCTGAAAACCGGATGCACGGGCAAAACGCAATTTTAACGCACCTGTTGGGCGCGTAAGAGGAATTATTTATGTCAAAAGAAATTAAAAAAGTGGTTCTGGCGTACTCAGGCGGCCTGGATACGTCGGCTATTATTCCCTGGCTGAAAGAAAATTATGGCTGTGAAGTTGTGGCCTTTGCCGCCGATGTTGGTCAGGGCGATGAAGAGCTGGAGGGATTGCACGACAAAGCCATTGCCTCAGGTGCCAGTGAATGTCACATCGTCGATCTTAAAGAAGAGTTTGTAAAAGACTACATTTACCCCACCATCAAAACAGGTGCGGTATATGAAGGCGAGTACTTGCTGGGCACATCAATGGCCCGGCCTGTCATTGCCAAAGCGCAGGTTGAAGTAGCACGCAAAGTCGGGGCTGATGCGCTCAGTCATGGTTGCACCGGCAAAGGCAACGACCAGGTGCGGTTTGAAAGCACCTTTTCAGCGCTGGCGCCTGAACTTACCGTTATCGCGCCCTGGCGTGAATGGGACATGGTATCCCGTGAAGACCTGCTGGATTATCTTGCGCAGCGCGATATAGCCACCAGCGCATCGGCAACCAAAATCTATAGCCGCGACGCTAACGCCTGGCATATTTCTCACGAGGGTGGCGAGCTGGAGGACCCCTGGCAGGAACCATCAGATCAGGTCTGGACAATGACGGTGTCACCTGAAGACGCGCCGGATACACCTGAGCGAGTGACCTTAAGCTTTGATAAGGGTGAGCTTACACATGTCAATGATGAAGCCCTCTCACCGTATCAGGCGCTGGTAAAACTCAATAATCTTGCTGCGGCACATGGTGTGGGTCGTATTGATATTGTTGAAAATCGTCTGGTGGGCATGAAATCCCGGGGCTGTTACGAAACACCAGGGGGAACGGTGCTGATGAAAGCCTATAAAGCGCTCGAAACCATGGTGCTGGACAAAGCTGCGCTGAAATATCGCGAGCAGATTGGTCTGGAATTTTCCCATGTTATGTACGACGGACGCTGGTTTACGGCGCTCAACGATGCCTTGCTGGCAGGTGCTGAGTCGTTTGCACAGAAGGTCACCGGCGATATCGTGGTCAAGCTTTACAAAGGTACCGCGACGGTCACCCAGCGCCGTTCACCCAACAGCCTGTATTCTGAGGATTTTGCGACCTTTGGCGCCGATGATGTTTATGACCAGAAGCACGCAGAAGGCTTCATTCGCTTATTCAGCTTGTCCAGCCGGATAGCTGCGCTTAAAGATCAGCACAAATAGGAGGCATGCATGGCACTTTGGGGAGGTCGGTTCAGCGCTGGCAGCAGCAGCATGTTTCGTCAGGTCAATGACTCATTGCCTTTTGATCAGGTAATGGCCGCGCAGGACTTGCAGGGGTCGGTGGTCTGGTCACGGGCGTTACATAACGCGGGCGTTCTTAGTGCTGATGAGCAGCAACAACTGGAAACCGCCCTGCTTGAGCTCAAAACGCAGGCCGAAGAGGGCACGCTTGATTTTGCTGGCAGCACAGAAGAGGACATTCACAGTTTTGTGGAAGCCGCACTAATTGAAAAGTTAGGTGATGTTGGCAGAAAGCTGCACACAGGTCGTAGCAGAAATGATCAGGTTGCCACTGATTTTCGTCTGTGGGTACGTGAGCACGTCGATTCGCTTAAAGCCGATCTGACCACCCTCACCCAGTCGTTGTTGCAGGTGGCTGACCGGCATCGCGATGCCATTATACCCGGCTACACGCACCTGCAACGGGCTCAGCCTGTGCTTTTTGCTCACTGGTGTCTGGCATATGTTGAAATGTTCAAACGTGACCGTAGCCGCCTTGACGACTTATCTGCTCGACTTAATCAGTGTCCGTTAGGATGTGGTGCCTTGGCCGGCACCACCTACCCGGTGGATCGCCATGACATTGCCAAACAGCTCGGGTTTGACGGGCCATGTCTGAATAGTCTTGATGCCGTGTCCGATCGGGACTTTGTGCTGGAGCTTTTGTTTTGCGCCAGTACCAGCATGATGCACATCTCGCGTATGGCTGAAGATTTGATTTTTTATAACTCCGGCGAGGCGGGCTTTCTTCAGTTAGGTGACGCTGTAACATCAGGTTCATCCCTGATGCCGCAGAAGAAAAACCCGGATGCGCTGGAGTTGATGCGCGGAAAATGCGGACGTGTCTTCGGTGCACTGCAATCGCTGTTGGTGACCATGAAAGGATTGCCACTGGCCTACAACAAAGATATGCAGGAAGACAAGGAAGGTGCCATTGATACTGTAAATCAGTGGCATTGCTGTTTATGCATTGCCTCGGAGGTACTGGACTCACTCAGCCTGAACGAATCCCGTTGTCGCGAGGCCGCTGCTCAGGGCTTTGCCAATGCCACCGAGCTGGCTGATTATCTGGTGGGTAAAGGCATTCCGTTTCGAACGGGCCACGATATCGCCGGACAGGTGGTGTTAAAGGCACTGGAGGAAGGCTGCGCAATTGAGGATATGTCACTCACCAGCTTGCAGGCCATATGCGATAAAATTGAAGACGATGTGTATCCGGTGCTCCAGTTGGAGTATGGCATTAATAAACGCAACATTCTGGGTGGCACCAGCATGGAGACCGTGCATAAAGCACTGGATGACGCACTGACGGCTGTAGCCAGACAGGATAAGTAACTATGGTTTTGCAACACCAGGAAGGCATAAAGCTGTTTCGAAGCTCGCTGCCTTACATAAATGCACACAGAGGAAAAACCTTTGTCCTGATGTTTGGCGGCGAAGCCATCGAGGATGCCAACTTTGCCAATATCATCCACGATATTGCACTGTTGGCCAGCCTGGGGGTTCGCTTGGTGCTGGTTCATGGTGCGCGTCCACAAATCGATGAACGCGTGGCATTGCGGGCCATTGAAAGTCGTTTTTCAAACGGTATCCGGGTCACTGATAAGCCAACCCTTGAATGCGTTAAAGACGCCGCCGGTTCAGTGCGTTCACAAATAGAAGCTCTCCTGACCATGGGGTTACCTAACTCGCCGATGCATGGTGCGCAAATTCGGGTGTGTACCGGCAACCTCGTAGTCGCCAAACCAATGGGCGTGCGTGAAGGTGTGGATTTTGAAAATACCGGGCTGGTCCGGCGTATCGATACCACCGGTATTAATGACCATTTAAATGATGGCTCTATTGTACTACTCTCTCCCATGGGCTATTCGGCCACCGGCGAGGTGTTTAACCTGTCCCATGAGGATGTCGCCACCCAGGCGGCCATCGCGCTGGCTGCCGACAAAATCATCGTATTTTCTAACTATGACGGTGTGCATAATCAGTCAGGAAAACTGCTGCGTACCATTGAACGTCCGGTATTAGAAGAAATGATGCGCCAGGGTGAAATCAATACTGAGGAAACGGTATTGCGGGCGCTGATAACCAGTGTGGCGGCGGGTATTCCACGGGCTCACTGCGTTAGTTACGAAAAAGACGGCGCATTGTTACAGGAGCTATTTACCCGTGATGGTGCCGGTTCTCTGGTGCTGGAGCATCATTACGAACAGTTGCGCACCGCCACCATTGATGACGTAGGCGGTATTTTAAACCTCATTAAGCCACTGGAAGAAAGTGGTGCGTTGGTTAAACGCTCCAGAGAGCGCCTGGAAAATGAAATCGACCAGTTTATTGTCATTGTGCGTGACGGCATGATCATCGGCTGCGCTGCGCTTT
>CAZOYR010000047.1:0-15669 GCA_964584105.1 uncultured Alteromonas sp.
AAGAAGTACGTTTTGGTGATGACGCCCGCACAAAGATGCTTAAAGGCGTTAACATTCTAGCAAACGCAGTAAAAGTTACCCTTGGTCCAAAAGGCCGTAACGTTGTTCTGGATAAGTCATTCGGCGCACCGGCTATCACTAAAGATGGTGTATCTGTAGCCAAAGAAATCGAACTGGAAGACAAGTTCGAGAACATGGGCGCACAGATGGTTAAAGAAGTAGCGTCTAAAGCCAACGATGAAGCGGGTGACGGTACAACAACAGCGACTGTTCTGGCACAAGCTATCGTAACTGAAGGCTTAAAAGCGGTTGCTGCGGGCATGAACCCAATGGACGTTAAGCGTGGTATCGACAAAGCAGTTGCTGCTGCGGTTGAAGAGCTTAAGTCACTGTCTACTGACTGTGCTGATAGCAAGTCTATCGCTCAGGTTGGTACAATCTCAGCGAACTCTGACGAAGAAGTTGGCCAAATCATTGCTGAAGCAATGGAAAAAGTCGGCAAAGAAGGCGTTATCACAGTTGAAGAAGGTCAGGCGCTGCAAAACGAGCTTGACGTGGTTGAAGGTATGCAGTTTGACCGTGGTTACCTGTCTCCTTACTTCATCAACAACCAGGAAAACGGCACGGTTGAACTGGATAACCCGTTCATCCTGTTAGTAGACAAGAAAATCTCTAACATCCGTGAACTGCTGCCTACACTTGAAAATGTAGCAAAAGCAGGTAAGCCACTGCTGATCATGGCAGAAGATGTTGAAGGTGAAGCACTGGCAACACTGGTTGTTAACAACATGCGCGGTATCGTTAAAGTTGCTGCTGTTAAAGCACCAGGTTTCGGTGACCGTCGTAAAGCGATGCTGCAGGATATCGCTATCCTGACTGGCGGTACTGTGATCTCTGAAGAGATTGGTCTTGAGCTTGAAAAAGCACAGCTGGAAGATCTGGGTACAGCGAAGCGGGTTGTTATCAATAAAGATAACACAACCGTTGTTGACGGTGCTGGCGATGACAAAGCTATCGAAGGCCGTTGTGCACAAATCAAAGGTCAAATCGAAGAGTCATCTTCTGATTATGACAAAGAAAAACTTCAGGAACGTCTGGCCAAGCTGTCTGGCGGTGTTGCAGTAATCAAAGTTGGTGCTGCTACAGAAGTTGAAATGAAAGAGAAGAAAGACCGCGTTGAAGATGCGCTGCATGCAACCCGTGCTGCTGTTGAAGAAGGCGTGGTACCTGGTGGTGGTGTTGCACTGGTTCGTGCTGCAGCAAAAGTACTTGAGCTGCAAGGCGAAAATGAAGACCAGACACACGGTATCAACCTGGCGCTGCGCGCTATGGAAGCACCACTTCGTCAAATCGCAACTAACGCTGGTGCAGAAGCATCAGTAGTTGTAAATGCGGTTAAAGGCGGCGAAGGTAACTACGGTTACAACGCAGGTAACGACACTTACGGCGATATGCTGGAAATGGGTATCCTTGACCCAACTAAAGTAACGCGCTCTGCACTGCAGTTCGCTTCTTCAGTAGCCAGCCTGATGATCACTACCGAAGCCATGGTAGCTGAGATTCCTAAAGAAGAAGGCGCTGGTGCCCCTGACATGGGTGGCATGGGCGGAATGGGCGGCATGGGCGGCATGATGTAAGCCACCCACAAGCTCAATGCTTAAATGAAAGGCGCTCTTCGGAGCGCCTTTTTTGTGCCTGAATAAAATCAACAGCCTGCGATTTAATATGCGCTATAGTTAATGTTATTTCTGTTGAGCCAAGCTTATGAACCGCCCTCTGTCGTTGCTTACTACCTTATCAGCACTACTGCTATTCCCACCGTCATATGCTCACACCGTAAGTGAAGCAGATGAGGGATCTGCCATTCACTTTCCCGGACATACTTCTTATCTGCTGGCTGATGCACAAGCCACTGAAGCGAAAACTGCCATTCTGGAGCTCGAGGTGCCTGCGAAGTCGATGGGCGCCCCGCCGCACACCCATGCCAATGAAGATGAGTTCTTTTATGTCCTGGACGGTGAGGTGTCATTTTTTGATAAAGAGACCAGCAAAGTGCTGACTAAAGGGCAGATGATCACGCTGCCCAGAAATAACGTGCATGGATTTTATAATGATTCGGATAGCCCTGCCCGGTTGCTATTAATTGTGTCCCCGGGGGAATTTGCCTCATTCTTTGATGCAGTCGTTATGTCGCTAAAGTCGCAAAAAGGCAATGCCGATGTTGGTCGCATCATTGCACAGGAAGCCAAAAAATATGAGGTGACCGTGTTACCACAACTCATGCCCGAGGCGGCAAAAAAGCTGATAAAGTAATAATTCGCAAGGATTTCTTGAGTCTTCGCAGGATGCCAACATGTAATGTCGTGAACAGGGAATAACGAGCATGCTGCGAAACGGATTACTCAGATTACTACTTTTACTGTCTTGTATACTGGTAGCACTACCCACTATCAGTGCGACATCTCAGCCAGGCAATACTGCTGCGCAATATGTAATTGTAGAACAGGATGACAACGACCTGTCAGACATCATTGCGGGCGTTAACTGCACCAAAACAAGTGTATTTTCGGATATACGCCAGCGTGCTCGATGGTCTTTGGTCGATGTACTGGAATTCATTCCGGATTCTGTGGAAATCGATACGGCTGTTTTTAGTTATCAACACATCCCCTGGCTACAATTCAGTCCTCCTTATGCCACGCGCTCGGCGTCGTGGAAGAGTACCAATCTTCTTTATCAGCAGCTTTCTATCGCCGCATGAACGCTCTTTTTCATTAAAACATCCACCCTTTAAATCAGAAAAAGAGCAAAAATGAATAGTTATCTGAAATGCGCATTGAGTGCGCTGCTTTTAGTTTTATCCGATAATTCCTTGTCCGCAGTCTCCGAGTCTACCGACAGAGCCCAACCGTTTATCAATGGGGTCAGCGAGCCGTTGAGCCGAAGTGAAAAAACGACACTGATAGCGCAAACACTGAGAGTGTTTGAAGAAAATTATATTGATACCGGCGTTATCGACCGGGTAACGACACTGATTCAACAGCAGCATGAGCGCGGCAAGTACCGGTCTGTATCAACGCTGCATGACTTCGCTGAAGTCATCGGCAACGACTTCAAATTGTTTGCCGACGATCTGCATCTAAGTTTGAGCGTCAAACGCGCCGACGAGCCGGTCACACATATTTTGTCTGAGCAACGAGGAAAACTGACGTACAACAGAGCATTTGAGACTGTCAGCTATCTGCACGGTAATACAGGTTATCTGAAATTCAATAAGTTTTATTCTGCTGATGACGCCCGGGATGTTGCAGATGCTGCATTCGCATTTTTGCAAAACAGTGACGGTTTGATTATTGATATGCGCGATACAGTAGGCGGTTCGCCTTACCTTGCTCAGCATATGTTGAGCTACTTTATCGCTCCTGATACGCCCTTATGGTCAGTGGATGGTCGTGACCAGTCGGCAAGCCAGCGTGCGGCAGCGATGACGTCACCCGAACACACTCGCTTTCAATCTGACTACCCGGTGTGGATCCTGACCAGCCAGCAGACTGCCAGTGCCTCAGAGCTTTTTGCCGGGGTGATGCAGGCGCAGGGTAAGGCGGTGCTGGTAGGTGAACAGACTGCCGGAGCCGGATTTTATGTGGGCGCGAGAAAGATTACTGAAAAACTGATTTTTCGTATCTCATTGTCAAAACCAATATTGGCGGTGACCAATACAAACTGGGAGAAGTCCGGGCTTACCCCCGATGTTGCTACAGAACGTGTCGATGCACTGGATGTTGCTATCGCACTTTCCCTGAACCAGTGATCGATAATGGGAAGCGCCGTCAGGCGCTTTCCAAGTTACTGTGGAAGCAGTTGGTCTGGGTTATAATGCGACTTTGAATTACTGGTTGATGATATGAAAGCTGCAGCATTACACATACTGGTCAAAACAGAAAAAGATGCGCTTGCCATCCTTGAACAGCTGAAGAAAGGCAAAAACTTTGCTGCGCTCGCGAAGCGCCACTCTGTTTGTCCTTCTGGTAAACGCGGCGGGGATCTGGGTGAGTTTCGTCGTGGTCAGATGGTAAAGCAATTTGACGACGTCGTTTTTAAAAAGCCACTGCTGCAGGTGCATGGACCGGTGAAGACAAAATTTGGCTACCATCTGATAAAAACGCTGTATCGTAGCTAATCATCAGTCAGCCTGCTCAGTCAGGCCCTGCTCCCAATGCGGCGGATTGCCGTAGTAATCGCTGATAAAATCAATAAACGCCCGTAGCTTACTGGTCATCAGCGTTCGATGTGCGTAGAGAGCATATAAGCCCAGTGGTGGCGGTGCACAGTGTGTCAGGATAGCCTTTAGCGCATTGCATCTTATGGCGCCTTCTACAATAAAGGATGGCTGAATAACAATGCCTGCGCCAGCAACAGCACTCTGGGTCAAAAAATCCCCGTTATTACAGACCAGCGCCCCATCGTTGTCGGCAATCAGTCTGGGTTCTGTAGTGGTATAGGAATAACGTAACACACGATGCTGTTTCAACTCATCCCACTCCATAGGCTCTCCATACCTCGACAGATAGTCTGGTGACGCGCAAATTATCATGGTTATCGGCGTGATTTTTCTGGCAATCAAGGATGAGTCTTCCAGTGTGCCTACCCGTAATGCGACATCAAATCCTTCCTCTACAATATTCACTTTACGGTCATTTAATTGGAGATCGACAGAAATAGCCGGATGCTGGCGCTGAAAATCGGTAATCAGCTGGCCCATTTGTGAGGCGGCGAAGGATACCGGTGCACTGATACGCAGCGTGCCCCGGGCGTGTGTTTGCAATCCGCTGAGTTCATCTTCCAGTGCGGTCAGCTCGTCCAGAATATGTCTGGCCTTTGGCAGGTAGCGCTCACCGGCTTCTGTGAGATGAACCCGACGGGTAGTTCGGGCCAGTAGTCTGACACCTAATGCGGTTTCCAGCGCACTGACATACTTACTGGCCAGCTGGGATGATATTGACAGCGACAGCGCCGCCTGAGTAAAACTGCCGGTCTGCACCACGGTAACGAAGGTGCGCATTTGCGTAAGTTTATCCATAGACTATCAACATTGCATTGCTAATCATTCAATAATAGCTGTATTTATCATTTCAGTATAATGGAATAAAGTTTAATCATTGTTGAGCAACGGGCTCAACCCGACAACGACAGGGTGAAGATTATGAATTACGCGACAATGATTTTTAAAACACAAGGTATTGGTCAACTGCTGCTGCGTGTACCGGTAGGAATAATTCTGATGGCACACGGTGCGCAAAAGTTGTTTGGCTGGTTTGGCGGATACGGTCTGGAAGGCACCGGACAGTGGATGGAAAGTATCGGTCTGGCGCCGGGCTTTTTAATGGCGTTACTGGCGGGCAGTGCGGAGTTTTTTGGCGGCCTGGCGCTGATCGCAGGCTTGCTGACCCGTCCTGCTGCGCTGGTGTCGGCATTTACGATGATTATTGCGATATTTTCCGTACATATTCAAAACGGTTTATTTATGAGCAACAACGGCTATGAGTTTGCGTTGAGCCTGCTGGCGGCTACCGCAGCGCTGACTGTGCAGGGCGCTGGTGCGTTTTCTGCGGATGCAGCGATTTATCAAAAGTTGTCAGCATCAAAAAGCGCGTCCGGCGCGAAAAAATCCACAGGCGCGGTGACAGCCTGAGACACGAGCCATACAAAAAAAGCCCGCTCTGCACCATTGGTAGAGCGAGCTTTTGTCATTGTATTAGTCTAATGCAGCAATGACTTTATCGGGGGTTATCGGGAAATCGCGAACCCGTGCTCCGGTTGCATCATACACCGCGTTTGCAATGGCTGCGCCGGCACCGGTAATACCTAACTCACCAATGCCCTTACTGCCCAGTTTACAGGCTTTATAATCTGGTTCTTCAATAAAGCTGACACTGATATCACCAATATCGCGATTTACCGCAAAGTGGTATTCGGCCAGGTCGCAGTTTACGAAGCCGCCGTGGCGCCTGTCGCGCTGCAAATCTTCAAACAGCGCATAACTTGCTCCCCATACCATGCCACCCTGTAACTGAGATGTAGCCGTTTTTCTATTTAAAATCTGCCCGGCAGAAAACACGCCATGCTGACGCTTTATGCGCACTTCGCCGGTAATGGTATCTACGGTCACTTCGGCAAAGTGAGCACCACAGGAGTACTGCTCGTACTCATCGTGGCCTTCCCCCGGCTCCACCTCACCTTTGGCTTCAAGCTGTTGGCCCTCGGTATCTTTTAGTAAATCTGCAAGAGAGTGGGATTGCTGGGTATCGCCTTCTCCGGCTACAACCTGATTATCATGCAGCGCAACAGTATGTGTACCCTGAGCCAGGCCCATCATCTGACAAAGCTGGCGGGAGAGATTCTCACAGGCATTGCGCACCGATGTTGCGCTACTGGATGCACCAAAGGATCCTCCTGAACCGCAGGACGCGGGGGAGCGACTGTCACCCAAATCAATCGTAATGTTACTCGCTGGCATATCGAAGAAGTCAGAAACAATCTGGCTTAAAATGGTATAGGTACCGGTGCCAATGTCAGTCATATCCGTTAATACAGTGATTTTACCGTCATTTTCCAACACGATTTTTGCTTCACTGGGCACAATCATATTCATGCGCATGGCAAGAGCGACACCGTACCCTTTTTTCACCGTATTGTTATCGTCACTTTTGGCTCGCTTGTCCCAACCGAACTCTTCTGCGCCCTGCTTTAAACACGCTTCCAGGTGGTGGGTCGAAAAAGGTTTTCCGGTTACCGGGTGCGCAGGCGCGATATTGTTTAGCCGAAATGTGACCGGGTCGGTGTCGCTGGCCAGGGCCAGTTCATCAATAGCCGACTCGAAAGCCAGCGAACCAATGGCGTCGCCGGGTGCACGGCACGAGTCAATCATTGGGCTATCGACCACCTTGACCCTGTGCACACTCTCAATCGCATCGGCTTTATACGTGATACGCGCGACTGCGCCGGTGGCTTCTGCAAAGGCATAATCCTGTGCCATCGGCATGGCACTATGGTGAGAGATACCGTTGATGTGTCCGCCGTTATCAGCACTTAGCGCTATTTGCTGAATACTGAAACCGCGATGCGGCGCGCTGTGAAACACCTGGCGACGATGTAGCGCTACTTTCACCGGCTGTTGCAGATGGATGGCACCCAGGCAGGCTAAAATCGCATCATTATGCAGCCCGAGTTTTGAGCCAAAACCACCGCCGACAAACGGACTTTGTACATGAATTTTTTCTTCCGGCAGTTTCAGCGTGTTAGCCAGGCATGTCACCGCACTGGCCAGAATCTGAACGCTGGTATGCACATGCAGAATATCACCATCATAAAAAGCAATTGTGGTGTGTGGCTCCATGGCCGCTGAGATTTGATTGGGTGTACGGTAAGTCATGTCCAGTCGCTTAGCGCTGTTAAGAGCATGGTCTATATTGCCGCACGACACATCTGGCTCAAAGCCGCCATCCAGTGATTCCGGGGTGGTTTGCGCTTCTTTTGCGTCATCCAGAAAATCCGGCCCGTCAGTGGAAACGTCGTGAGTGATGAGGCTGGCCGCATAGCGTGCCTGCTCCAGGGTTTCGGCAATCACCAGCGCAATCGGAAAGCCGGCATACCGAATAGTGGTGTCGCTCAATACAGCCCGGCTTTGACCAAAACGGGCCTCATCATCCGGCTCAGCAAAGGGCCGTTGGTCTGGTGCATTGTGATAGGTCAGTACGGCTTTTACCCCTGGCTGAGATTCAGCGTCGGCAGTATCGACGTGAGTCAGTGTACCGCCTGAGCGCGCCGCGCCAACATACACACCGACCAGGGTAGGCTGATCAAATTCAAACTCACCGGCATAGGTGGCTTTTCCCTGTACCTTTAGCGGCCCGTCTATACGATCTACGGCTTCTCCGATTTTTGTCACTGATTGGTGCTTACTAGCGGGCATGAATGGCTCCTTGATGGCCGGGATGTGCCATCTGCTGTCCCACTGCCTGTTCCAGAACAAAGGCGGCGGTACGCTTAATTAACGGAATCTTAAAGTCATTGCTGCCAGCGCCTCGGGCGGCACTCAGCTCAATGTCGCAGGCTTGTGCATACAGGTCGCTGGTGGCAGTTTTGCCGCGTAAGAAATCCTCGGCACTTTTGGCATGCCAGGGCATCGTGCCCACACCACCAAAAGCAAGTGATACATCCTCTATTACGCCATCTTTGAGAGTGACATCGCAGGCTACTGAAACCAGCGCAAACGCATAGGATGAGCGATCACGGACCTTTCTATAAATTTGTGTACCACGAGCACGTTTGGGAATATCCACACTGACAATCAGTTCATCGCCACCCAGAACGGTTTCAATGTGCGGGGTATCGCCGGGTAGCCGATACAGTTCACGAACAGGGATATGTCTGGAATTGCCGGCAGGGTTGATGGTTTTTACCTTCGCATCCAATGCTGCCATAGCCACTGCCATATCAGAAGGGTGCGAGGCAATGCAGTGCTCTGAGGTGCCCAGTACTGCGTGAATACGGTTGAAGCCATCCAGCGCGGCACATCCTGAGCCTGGCTGGCGTTTATTACAAGGCTGATTGGTATCGTAAAAATAATAACAGCGTGTGCGCTGCAGCAGGTTACCGCCGGTGGTTGCACGGTTTCGTAATTGCACCGTGGCACCTGATAACAGCGCCTGACTCAGCAGGCTGAGATCCTCTTTACGATAAGCAAAGTTGGCCAGGTCGGTATTGCTGACCATGGCGCCAATCTGATAAGTCTCGTCGGTTTCTTCAATAGTATCAGCGCTTTCCCAACCGCTTAAATCCACCACCGTGTCCGGCGTTTCGATTTGGTGTTTCATCAAATCGACAAGATTGGTACCGCCCGCCAGAAAGCGACTGTTCTCAAAGCTTTCAACGTCGTTGAGATGCTGTGTGTCAGTCAGACGGTTTACAGTAAATGGTCTCACGAGGCCCCCTTATCATCACGGGCAATATTCACTGCATCAATGATGTTGCTGTAAGCGCCACAGCGACAAAGGTTGCCGCTCATCCGCTCTTTGATATCTTCATTATCGCTGTAGTCTGATTCAAACCACACGGTACTGGGCGTATTCTGTTCCAGTTCACTCATCAGCGCGACACCTGAACATATCTGCCCGCTGGTGCAATAGCCGCACTGAAATGCATCACATTTTACAAATGCCTGCTGCAGCGGATGCAGTTCATCATCGTTGGCAATGCCTTCAATTGTCGTGATTGCTTTGCCTTCAAGCTGAAACGCCAGCAGCAGACACGCATTCATGCGCTCACCATCGACCAGCACAGTGCACGCCCCACACTGGCCGTGATCGCAGCCTTTTTTGGCACCAAACAATTTTACGTGCTGGTGCAGATAATCCAGCAGGGTGGTTCGTGGATCATCAGGTAATGCATACTCCTGACCGTTTATGGTTAATATCGCCATAGAGAAGGTCCTCAGGCTTAGGGTGTGCAGGTACGCACAGGAAAAGTGATAGTTTCATATACGGGGTGACGGGGTTATGGTTTACCTGGACGTTAGCAGACGTAATACCAGAGTGAACTGTATGAGATGTGTGGGGTAACAATGACACCACACAAAGTATATTCAGCGCACGCAATGCAGAAGAATTTGCGTGAATAACAGAAATTTCATAGCGTAGAAAGTAAGCTTGATTATAATACGCAAAATTTGACTGACACCTGCGCCCGACTTTTAACCGGCGCACAATTTACGGAGAAGGCAACATTGTCTGAGTGGAGCATCGAAGAGGCTGAAAAACTTTACGGCGTATCACGCTGGGGTGGTGGATATTTTGAAGTGGGCGAGAACGGTAATGTGCATGTGACACCAGTTCCGTCGGATAAAAGTATCCGTATCGATTTTCAGGCTTTAATTGACGAAATACGCGACGAGGGCGTTCAGTTCCCGGTTGTTGTGCGGTTTCACGATGTGTTGCGCTCGCAGGTGGCCAGTCTCAATACAACATTCAGAGATGTGATCACTGAGGCTGAATATACCGGTAAATATCAGGGCGTTTATCCGGTAAAAGTTAATCAGATGCGTGAAGTGGTTGAGGAAATTGTCGATGCCGGCGAGCCGTTTGATTACGGCCTTGAAGCAGGCTCAAAAGCGGAGTTAATCACTGCGCTGGCGCTCAACAACAATGAAAACTCTCTGACTATTCTCAATGGTTATAAAGACGAAGAGTGCATGCGTTTGGCGCTGCTGGGGCGCAAGCTCGGCCGCAAGATGGTGGTGGTAGTTGAAAAGTACACCGAGCTGCTGTTGCTGGTCAAAATTGCCAAAGAACTGGAAATTGACCCGATTATCGGTGTGCGCTCAAAAATGACGGTGAAAGGCCGTGGCAAATGGGAAGGATCTGGCGGCGAACGGGCCAAGTTCGGCCTGACTATCGCTGAAATCATAAAAACGGCGCGCTATCTGGAAGAGCAGGGAATGGGGCACTGCCTTAAACTTCTGCATTTTCATATTGGCAGCCAGTTAACCGATATCCGGGCGGTGAAAGAAGCCATCAGCGAAGGGGCGCGCATCTACGCCGATTTACATAAAATGGGCTTTGCTCTGGATTATGTGGATGTTGGTGGCGGCCTGGGCATTGATTACGATGGCAGTGCTTCCACCAATGAATCGTCCAGAAATTATACCCTGCATGAGTATGTGGCGGATGTGGTGTATGGCATGAAAGAGGTGTGCGACTTAGAAAAAGTCCCGCATCCTAATCTGGTCAGCGAAAGCGGCCGGGCGATTACCGCACATCATAGTTGTGTCATCACCGAGATAGTCGGTGAAATCCGCTCTAACAGCGCTGAAATCGATACCTCGCCGTCTGAAAACGAGCATGTGTTCGTCAAAAATATTCGTGAGCTGGAAGATTACTTTGATGAGCAAACCTCTATGCAGGAGGTGTTTAACGATGCTTCACAATATAAAGAGCAGGCACTGGATGCATTTAAGCTGCGGGTGCTGAGCTTAGAAGAACTGGGCAAAATTGAGACCATTTACTGGCGTATCATGTCGCGGCTTCGTACCTGGTATGCCAATGAAGAGTATGTGCCAGAGGAGTTGCAGGAGCTGGATTACAGCCTGTCATCTCAATATCTGTGCAATTTCTCTGTGTTCCAGTCTGCCGCGGATACCTGGGCCATTGACCAGCTGTTGCCAGTCGTGCCATTAACCCGCATGAACGAGAAACCTTCGGTGAATTGTACGCTGGTTGATATCACCTGTGACAGTGATGGCAAACTGGACCAGTTCACTGTGGGTCGTGAGATCACCGACATTTTGCCGATGCACCCACTCAAAAAGGGTGAAAATTATTATGCAGGTCTGTTTTTAACGGGCGCTTATCAGGACGTAATGGGCGATATGCATAATCTGTTCGGTCGGCTGAATGAAGTACATATCTACAGCCATGATGATGATCCGCAAGACTTTTACATTGAGGAAGTTGTTAAGGGCTCGTCAGTACAGGATGTGCTGAACATCATGCAGTACAACCCGCGGGCGATGGCGTATGATGTGAAAAAGCTGATTGATAAGCAGGTTTCTGCCGGTAACCTGCGTCCCAGAGAAGGGGTGCGCTGGACCGACTTTTATGAAAACTGCCTTGCCGGATATACGTATCTGAAAACAGGTAGATAGCGCAGAAGGGCAGGCTGGTGTTTAATCGTCAGCCTGCTTGTAAAAGCGTTTCCAGAATTCTGCGGTGGTCGAATTAATCAGGTTTGACTCCGCGTTCATCAGCATCACATAGCCTGCTTTTGCATCCGGGTCGAACGATACATCAGCGCGGTAGCCTTTTACCCATCCGCCGTGATAGTTCAGCGTGTGCCCGTCAAAATCATACACTCGCCAGCCTAAGCCGTAATGGGCATCTTTAAGGTGACCACGCCAGCCTCGTCGATATATTTCGCGGGTCGTCCGCACGCGAGGCGTTGTAATATGTTCCACCAGTTCTGGCGGCACCACAGTGGGAAATTCGCCTAACAGCGCCTGCAGATAAATGGTCATATCACTGATACTGGCATTCACTCCGGCGGCAGGGGTGAAGCGATAATAATTACTTTCAACCACACCTTTACGCCATTTATTTCGTGCAATAGCAATATGCGGCCGGGCCCAGCGATCAGCGTTAAGTAAGGCGCCTTTTCCGGCACTCGCCGTTTTCATACCCAGCGGGCTGAAAAGTTGCTCCTGAATCTGGCGGTGATAAGAGGTATTTTGCGAAACCAAATAGTATTCAATAGCGCCAAACAGCGCATTTTGGTATGTGTAGCACTCGCCGGGCGCACAAATTGGTTCCAGTTTGGCCAGATAACTCAGTACGCGGTTAAGCGGATAATCGGCCTCGATAAGATTATCGTAAGCATTGGGCATAAAGCCTGAAGATTGCCCGCTGATGTGGGCCAGCTTTAACTGGTTCATGCCTTGTTTGTCGAAGGGGATGTCACTGACAAGCTCATTAATATCCATGTCCCAGCGCATCATATCGCGCTCGACAAGTTTAGCCAGCAGCAGGCCCGTGAAGGACTTGGACACAGAAGCCAGACGAAAAACAGTGTCCTGATTGACCGGTGGCCCGCTGCGCCAGGTTTTGCCATAGGTATAAATTTGTGGCGGCTTGCCCTGCTCATAGTAAACAAAGGCATAGCCGGGAATATTGAATTTGTCGGCTTGCTGACGCACATACCGGGCGTAATCATCAACCCAACGTTCTGTGGCTTGCACATTCATGCTTATCAACGCCAGCATAGCCCACAGGACAAGCCCGCTGATACGAATCAGGCCACCACGCAATGTCTGCAAAAAAAAGCTCCGAAAATTCATTAATTGCAGCGTTCTAAGGCTGCTTCTTATGTTTATGGCGAGGTATTATGCGTATCGGTTATCGCAGAATCAACCACCGTATAAATTACAGTCACTTCCGATTTCATCGCACCTGAGGATTTTCTCAGGTTACACTGTAGATAGTTAACGATGAGATACATGCTATGACCTCACTAAAGGATACCGGTTCACATGATGTGCAGCGCGCATATCGTCAGGCCCGACTAAGTCGCGACCCACGGTTTGACGGTATCTTTTTTGTCGCTGTTATCAGTACGGGGATCTTCTGCCGACCGATTTGTCCGGCGCGGCTACCAATGGAAAAAAATGTGCGATATTACGCGGTGGCGGCGCAGGCGCTACAGGACGGATTCAGACCATGCCTGCGATGTCGCCCCGACAGTGCACCAGACTCACCGGCATGGCGAGGCGTGGCAACCACAACAGAACGTGCGCAGCGTTTGCTCAGCGAACTGCCGGCACAGCCCGTTTCTCAGGTTGCGCGACGTCTGGGAATCAGCGAGCGCTATTTGCACAGCCTGATGCGCCAGCATCTGGGGCTCACCCCCAAGCAGGTACAAATTTACAGTCAGCTTTGGTTTGCCCGCCGGTTATTAGTGCAAACTCACCTATCGGTCACTGATGTTGCTTTTGCCTGTGGCTTGCAATCAGCACGCCGCCTGCAGGATTTAATGAAAAAATACTGGGATAAAACACCGACCATGCTACGAGACAGCCAACGCTCTTCGCAACATTCAGCCGATATTTCGCTGTTCTTACCCTGCCAGTCACCCTACAACTGGCCGCAGGTCAGAGACTTTATTGCCGCACATTGCCTTGAGCGTGTGGAGGATGTTGGTGACAACCACTATGCCCGCGCCTTTAACTGGGAAAAAAGCGAGGGCTATATTCACGCCGCATTTGATGCCCGGCGCTGCGGCTTTGAGGTCACGCTTCAACTGACTGACCTGCAATATATTCAACCGGTCATGGCCAATCTGGCGCGAATGCTCGATACCAATGCGCAACCTGCGGTGATCCACGAGGCTTTATCGGCAGCCGGGATTAGCGACCAGTATCTTACCAAAGGCCTGCGATTTCCCGGCACCTGGGATGCGTTTGAAGCAGGGTGCCGGGCCATCGTCGGGCAGCAAATATCGTTTAAGGCCGCCACCAGTTATATCAACCGCCTCGATGCGTATATTGATAAACACAACCAGTTTGGCGCTGTGTTCCCCACCGCGCAGGATGTGTTAAGTCAGCCGCAGGATTTTCTTAAAATGCCTGCCTCGCGACAGCGCACCCTGATGGCGTTTGCGGATGTCTGTATACAGGCAAATGCGGTTCCGGATACCAGGACACTGCTTGCGGTTAAAGGTATCGGGCCCTGGACATGCGAGTATATAGAACTTAGAGGGTACAATGCCTGCGACATCTATTTAAACGGCGATCTGATTGTGCGCAACATGGCAAAAGCGTTGTCGGTAACCCCGGATAACGCGGCCCCCTGGCGTAGCTATCTTACCCTTCAGTTATGGCATATTGCGCTGGAAGAGCGGGCGCAGTCATCAAAGCAAAAGCAGAAACAGCAGGAGGCGATGTAATGTTTCAACAAACGCTATCAACGCCCTGCGGACCGTTGGTTGTCAGGGCAGGTAATAAAGGTATTACGTCGGTAACGTTCGCCGAACCTGAGCACGACGATCATCCTGGTGAACTCACCCGGCAGGCTTGCCGCGAGCTCAGCCAGTATTTAGCGGGTGAGCCGGTTCACTTCACCGTACCCCTGGAAGTGACGGGCACCCCGTTTCAGCAGCAGGTTTGGCAGGCGCTGACCCGGGTTCCCTACGGGCAGGTCTGCGCTTATGGAGATATCGCCAGAATGCTGGATAACCCCAAGGCAGTGCGCGCGGTGGGTGCGGCCAATGGTAAAAACCCTGTCGCAATTATCGTCCCCTGTCATCGTATTATCGGTGCGAATAAAAAGCTAACCGGGTATGCTGGCGGGCTTTGGCGAAAACAATTTTTACTGGAACTGGAAGGAATAAACGACCTATGCCAATAAGAGAAGTGCTGGCGCTGGTATTACTGGGCGCCATCTGGGGCGCATCATTTATGTTCATGCGGGTAGCCGCGCCCGAATTTGGCATTTTTGCATTGGTAGAGGTGCGAACGGTGCTGGCCACGCTGGTTCTGTTGCCGGTTGTTTTACTCAAAAAGCAGCAAGGCGACATGCGTCGCTTTTTCTGGCCCATCTTTGCTATCGGCGCCATTAACACTGCTATTCCATTTGCCCTGTTTAATTACGCCAGTCTGCACCTTGAGGCAGGAGTTAACGCCATTTTAAATGCAACCGCCCCCATGTTTGGCGCAATGGTCGCGTTTGTGTGGCTGCAGGAGCGACTGTCTAAAGTTGCAGTAGCTGGTTTGGGACTGGGGTTTGCCGGTGTATTTGTCATCAGTGAGCAGAAGGTCAGTGGCGGTGAGTTAAGTGCAGTGCCTATTGTGGCAGCGTGCCTTGCCACCTGTTGCTACGGTATTGCCGCGTGCATGATGAAGCGCTGGCTGACCGGCGCCCAGCCTCTGGCGGTCGCCACCGGAAGCCAGGCGGTCGCCTCCGTATTACTGTTTCCATTGGCCTTTATGCAATGGCCTGATGCCATGCCATCGGTGAATGCCTGGACAAATGCCGTAGCGCTGGCGGTAGCGGGTACCGGTATCGCTTATATTCTCTACTTTCATCTTATCAGCGCGGTGGGTCCGTCGAAGGCGATTACGGTGGC
>CAZOYR010000047.1:15769-22711 GCA_964584105.1 uncultured Alteromonas sp.
GAGATACCAAACGAAGCGGTAAGCTTAATTTGTAACGCTCTTTCTACAGGTCGCAGGTTACTGATCCCTTCGCGCAACGACTCGGCAATCTCAAAGGCTTCATGGGGGCCGATCTCAGGTAATAGCAGGATAAACTCTTCGCTGCTCCAGCGGCCGATAATATCTTTACTGCGCAGGTTATCCTGCAGATAGCTGACAATATGATGATAAACCTCATCACCAATGCTGCGGCCATAGGTATCGTTGATCACCGAAAAATGGTCGATATCAACCAGAATAATGCTTAGCGAATGATAAGCTCGCATCAGGTTATTATAATCGTCGTTGACCTGACTGCGATCCGGAAGCCGGCTTTGGTGCGGCAGTACCACGTCTTTGTGCATATCTTTTCGAAAATATGCCAGCAGATGATAAACGGTGAGAAACAGGGCAAAAATAATCACCAACAGGGTGATGACACTGGCGATAAACGCCTGGGAGATTTCAGTTTGTCGTTTATCCAGGGGACTGAGTAAGTAAACCGTCCAGCCAAACTGATTCAGATTAACCTCAGCAATCAGGTGTTCCTGCTGGTCAATAGTTACCAGCCGGTTATTAAGCGCCTGTGAGTTTTGAATATTTTCCGGCAAGCTGGCGTACCATGACAGCTCGCTCATATTGGTAAATTGCGAGTACCTTGCCATCAGGCGGGCATCAGAAGACAACATGATATCGCCCTGCTCATCAACAAAGATAAAATCATACCCGTATTGCTGCTTATAAGTGCTGAAAATCTGCAGAAAGCTTTTAAGGCTTTTACCTACCCCAAAAAAGCCCAGAAATTCGTCCTGTTCATTGAAGATTTTAATGTCGATATAAAAATGGGCGTCTTCCCATTTGCCAATGTCGGCAACGGCATTTTGTGGCATGTCTTTGTATTTAAAGTACCAGCTCACCTCGCCTTCAAGCAGCTCTACCACCAGCCCGTCAGACATATACTGAATTCGCTCGTTCTCGCTGGCGACAAAAAATGTCAGGTTGAATTCCTGTTCCAGCCTGTCGAGCATCGCGACAGTTTTTTCTTTATCCAGTTTGGGTTTGTCCATCAGCTCTATCAGCTCTGTGGACTGGCCCAGCGCCTGGGCGGTATGGAGCGGTTTCATCAGCTCACTGGTGATCAGTGCAAATGCGGGAGAGAGAGATTGCTGTTGCGCACGGCTTTGTTCGGCCACAATCTGGGTAATACTAAAATGCACCAGAGTGACGATAGCGACAGTCACAACCAGAAACAGCAGCAAAATACTGCGATGCAGTGTTCTGAAGGCTTTCACAGCTAACGCAAACTCCTTTGCTAATTATATAAAATATAAGTAATTTCGAGTATACCTGCACATTTGATGTACGACTAGCAATACCACCGATTAAACGAAAACCCTTTTTGCGCGTAATGAATCGCTGACTATTACTTTTTGCTTGGTTACACTAAGCCAAAATACTTTATTGCTAAGAAGTTTAAGGAATTTGCATGGCGTTTTCAGTCGTTATACTTGCCGCGGGTAAAGGAACCCGAATGAAGTCGGGTCTGCCCAAGGTTTTGCACAAGGTAGGCGGCGTGCCTATGGTTCAGCGGATCATCAATACTGTAGAGCGAATGCAGGCCAGCGCTGTTCACCTGGTGTACGGGCACGGCGGCGACCAACTTCAAAGCACAGTAAGCGGCAAAACACTGAACTGGTGTCTGCAGGCTGAGCAGTTTGGAACCGGGCATGCAGTCCAGCAGGCTGCCGGACATGTAAAAGACGACGAGGATGTGCTGATTCTGGTGGGTGATGCCCCCCTTATCACTGAGCAGACACTGCAACGCCTGGTAGATGTAAAAGCCAGTTGCGACCTGGCCCTTTTAACCGTGAACCTGGACGATCCAACAGGAATGGGGCGTATTGTACGTGGCGATAATGGCAATATCGAAGCGATTGTCGAGCATAAGGATGCCAGTGATGCGCAACGTGAAATCACTGAGATTAACACCGGCATGATGATGATGAACGGTAACGATCTGAAGCGCTGGCTGGACAATCTGAGTAACGATAATGCTCAGGGCGAATACTATCTGACTGACGTAATTGCCATGGCAGCGTCAGAAGGTAAGACCATTCAGGCTGCACAGCCTGATGAGGTGATTGAGGTAGAAGGCGTTAATAACCGTGAGCATCTGGCAAAACTGGAACGCGCGCTGCAAAAGTGGCAGGCAAAAGCATTAATGCATAACGGCGCCACGCTGGCAGATCCTGCCCGGGTTGATATTCGCGGCAACGTGACCACCGGTCAGGATGTTTTCATCGATGTTAACGCTGTCTTTGAAGGTGAGGTAGTGTTGGGCAATAATGTGGTGATTGGCCCTAACTGTGTGCTGAAAGATTGTGAAATTGGCGACGATGTCACTATTGAGGCCAATAGCATTATCGAACAGGCACAGGTTGACAGCAATTGTAATGTCGGCCCGTTCGCACGCCTTCGTCCCGGCGCAATCATGCACAAAGGTGCCAAAGTGGGTAACTTTGTTGAGATGAAAAAATCGGTGCTGGGCGAAGGCGCCAAAGCCAACCATTTGACCTATCTGGGTGACGCGACTATTGGCCCTAAAGCCAATATCGGTGCCGGTACCATTACCTGCAACTATGATGGCGTTAATAAATCCAAAACCGTTATCGGGGCGAATGCCTTTATCGGCTCTAACTCATCGCTGGTGGCACCGGTTGAAATTGGTGACAACGCCACAGTGGGTGCTGGAAGCACAATCACCTCAGCGGTAGATAACGACGCCCTGGCCGTGGCCCGGGGTAAACAGCGCAATATTGCTAACTGGCCGCGCCCGACCAAAAAGTAACGATAGCGGGCATCGTGATGCTGAACGCATGATGCCCCGACTTTGCCCTTTCTCACGCTCTGACTATAGTTACCCTGCTTACCAACGCCTTGTCACCAGCCTCTCAGGAGACCGTTATGATCAGCACCTTGCTTGTGGGCTTTGGCTTTTCTGCTAAAACCTTTCATTTGCCTTTTTTATTGCATAATGATGCCTTCACGATAACGGCGGTGGTGTCGTCACGGCCCGACGATGTAAATGCAGTGATACCGGATGCTGAAGTTTTTGAAACGCTGGCGCAGGCACTGGAAACGGTTTCACCGGATTTGTGCATCATCACGACGCCTAATCATCTGCATTTTGATCAGGCACGGCAGTGTTTATCGGCAGGCTGCCATGTACTGGTGGAAAAGCCCTTTGTATTGTCAGTAGCTGATGCAGAGTCGCTGGTAGCGCAGGCTGCGTTGGTCAACCGGTCAGTGCACGTTTATCAAAACCGGCGGTTTGACGGCGACTTTCTTACGGTTAAAAAGCTGATAGACACACAGCAGCTGGGCAACGTACGGCGTATGGAAAGTCGTTTCGACCGCTTTCGTCCGCAGCCAAGAGACCGATGGCGCGAAAATGCGGGCCCCGGAGCGGGTATTTTCTGGGATCTTGGTCCGCACCTGCTGGACCAGGCCATTCAGTTGTTCGGACTGCCTGATGCCGTGCAGGCGAATATTGATACCCTGCGCGATGGCGGACAAAGCGATGACTGCTTTGATATCAGCCTCTTCTACCCGCAACTTCATGTCCAACTGGGGAGTAGTGCGTTTCAGGCTGGCACCACACTACGCTTTGATGTTCAGGGTGATAAGGGGAGTTATCGTAAATTTGGGCTGGATCCGCAGGAGCAGGCACTCAGAGACAACGAGCGCCTTGATGACCGCGAGTGGGGTAAAACAGCAACAGATGAACATGGTAAGTTATGTAACGAAAGTGGGTGCGAAAGTATTGAAACCTGCCAGGGCGATTATCGAAAGTTTTATAAACAGTTGTCAGAAAGTGTGTTAAATAGCGCGGAGTCACCATGTAGCGGCCGCTCGGTGATACCGGTGATAAGGCTGATGGAGCTGGCAATTGAAAGCAGTACAGAAAAAAAGCAATTATTTATAAAAAAATAAAACCAAATTAAGTTGCGTGCCGTAATTATTTTCGATTTAATAAATTTCGTTTTGTAATTATTGAGTTTCATTATGCAGCGACGCAATACCGAGGCACGCCGTGAGGCGATCGTAGAGTGGGTTAACCGGGAAGGGCAGGTCCAGGTTGAGTCGCTGGCTGCCGAGTTTGGTACGTCTGAAGTCACTATCCGCAAAGATTTGACGACATTAGCGGCGCAGAAACTTCTGGTCCGGCAATTTGGCGGAGCCGCGCCGATGCCGGTATCAGCCAATACATTAATGAACAATCGAACCGGCGAGATAAACGGGCAAAACCAGGCTTCCGATACCAAAAAAGCCATTGGCTTAGCGGCTGCTAGTCTGGTGAAAAATAATAGTCGCATTATCATCGACAGCGGCAGCACGACCGCCTGCATGTTACCGCACCTTGATATACATTCACGGCTAGTCGTTATGACTAACTCGTTGCATGTGGCCTCAACGCTGACCAATTTCGACAGCGAGCCAACGGTATTGATGACTGGCGGCACCTGGGATGCGCAGTCGCAATCATTCCAGGGCCACATGGCAGAACAAATGACCCAGGCGTATAGTTTCGACCTGGCCTTTATTGGTGCATCAGGCTTAGATGTGACCAGAGGAACCACCACTTTTAACGAATTAACCGGGCTGACCCAGACCATGGCCAGCGCCGCGAAAGATGTCGTTATCATGGCCGAGTCCGGCAAGTTTTTACATAAAATGCCGAATCTTGAGTTACCGTGGCACAGTATTGCTTACCTGGTCACTGACAATGATATCGAATTACGAACGAAACAAACAATTGAAGAGCAAGGTGTAACGGTGATTACCGCAGCGCCGGATGGAGAGTAGGATATGTGTGGAATTGTAGGCGCTGTCGCCGAACGTAATGTTGTTGAGATCCTTCTGGAAGGACTTAAACGTCTTGAGTACCGTGGTTATGATTCAGCCGGTGTTGCGCTGCTTGATAATGACGGTGGTATTAACCGTCTTCGCCGTACCGGTAAAGTACAGGAGCTGGTAGATGCTGTTGCCCAGCACGGTGCGCCGGGCACGACGGGTATCGCGCATACCCGCTGGGCCACCCACGGCGGCGTAACAGAAAGTAACGCCCACCCGCACACCTCCAACGAGCGAATCGCCGTTGTTCACAATGGTATTATCGAAAACTATATCGACCTGCGTGAAAAGCTCAGCGCTGCCGGTTACCGGTTTACCAGCGACACCGATACCGAAACCATTGCTCACACCGTGCATGCGGAGATGGAAAAAGGGGCCGACCTGCTTAAAGCCGTACAGAATTCTGTTGCCCAGTTTCATGGAGCGTACGGCACCGTAATTATGGATCGTGAAGACCCTTCAAAAGTGGTTGTCGCGCGTTCTGGCAGCCCGCTGGTTATCGGCCTGGGTCTGGGCGAGAACTTCATTGCGTCTGACCAGATGGCGTTATTGCCAGTGACACGCCGCTTCATCTTCTTAGAAGAGGGCGATGTGGCTCAGGTGACTCGCCGTGAAGTGCTGATTTTTGATAAAAACGGTGAGCCGGTAGAGCGTGAAATTGTTGACTCGAAAGTTGAGCACGACGCGGGCGATAAAGCAGGCTACCGCCACTACATGCTTAAGGAAATTCACGAACAACCTACTGTTGTGCGTAATACCTTAAAAGATCGTCTGGACGAACATGGCCTGATGACCAATATTTTTGGCGAGCAGGCGGTGGAGATTCTGGCCAAAGTAAAACACGTGCAGATCATTGCATGCGGTACCAGCTATCACGCGGGCATGACAGCACGTTACTGGCTGGAGCAGTATGCGAATGTGTCTTGCGGCATCGAGATCGCTTCAGAATTTAGATACCGCAAATCAGTGGTGCATGAGAATAGCTTACTGGTTACTATTTCACAGTCGGGCGAAACCGCCGATACACTGGCCGCACTGCGTCTGGCTAAAGACTTAGGCTACATGTCCAGTCTGACCATTTGTAACGTACCAGGCTCTTCACTGGTACGTGAGTCAGATATGGCATTTATGACCAAAGCCGGTGCCGAAATCGGAGTTGCCTCTACTAAAGCCTTTACCACGCAGCTAACTGCATTTTTAATGCTGACCCTGGCAATTGGTGAACACAACGGCCTGACCAGCGAAGATAAAGCGCAAATTGTGCGCGGCTTGCACAGCCTGCCCGCTAAGCTGGAAGAAACGCTAACCATCAGCGAAGGCATTGAAGATCTGGCCGAGGAGTTTGCTGACAAGAACCACAGCCTGTTCCTAGGACGTGGTGATCAGTATCCGATTGCTATGGAAGGCGCGCTGAAGCTTAAAGAGATTTCGTATATACATGCAGAAGCGTACGCTTCAGGCGAACTGAAGCACGGCCCACTGGCACTGATCGATGATGAAATGCCGGTTATTGTGGTTGCACCGAACAACGAGCTGCTTGAAAAGCTTAAATCTAACGTTGAAGAAGTACGCGCCCGTGGCGGGATCATGTATGTATTTGCTGATAAGGACGCCAACTTCAAAGGTGATGAAACTATGCGTGTTATTAACGTACCGCATTGCGAACCTGCTATCGCACCAATTATCTACACGCTGCCGCTTCAGCTACTGTCCTATTATGTGGCACTGATTAAAGGCACTGACGTAGACCAGCCCCGTAACCTGGCTAAGTCGGTAACGGTAGAATAAGAAATTGCTATTTGAAAAAGGTCACCATCAGGTGGCCTTTTTTTGTTTCTGCGGGTAAGTGAAAAATTTCTCGATTTAAAGATTTTTGTTCTACAACGACACTGAAAATATTCTGGCAGGCGCGGATTCAGCCCGAAGCTATTTCGATTTAAATGACTTGTAGTTTGGCGTAGCGGTTTTGATATTACTTGCGTTGGAATATATTTAAGCGCTGACTATAAC
>CAZOYR010000048.1:0-21977 GCA_964584105.1 uncultured Alteromonas sp.
GACCCAGGTGCACGCCATATGCGCCATGCTCTATTGCCAGCTGCCAGTGGTCGTTAATAAAGACCTGCGCGTTATAGTGCTTGCCCAGCGCAACAGCATGCTGAATGTGTTTATTTAAATCCGGTGTCGCTGCGTTTTTGATTCGAAGCTGCGCAATATGGACGCCGGCGTTTAATACCAGCTCAAGCCATTCGCAAGAACTGACCACCGGATAGAGACCGGGGGTTTTATGTTTTAATTGGGCAAAAGGTGTGGTGAGAGAGACATCTCCGTTAAGCCTGACAACAGGAAAGTCGTCACTGTGCTCTGGCCATGTGATAACACCGGCGATACTGGCGTCCGCTGCGATATGTTGCCTGGTCCGAAACGCCTGATTAACCGCAGCTTTAGCCAGGCAAATCGCATCTTCACATATATAATCATGGGCCATAAAGCTTGCTATGGCGGTTGCAAACATACAGCCTGTTCCACGCAATGACCCACGATACCATTGACTGGAAAAATCCCATTGCGCTGAACCGGTAAACAGCTTGTCGGTGGCACATTCATCTGCCCGGTGGCCGCCTTTTATCACCACAGCTTTAACGCCCTGGGCGATAAACCAGTCTGCAGCTTTACCCGCCTCAGTCTGATTCGAGAGCATCGTCATTTCTGTATCATTTGGTGTAACGACATCAACAATACCAAGCAGCTGCTTAACAGACGCTTCGCTCAGCGTGCTTAAGGTCGAGCCGGCGGAGGCACGTAACACCGGGTCCCAGATTACCGGTACATAATCTGTAAGTTGCTTAATCGCCCTGAGCCTTTGTACCAGCGCTGGGATGATGTCATCACTGACCGCGCCAATTTTAATAGCAGCAGGAGCATGAGAGGCAACAGCCTGCAGTTGCAAATCAACATGGTGTGCCAGTGACATGACACCATGTGCGTGGGTGATTGACTGGGCACTGAGTGTGGTTGCAACCAGCATTGCATGACAATTAAGTGCACTGGCAGTGGTGGCGTCGCGGGTTAAGCCGGCGCCGCCACTGATATCCAGACCTCCAATGCACCATATAACAGGAATGGTGCTGCGCATTTAACTTACCTCACTGGCGTCAACGTATAGCTTTGCCCCCTGTTCGTTGAATTTTTCCGCCATGGCTTGCATACCCTCTCTGGCCTGAGCACTGTCACGCACTTCCTGTGATATTTTCATCGAGCAAAACTTTGGCCCGCACATAGAGCAAAAGTGTGCGACCTTATTGGATGCCTGAGGCAGGGTTTCATCATGATACGCGCGGGCGGTATGCGGGTCTAAGGCCAGATTAAACTGATCTTCCCAGCGAAACTCAAAGCGGGCTTTGGACATCGCATTGTCGCGAATTTGCGCGCCGGGATGGCCCTTAGCCAAATCGCCTGCATGAGCAGCAATTTTGTAGGTAATCAGCCCCTGTTTGACATCTTCTTTATTCGGCAGGCCAAGATGCTCTTTCGGCGTGACATAGCAGAGCATCGCACAGCCATACCATCCAATCATCGCTGCCCCAATCCCGGATGTGATGTGGTCATAGCCGGGCGCTATATCAGTGGTCAGCGGGCCAAGTGTATAAAACGGCGCGCCGTGACAGTGGGTAAGCTGCTCCTCCATGTTTTCTTTGATCATGTGCATAGGCACATGACCGGGCCCTTCAATCATCACCTGCACATCGTGTTGCCAGGCGATTTTGGTTAACGCGCCCAGCGTACGCAGCTCAGCAAACTGAGCTTCATCGTTGGCGTCGGCTACCGAACCGGGCCGCAATCCATCGCCTAATGACAACGACACATCATAGCGAGCGCAAATCTGGCAAATCTCCTCAAAGTGCTCATACAGAAAGCTGTCTCTATGATGACTTAAACACCACTTTGCCATAATCGCGCCACCGCGAGAGACAATGCCGGTGACACGGTTGGCAGTCATCGGGACGAATGGCAGGCGAACACCGGCGTGAATAGTAAAGTAGTCCACACCTTGCTCAGCCTGTTCTATCAGGGTGTCGCGAAATATCTCCCAGTCCAGCTCTTCAGCAACGCCACCGACTTTTTCCAGCGCCTGATAAATAGGAACCGTACCCAGAGGAACAGGGCTGTTTCGCAGCAGCCATTCGCGGGTTTCATGAATATTGCGTCCGGTGGATAAATCCATAATGGTATCGGCGCCCCAGCGCGTTGCCCACACCAGTTTCTCGACTTCTTCTTCAATGGAGGAGGTCACGGCTGAATTACCAATGTTTGCGTTAACCTTAACCAGAAAATTGCGACCGATAATCATCGGCTCAGCTTCCGGGTGATTGATATTGGCAGGGATAATAGCGCGACCTTCAGCCACCTCTTTGCGCACAAACTCAGGCGTGATTTGGGCTGGCAGGTTGGCGCCGAAGCTTTCTCCGGCATGTTGCTGCGTGAGCGTCTCATCATGAACCCGTGCACGACCCATATTTTCTCTGATGGCAATAAATTCCATTTCAGGCGTGATAATGCCCTGGCGGGCATAATGAAGCTGGGTTACGGTCGATGAGCCTTTTGCAGCAAGGGGCGCCCGCTGGCGGGCAAAACGTAACTCATCCAGCGCAATATCCTGAGCACGTGCCTGAGCATAGGTGGATGAAACGCCGGAAAGGGGGCTGGTATCATGACGCGCTTCAATCCATTTTGCCCTGAGTGCGGGCAGACCTTTATTTACATCAATGGGACAGGACGGGTCACCATAAGGACCTGACGTATCATATACCGGTACAGGCGCATTGGGCTCGCTGGTATGCGCATTGATTTGCGTATCGGTCAGGTGTATTTCGCGCATAGGAACGCGGATATCGGCAGACGAACCGGTTTCATAGATTCTTACCGAATTGGGGTAAGCTTCGCCTTTCAGCTGATTAATAAATGATTGGGCTTCAGCACGTTGCTGACGACGGTTTGACATAGCATTTTTGCCTTTTGAAAATAGTAAAAAATGCTTGTCTGGAGGTTGAAAGACGTCGGTAATGCCTTACACCCCTGGTAGGATGAAAAGAAATAGCATTACGCAACTCGCCTTGTTCCCTTCGCAGGTATTAGCCTGATCAGGTTCAACGGATCCCGCTTCGCGGTCTCAGCTTGTTAAACAAGCACTCCGACAAGAATGAGCAATTAGTATAAAGACCTTTGTCGACTTACATCAACCAAAGTCGTAACAATTTTCGTGAAGGCCGAGTGAAACAGATACCCGACCTTCACATGGCGATAATCAGGAAGTCGCAGCCACGCCTTGCTTATAAAACGCCAATGCCCTACTGTTATCGTTCTGACGTTCACTGATTTCAGCCAGCAGCATCAAATCATGAGCGTTCTCACGCAGTTTAACGGCCTTCATCAATGCTCTTTCGGCAAGTGAATAATCGCCGGCGTTAAATGCCAGCTCGCCCAGCACCGAGTAAAGCGTAGCGTTTTTATCGTCCTTTTTAATCCACGACTCAAGTAATTTCACAGAGGCCGCGGGGTTGGGCATTTTCAGACGACGAAACATCGGTAGCAGCGTCTCTTCCGGACCTTTGCTTTGCCACTCTACCAGGCAGTTTTCGGCATCATGATGCATGCCCTGCTCGGTCAGTTGCTCAACATAGGCTGCGCGAAACGCAATATCGTGGCGCTTTTTACGGGGTAATTCTTCCCAGTATTGTTTAAGCGCGTTAGCTCCCTGCTTACTGGCAATCTCGGCAAACTTACCTTTGGCAGCACGCTGGGCCAGGGGCACTGCATCCTTTTTAAGCGTACGACGCCACTGCGGTAGATGATTCTGAATTTGCTGCCAATGCCCCAGCGCTGCCATGCATTCAGCCTTGGTCTTGACCACCTGAGGATGTTCAGCGTTGTCTTCATCAAGTGTACCAAGTACCGACAGCGCCTGTTCATGCTGCTGTCTGAGCATTAACAACCGTGCATGCATTAAGGCGGCGGCGACGCGTGAGTGGGGGTAATCAGCGGCATGGCCCAGCAAAGACTGACACCGCTCCCATTCGCCCATTTCATGGGCAACCTGCGCTGAAATCAGTAAATCAACACCATCGAAGTCACCGTCCGAAGCCTGTTGAAATGCCTTTTTAGAAGCGTCTAAATCACCTTCTGCATAGGCCTGAATACCGCGATAAAAGTTCTTTCGACGCTTATTGCGGCTCAGGCTGCCAAACCACTGCCATGAGCCTGAAAACAAATGCACGATGGCTTTTACCAAACGCCAGATCACCCAGGCAATCAGAATGCCGATGAGTACGCTGATCACCAGGCTGACCACGGTCATTTCTATGACCAATGAGCCCATTGAAATCAGCACATAGCCTTTTTCGCCGATAACCTGTGGAGCAATCAATATCGCCGCAAGCACTACGGCTATCAGTAATACAGATACAATCAGTTTTTTCATAGAGCACGAGCCCCCTGACCAAACGCATCATCCACACGTTTATCCAACAAACGGCGTAATGGGTCAGCACTTTCCAGCGATTCCGGTAACTCCTGGCTGATGTCAGTATCAATAAGATTTTGGAGTGCATTCATATACTGCTCTATTGCACTGGCATCCATATCGTATTTGTTGACGATAATATCCATCGCATTTTGCAGCGACTGATCATACAGCGATTTATTGCCACCTATGGCGGCTGACTGGGCCTGCATCATCTGTAACTTCAGTTGCTCACGACTTAGCCATTGTTCTTGCTGACTCATGACCGGCTCAATGGGGGTCTCTGTTCTGCTAACAGAGATAAAGTCATCAACAATATTTCGCCAGACCTGCTTTAAGTTTGATTGCCAGTCATCGACTGACTCACTCAATTCGCCCTGCTGCGAATCTGTGTCTGGCTGCTAAAAGGTGTCCAGGGGTAATGATTCAACCTGCGAAAGCATACCTGAGATAGCCAGCGCGACAGATGTACGTGAAACAGGGTTCAGCTGACGCAGCATCTGAATATCTTTGGCAATCTTCTCGCGAACGGGCAGCACGGATGGATCCGAAAGTTCAGATAAGCGTTCATCAGCATTTGAAAGCAACATAATTGCTGTCTTGATATCCTTTTCTAGCCAGACTTTGCGGCCTGCCATCCTTACCAGATAATCGGCTTCTGCCAGTAACCAGTCTGACGGACGCTTACCTTCCATATTCTCAAGCTGTGACAAGGCCTGCTCACTTTGCCGGGCCAGCGCCTGTGTTTTGTTTTGTAGCTCGCTGATTGCCTGGTTAAGCGCTTGTTTTGACTCGGCCAGTTGCGCCAATTCTGATTGCAAATCTCTGTTTTGACGGTTCATCGCATCAATGCGCTCGGCTTGTTCGGATTGCGACTGCAGCACAGCCTGATTATTATCCGCACGCTGCTTCCAGTACCAATAACCGGCACCAGCCAGGGCAAGAGTGAGCAAAAATGTCAGAATGACAAAAAACCAGAGTCCACCGGTTGAGGGTGACTTTTTCTCAGCAGACCTTGAGACCGGTTTTGATGTTGCCGGTGTAGGTTTCTTGCTTGTGGATTTAGACGATGCAGAGGCACCAGAGCCGGAGACCGACTTACCTTTTTCAGATTTGCTGCTTTGCGGCTTGGTAGTATCAGGTGATTGTGCTGGAGAAGAGGCCTTAGATGACGTTTTATTTTCTGCGGGCTTATCACCGTGAGGCGTTGTCGATGACTTCGAATCTGCGCCATTTTCTTTTTTATCATTGTCCGCCATGCTTACTCCCAATTTTCCTTTATCCATTGGCATAACTGCTCATCACTGGCGCCGGGGGCAACACTCACGTTGCGCACTCCCAGTGCTCGAATTGTTTCAGCGACTCTGGGACTTACCGTTAACCAGGGCAGTGGTGCTATTAATGCGCTGTTGTAATGTCTGAACAGCTGCTTCGCCATTTCTTCACTTGTTGCAATAATGCCTTTTACGTCAGGCCATTGCCATTGGTTTGTTTGTACCGGTGCTTTCATAACAATCCGGCGATAAACGGCAAATTCCCGGACGAAAGCCCCTGCATTACTTAGGGTGTCACTTAAAGTGGTTCGACCAGCTTCTCCCTTTATAATAGCGATCTGCTGATTTTTTGCATCTTTTAACGCTGGTAGCGCAAGCAGCCCTTCTGACGTCGGTATATCCGGGCACTGTGCATTTATGCCAGCCCGGGCCAGTACTCTGGCGGTTGCAGTGCCCACAGCTAAATAGTGCGGAGCCGGCGAACCTGAGGGCAGATTGACAAGAGCGCTTGCAGCATATTGGCTGGTGATAATCACTATGCCGGGCTTTTCGCTACGTAGAAACGTCGCCAGACGGCTTATTTGGGAATCGCAACTGACAATATCGACAACGCCAAGACAGCTAACGGTTAATCCCAATTGTTGCCAGGCCTGCTGACTTTTGAAGATACCGGGAACCGGCCTGGTCAGTAAATACATGGCTATTCGTAAAGCGCTTTTAAGATATCTCCTGCACCCTGCGCAAGCAGTGCATCGGCGACTTCTGTACCCAGCTCTTGCGCACGACGTGATTCGCCGGTGGCAGAAGCAAATAAAAGCTCACTACCATCGGGCTTTCCAACCATACCGGTGATGGTCAGCGTGTTGTCATCCAGTGTGGCGTAACTGCCAATCGGCACCTGACAGCCACCCTCAAGACGGGTATTCATGGCGCGCTCCGCGGTGACACGCAAATGCGTTTGCGGATGGTTTAACGCCTCAAGCAGTTTGATTAACTGCGCATCGTCATTTCTGCATTCAATGCCCACCGCGCCCTGGCCAACCGCCGGTAGCGATATTTCAGCAGGAAGTTGCTGGGTAATTCTGACTTCCATCTCCAGTCGGATCAGTCCGGCTGCAGCCAGAATAATGGCATCGTAATCACCGTTATCCAGCTTCGCCAGTCGGGTATTAACGTTGCCACGCAGATCGCGGATCTGCAGGTCAGGGCGGTACTTACGAATCTGACACTGACGGCGAAGGCTGGAGGTACCGACAATAGCGCCCTGCGGCAGCGCGTCAAGCTCGCTGTAGGTATTGGACACAAACGCGTCAAAGGGGTTTTCTCTGACGCAAATTGCGTGCAAACCAAACGCATCGGGAAAATCAACTGGCACATCTTTCATTGAATGTACCGCGATATCCGCCCGACCTTCGAGCATAGCGATTTCCAACTCTTTGATAAACAGCCCTTTGCCACCAATTTTTGCCAACGGTGTATCCAGAATTTTGTCACCCTGCGTGCTCATTGGCACCAGTTCGACGGTGAGCTGAGGATGATGGGCCAGTAATTGCGATTTCACATACTCTGCCTGCCACAACGCCAGCGCGCTTTTTCGTGTCGCAATTCGGATGGTTCGGGTTTCAGCCGACATGATAGAAATTCCTGTATTTGTTGAGTGCCAGCCCGGTGATGCCGGGCACATGGCGAATCAGGCCAGACGCGCCTGTAGCCATTCACTTATCTGTTGCACTTCTTCCATACATACATTGTGCTGCATCTGATAAGTGTGCCATTGCGGCTCGTAGCCATTTTCCTGTAATGCCTTCACCGCCATCTCACCTAAAATCTTGGGTACCACCGGATCCTGCTCACCGTGCGCGACAAAAATTGGCACATTGCGATTCGCTTCGCTGGCCTGCTCAGCAATGAGTCCCGGTTCACACATATACGTTGATAACGCCAGAATGCCGGCAATGCGCTGCGATAATCTCAGACCCAGATGATAAGCAATTACGCCGCCCTGAGAAAATCCTGCCAACACAATCTTTTCCGGCGCGAATCCGGCTTCAACCTGCGCATCAAAAAGCGCTTTAATCTGCTGTGCGCTTTCTTCTACGCCAGTTAAATCGGCACGGCTGTTAAAATCCAGTGATTTTATGTCGTACCAGGCCGGCATTTCCATATTGTTATTAATGCTGACAGGGCGTACCGGCGCATGCGGAAAGAGAAATTTGACCGGCATAGATTCTGGCAATTTCAGCTCAGGTACAATAGGCGCAAAACCGTGGCCGGAATCACCCAGACCATGCATCCAGATGACGCACGCCTGTGGATTATCACCGGTATTGACTTCAACATGTGGAATTAAAGAATCAGACATAGTACTTGTTTTACACCTTGTTACTGTCGGTGCCCGTGCGGCTGTGACGGGCATGTCAATGATAGCCATTACGGCATTTAATGATTATGCTACCATTGCAGGTTAAAATGACCACCCTATTAGATTTTCAAAAATACAGTTATGGCATCTCAATTAGGAAATTTGTTTATTCTTGCTGCGCCATCAGGGGCAGGCAAATCCAGCCTTATAAAAGCGCTGCTAGAAAAGCATGAGGATGCTGCTGATTTTCCAATGGAAGTATCGGTATCCCACACAACCCGTAAACCGCGTCCCGGCGAAGAAGATGGTGTGCACTATCATTTTGTCAGTCGCGAACAGTTTGAAAAGCTGATAGAGCAGGGCGTGTTTTTTGAGTGGGCTGAAGTGTTTGACAATTACTACGGCACCTCCCGCGTAACCATCGAGCAAACGCTGCACCGCGGTATTGATGTGTTTCTGGATATCGACTGGCAGGGTGCGCGTCAGGTGAAAAAGCTATTACCGGATGCCTGTGGTATTTTTATTTTACCGCCGTCGACCAAAGTGCTTAAAGAACGCCTGAATCGTCGCGGCCAGGACAGTGATGATGTGATCGCTTCGCGCATGCGTGAAGCGGTGTCAGAAATGTCACACTATGATGAGTTCGATTATGTGCTCGTCAATGACGATTTTTCCGTGGCACTGAGCGATCTGGAAGCGGTGGTACGGGCGCAACGACAACGTACTGCCAAGCAGCAGATGCGGCATCTGGGTTTGATTAAAGATCTGCTGGGCGATCAAAACGCTGATCGTTAGCGTTTAATGATGTAAAATCGAACAAAACACTAGGACTGAAGACGGTTGTAAGCTATACTGCGCGGCCGTTTTAAATACTGCTCAATTCATTTTTCGGAGAATTTCATGGCTCGCGTAACCGTAGAAGATGCGATAAATAAAGTAGGTAACCGCTTCGATTTGGTGCTGGTTGCAGCCCGTCGTGCCCGCCAGCTGGCAACAGAAGGCAAAGAAGCCATGGTAGATGTGGCAAATGATAAGCCTACGGTAACCGCTCTTCGTGAAATTGAGGAAGGTCTGGTCACTGTTGAGACGCTTGAGCAAGATGCAATGCGCGATCAGGAGCAGCAGGAACAAGCTGACTTTTCTTCTGTTGCGAACATTTTGTCAGATCAATAAGCAGCACATCGCCTAATCCTTTAGTCAAAAACGCCAGTGATCGTTGCGATCCCTGGCGTTTTTGCATTGGCATCGACAGTAATAACCCTTATTCTGTCTGTTCATTCTTTAGATTGGAAAACTGTTAAATACTGTGTATTTGTTCGAGGGCTTAAAACAAAAAATTTCTGATTATCTGCCGGCTGAGCGTGTTCAACTGGTACAGGATGCATTTGTGCTGGCGCACGAAGCACACGATGGTCAGATGCGCTCCAGTGGCGACCCTTACATAACGCATCCGGTGGCTGTAGCCGGCATTCTTGCTGATATGCATATGGACCACGAAACATTGATGGCAGCATTACTGCACGATGTTATCGAGGATACCCATTATGGCAAGGACGATCTGGCCGACGCTTTTGGCGACACCGTTGCCGAACTGGTAGAAGGGGTCAGTAAGCTCGATAAAATAGCCTTTAACAGTAAGCAGGAAGCCCAGGCAGAAAACTTCCGCAAAATGATGATGGCCATGGTGCAGGACATCCGGGTTATCCTCATTAAATTGGCGGACCGCACGCATAATATGCGCACACTGGGTGCTCTGCGACCTGATAAGCGTCGTCGTATTGCGCTGGAAACACTCGAAATCTATGCGCCAATAGCACACCGCCTGGGTATTCATGATGTCAAAAATGAGCTGGAAGATTTAGGTTTTCTGGCGATGTACCCGATGCGTCACCGGGCATTAAAATCTGCTGTTAAGCAGGCGCGCGGAAACCGCAAGGAAATCATCGAGAATATTCGCCAGGAACTGGATACGCGGATTGATGAGTATAAGATGAAGGCCATCGTGATTGGCCGTGAAAAACATCTTTATTCTATTTACCGCAAAATGCGCAATAAAGAACTGATGTTCAATGAAGTGATGGACATCTATGCGTTCAGAGTCCTGGTTGATTCTGTGGATAATTGCTACCGCACACTGGGCGCTATCCACAGCTTATATAAGCCAATTGAAACCCGCTTTAAAGACTACATTGCCATTCCCCGTACCAACGGCTACCAAAGCTTGCATACATCATTGATAGGCCCACATGGTATTCCGGTGGAAGTACAAATCCGCACCCACGCCATGGACCAAATGGCGGATAAAGGTGTGGCGGCGCACTGGATGTATAAAGAACCCGGCGATAGCGATACCACCGCACAGTTGCGCGCGCGCAAATGGATGCAAACCTTGCTGGAATTACAGCAAAGCGCCAGTTCATCATTCGAGTTTATCGAGTCAGTTAAAACTGACCTGTTTCCTGATGAGATTTACGTATTCACGCCGGATGGCCGTATCATTGAGCTGCCGACTGGCGCTACGGCTGTCGACTTTGCGTATGCTGTGCACTCAGACATTGGTAACACCTGTGTGGGTGTGCGGGTTGAACGCCGCAACTACAGCTTGAGTAAACCGCTGGAAAACGGCCAGACGGTAGAAATTATCACCTCACCAAAAGCGAAGCCAAACGCGAACTGGTTGAACTTTGTGGTGAGCGCCCGTGCCCGAACCCGTATTCGGCAGTATCTGCGTAAGCAGCATTCGCAGGAAGCGGTAAACATGGGCAACCGCTTGTTACGCCATGCACTTGGCAATGCCAAGCTGGATGAAATACCCGGCGAAGATATCGATAGGGTCGTGGCGGAAACCAAGCATCAGAACTTTGATGACTTGCTGGTTGATATTGGCCTGGGGAACGAGTTAAGTGCCATTGTTGCACGACGCCTGTTAGGACAAAGTGAAGAGCTGCCGGACAAAAAAGGTAATGTGGCTATCCGTGGTACAGAAGGGCTGCTGGTGCATTACGCGCGATGCTGTCACCCTATACCGGATGATGAAATTGTCGCGGTATTAAGTCCCGGACGAGGAATGACTATCCACCAGACGGGCTGCAACAATATTCGCAAGTTATCGCGCGAAGAGCCTCAACGCGTACTGCCAATGCAGTGGGATGATAAGCCACAGGGCGAGTTTAAAGCGTCGCTGCGCATAGAGCTTTATAACCATCAGGGAACGCTGGCAACACTGACCAATACCATCTCTGGTACCGATTCCAATATTATCGGGCTACAAACAGAAGAAAAAGAAAGTAATATCTATTTTATTGATATTGAACTGACCACCCACAATCGTGTGCATCTGGCGCGTATCATGAAGAAAATCCGCACCATGCCAGAAGTTCAGCGTGTATCACGCCACAGTCAGTTAAAGCATTAAATCAAAATTAGGATCCGATTATGTCTAAATCAATTATTCAGACCGACAATGCACCGCAGGCTATTGGCACTTACAGCCAGGCGGTTAAAGCGGGAACGACAGTGTATCTGTCAGGCCAAATCCCGCTGGTTGCAGATACGATGGAAATGGTATCTGATGATTTTGAAAAGCAAGCACGCCAGGTGTTCGAGAATGTAAAAGCAGTATGTGAAGCTGCAGGCGGCTCGATGAATGATGTGGTGAAACTCAATATTTACATGCTGGACTTGTCACATTTTACAAAAGTGAACGAAATCATGAGCGGATATTTCAGTCAGCCTTATCCAGCTCGCGCGGCCATTGGCGTTGCAGCACTGCCAAAGGGTGCACAAATTGAAATAGACGGCGTGATGGAATTGCCTGAATAAGAAAATTAGATGACGTGAATGTTTGAAAAGGCCAGCATGATGCTGGCCTTTTTTTATGATGCGATTATTGCGCAATATTGATTACCGCGTGTTGTATTTTCTTCTCTTTTGCATGTGCCGGCTGACCATCGCCGACGAAAAGATGTAGCGATCCTGTGTATGCCACAGACTCGCCGTTATCATTTATATAAGTGAGCTCATCTGCATCGATGGTTAATGTAATCGTTTCGGTAGTCCCCGGTTTCACCTGGTCTTTACTGAATGCTTTTAAAGCCACGCGAGGTACGCGGGTGGGGGCATCCGGCATTTTCACATAGGCCTGAGTGACCTGATCTGCACTGAAGTCACTGGCGTTTTCCAGCGTAACAGTCACTGATAAAGGCTCGCCTAACTGAAGTGTTGAGGGGGCCTGTAAGTCAGAGTAGGTCACGTCGCTATAATCCAGTCCATGTCCGAACGGGTAAAGCACATCACCTGTGTAATAGCGATAAGTTCGGTTGTCCATCGCATAATCGTCGAAATCTGCAAAGCCGTTGAGGTTGCGGTAAAAAGTGACCGGTAAGCGACCCGATGGATTACTCTCACCATAAAGTATTTTTGCCAGTGCGGTGCCTGTGGCCTCGCCCGGGTAGAAGGCCTGAACAATTGCATCCACGTTTTCATCGGCCCAGTTTAGTGCCATGGCACTACCGGAGAAGTTTACCAACACTACTGGTTTGCCGGTTTTTTTCAGCGCCATAAGTAGTGCCTGCTGCTCGTCAGGTAGATCAATGTCGGTTCTGTCACCATAATTAAACCCGTCCAGTTTAACTGGCATTTCTTCGCCTTCTATACGCGGCGTGATACCGACCACGGCAACAATAACATCGGCGTTATTAGCAACGTTCACTGCCTGCTGCTGTAAATCTTCACTGGTATTGACCCAGCGGACGGTAAACTGTTTTCGGGTGATGGCAGAGGTATTACTTACCTTATTATCGGCAAATTGCATACTGATGGTAATCGGATAGGCTTTTGCGGCCTTGAGCGCAACAGTATCGGTGACTGTTTTGCCGTCTATTTTAATCTGTGCATCGCTATCAAACTGATATTTACCATCATGTTCAGGCTGTATTACCCCTTCCCAGATAACACCAAAATTCCCCAGTACGCTCTCATCGATTGGCGAGCGCTCGAAATAAAAGTCCATCGCTTTATCAACACGGGTGAGTTGCGGCTCGTCGCTAACCGTAACCGGGAATGTCAGCGTGATATAATCAGAAACCTGACCTCGTGCGAGCGAGTAGTATTTTCCCGTCAGGCCGGGTGCCAGCGAACCGTCGTCTTTTTTATGAAACAGTACCCGGCTGTCCAGGATCTCAGCATGCCCGTAGATATCATCAATAATAGCGCTGCCCGGTGAATAGGTGACGTTGTCTTTGCCCAGATGTGCCTCTAAACCCTGTAGCGGTGTCACCGGGTTGATGGGAATACCATTGTAATTGCCCAGTAAAACATCTTCGTTGTTCGCATTAGGCCCGATAACAGCAACCTTTTTATCCGAAGTCAGTGGCAGAAGTCCGTTATTTTTTAGCAGCACCAGCGATGAGGCAGATGCGGTTTCGGTCAGTTTCATGTGGGCGTCAGAGCCAACCACATCCATAGGGATAGCGGCATAGTCAGTTTTGTTATCGCCGTCGAACATGCCCAGTTTAAAACGCGTCATAAATAACCGCTCGACGGCCTGATCAATCAGCGCTTCGTCGATGAGCCCCTTTTGGACGGCAAACCCAAGATTGGCGAAGGTACTCAGTGCACCCGTGCCGCAGTTTAAATCGGTACCACTTTTGACTGCCCAGGCTGCGGCAGCCGCAGGGGCTTCTACCACGTTGTGCGCCTTCGGATCGTAAAAATCACGAATTGCGCCACAATCGGACATCACATGACCGTCAAAACCGTACTCATCGCGAAGCACTTCTTTAAGCAGCATGTCACTGCCACAGGCGGGCATACCATTTACACGGTTATAAGCACACATTACGGCTTCAACATCCGCCTCTTCAACCGCCTTTTTAAATGCTGGCAGATAGGTATCGTAGAGGTCCTTATCTGATACCACATAATTGTCCGAATGGCGGCTAATCTCAGGACCATTATGAACGGCAAAGTGTTTTGCTGTGGCGGCTGTTTTCAGATAGTCAGGATTGTCGCCTTGTAAGCCCTTGATAAACGCTACTCCCAGTTCGCCAGTAAGAAATGGGTCTTCGCCGTAGGTTTCCTGACCACGACCCCATCGTGGGTCTCGGAAAATATTGATATTGGGGGACCAGAAGGTCAGCCCGGTGTAGCGATATCGAATGTCTTCACGCTGATAAAAATGATACTTAGCGCGAGCTTCATCAGAAATTGCGGTGGCAACAGTATGCAACATCTCATCATCCCACATGGCCGCAAGCCCGATAGCCTGAGGAAATACAGTGGCCTGTCCGGCGCGAGCCACACCATGCAGCGCTTCGTTCCAGTAATCGTAAGCTGGAACATTCAGACGTTCAATTGCCGGTGCATCGTTGTACATCTGGCCAATTTTTTCTTCCAGCGTCATCCGGGAAACTAAATCTTTTACCCGGGTTTGTATTTGTACAGACGTATCCTGGTAGATGGCAGGGGATGCTTCATCGGCAGCAAATGATGTTATGGCTGAGAACGATGAGCTGATTGCGACTGCGAGCAGAATTTTTTTCATTGCTACACCAGATAATATGAGGATTGGTATACCTTAAAGCGGTAAGTGATTCGGGCAACTGCATTGCCTTAAAACGTAAATACTTTGTTAAAAATAACAAAGGCTGACTAATAGTGGATGCGACTCGCCTTTAGTTATCGGGTGGTTTACACTTTCAGCGTTTTAAACCATGTAAAACAGGACGATAAACTGAATATGCAGTCTCTGGCACGAACACCGATTACTACCCTGAAAGGAGTAGGGGCAAAGGTGGCTGAGAAGCTCGGGAAAATAGGCCTTCGTACCGTTCAGGATGTGCTGTTTCATTTGCCGTCCCGATACGAGGACAGAACGCAGGTTTACGCTGTTGATAGCTGTCGCCCGTTTACGCATGTCAGCATTCAGGGTGAAGTCAAAAGCGCGGATATCCAGTACGGTAAAAAACGCATGCTGGTGGTTAAAGTCAGTGACGGCACCGGCACCATCACGTTGCGATTTTTTCATTTTGGCGCAGTGCAGCGAACCATGCTTTCGCCGGGCAATCAGGTGCGTTGTTTTGGTGAAATCCGCACCGGCAAGTGGGGCCTGGAGATGATGCACCCTGAATTTGCCCTTATCGAAGAAGATGCCGAGCCAGATTCACCGACCCTGACACCGGTTTATCCCACCACAGAAGGGGTGAAGCAGCTAACGTTACGTAACCTTACCGAGCAGGCGCTGGCATTGTTGGATAAGGGCGCTGTGGCTGACCTGTTGCCAGAGGGGATGTATGCGCAGCAAGTTTCACTTAAAGATGCCTTGCATCTGGTCCATCGGCCGCCGCCGGATGCCGGTCTGGTGTTGCTGGAAGAAGGAAAACACCCATCTCAGCATCGTCTTATATTGGAAGAACTGCTCGCCCATCATCTTAGCGTTTTGAAAGTCAGGCAGGTGTCTGACCAGCAACCCGGTATTGCTATTGCCGTCGATGACAGACTGATTCAGCAACTGTTAGCGGGATTGCCATTTGAACCCACAGGTGCTCAGGCCAGAGTAACGGCTGATATCCAGCAGGATATGCAGCGCGGGCAGCCCATGATGCGCCTGGTGCAGGGCGATGTGGGTTCCGGCAAAACCCTGGTGGCAGCATTCGCTGCGTTGTCAGCAATCGGCGCGGGGTATCAGGTCGCGCTGATGGCACCGACAGAGTTGCTTGCCGAACAACATGCCAATAATTTTCGTCAATGGCTTTCACCACTTGGGATTGAAGTAGGCTGGTTAGCCGGAAAACTCAAAGGAAAAGCGCGGGAACAGGTGCTGGCGCGTTTAGCCAACGGCGACATTCAGATGCTGGTGGGCACCCACGCTATTTTTCAGCCTAATGTGACTTATCAGCAGCTGGCGTTAGTTATTGTGGATGAGCAGCATCGGTTTGGTGTGCATCAGCGGCTGGCCCTGAGAGAAAAGGGTGAAGCGCAGGGCCGCTTTCCTCATCAGCTGATTATGACGGCCACGCCTATACCACGAACGCTGGCGATGACAGCTTACGCAGATCTGGATACGTCCATCATTGATGAATTACCCCCAGGCCGGACACCCGTGACAACCGTGGTGGTGCCTGATACTCGCAGAGAGGATGTCATTGGCCGTGTTCATGAAGCCTGCAAAAATGGGCGCCAGGCATACTGGGTGTGTACGCTGATTGATGAATCTGAAGTCTTGCAATGTCAGGCGGCAGAAGATGCCGCCATAACCTTAAAAACCGCGCTGCCTGATTTACGTGTAGGGTTGGTGCATGGTCGCCTCAAACCGGCTGAAAAAGCGGAAGTGATGGCGCAGTTCAAAGAAGGCGAGCTAGACCTGCTGGTGGCTACTACCGTTATCGAAGTTGGGGTTGATGTTCCCAACGCCAGTATCATGATTATTGAAAACCCGGAACGATTAGGACTGGCACAGCTTCATCAGCTGCGCGGTCGGGTGGGGCGTGGTGCGGTGGAGAGCCAGTGCGTATTGCTTTATCAAAGTCCGCTGTCCAAGACAGCGACACAGCGATTGGGCGTATTGCGTGAGTCCAGCGACGGTTTTTATATCGCGCAGCGCGATCTGGAGATAAGAGGGCCCGGGGAACTCATGGGGACGCGGCAAACCGGTATTGCCGAGCTGCGCATTGCTGATCTGGTTCGTGATGCCGCGCTGATACCGCAGGTGCAGGATATCGCAGAACGTCTGTGGCGCGACTATCCCTCACATGCGCAAGCTATTATCAACCGCTGGATTGGCGATAAGGAGCAATACGGCCATGCCTGAATCAGTACCCTTGTGGTTATCGCCTGATGCCAGTGGCGAAGAAAAAGAATTGGTGCAGACGTTAGCGTCTCGATGGGCACTGCCCGTTTCTACAACATTACCCGAAGGGTTGATGTTGGTAATTGACAATAATCTGCTACAACTTAAAGATAATGCACAACCGCGTCAGCAGGGTGTCTACGTCGACTTTCTCGCTGGTGATATCCAGTACAGACGACAGCATGGTGGGGGTAAAAAAGAACCTATCGCAAAAGCAGTCGGGCTCAAGGGACAGAATGTACCTACCGTCTTAGATGCAACACCAGGTCTTGGCAGAGATGCCTATGTGCTGGCTTCCCTGGGGTGTAAAGTGATAATGGTGGAACGATCGGCAATCGTTGCTGCCTTACTGGAAGACGGACTGCGCCGCCTGACGTTGACTGATCCGGTGTTAGCCGGGCAGCTCTCGCTGATGCACGGCAACAGTATTGACGTTATGGCGGATGGGGGAATACCGGATGTCGATGTAGTGTATCTGGACCCGATGTTCCCGCATCGCAAAAAAGCGGCAGCGGTTAAAAAAGAAATGAAAGTGTTTCAGCATTTGCTGGGCGATGATCCGGACTCGGATCAGTTGCTAGACCCGGCACGCGGACTGGCAAAAAAACGGGTTATTGTGAAACGGCCCAACAGTGCGGCATGGCTGGCTGATACAGCACCATCAATGGCAATAGCCAGTAAAAAGCATCGTTTTGATGTTTACATAAAATAATCAGGAGAAAATCATGTTGAATGTAGGTGGTTCCTTACCAGAAGTGTCGTTTGGAATAATCAAGGATGGAGAGCTTATCAACCCGCATACAAATGCACTCTTTGGCGATAAAAAAGTAGTGGTCTTCGGTGTACCCGGAGCCTTTACTCCGACTTGCTCAGAAGCGCATTTGCCTGGTTATGTTGCATTGGCCGACAAACTGAAAGCCAAGGGTATTGATGAAATTATGTGTGTATCGGTCAATGATGCTTTTGTAATGGATGCATGGAAGAAAGCCACCAGTGCAGATGAAATAATGATGCTGGCTGATGGAAATGCAGTATTTACCAAAAATATCGGACTGGATATGGATACCGGAACGTTTGGTGGTACGCGTTCACTGCGATACTCGATGCTGGTTGAAGATGGCGTTGTGACTCAGCTAAACGTGGAAGATCCCGGGCGTTTTGACGTTTCGGATGCGCAGACAATGCTGGATAGTCTGTAAGCCGGTAATTTAAGTAAACCAAGCCTGAGATTGTGGCGTATACACTCAGGCTTTCGTTATAATACGTTTTTAGCAGGCGAAATAAATTTAATGTTTTATTTCTGGTGCGGTAAACACACTCTGCTAAACTCGAAGAATAATAATGAAACTTTCCGAGGTGAAGGTCAGGCAGTACTTCACGTATTGTAAACCTATACCCAGCGCGCATTCGAGTCAGTCAGGACAGTCTGACGTTCTTCTATTTCGCTGGGCCATGGAGGGTTGTACTTATGGCAAAAGGCCAAAAGTTCAATGTATATCTAATTTCCCCGTCTTGCTATTCAGATGTTCAGCAAGACCCGAATGTCAATCTTTTTAAAGGATTGCTCGATACCTGTGGTTACGATGTAATCGAACTGGGTAGCACCGAGGCATTGCCGGAAACCTCCAATCAGGATCTGGTTTTCTATGATGCGGCAACACAGACGAATAAACTCAGTGATTTTTATCAGCGAAATGGTAACGCTCGTTGGGTACTGTTCAACCTTCAGCCAGGCGAACTCGATGAGTGTGAAGCGATTATAGCGGGTGTTGAAGGCACGTTTTACGCCTCCGACTCACCAGAATTGCTGCTTAAAGGTGTGCGTCGGTTGGATAAAATGGACGTGTGGTTCAAGCGTGGCTCAATTAATGAAGCGTTACGCAGAATGCGTCAGTATGCACGCAGACCTTCTATCTCTAAGACGCGAGCAAGCCGTCCGGCAGACAGTACAGCGCATCCTAAGCTGACCAAACGTGAGCTTACCATTATAGAGTTGGTGTCTAAAGGTTCCCAGAACCAGGAGATTGCGGACCAATTGCATATTTCTGTAAATACCGTGAAAACACATATTTATAGTATTTTCAGAAAAACGCATTCTCGTAATCGGATAGAGTTACTATCCTGGTCTCAGAATTACATGAGCGAACAAGCCTGACGGGGACTGTCCCCGTCTGACTTATACTGTAAAGACGTTTTGTTCCGTTGCTTCCCTGCGTATAATCGGCGCGAAGATTAATACAGGGGTAGCAGGGTGATTAAGCGCGACGTCATTATTATTGGTGCAGGAGCCGCCGGGCTGTTCTGCGCAGCGCAGGCTGGTCAGCGTGGCAGAAGTGTGGAAGTACTGGACCATGCCAAAAAAGTCGGACGTAAAATACTTATGTCTGGTGGCGGGCGGTGTAACTTCACCAATATGTATGCTGCACCGGAAAACTACCTTTCACAAAATCCTCATTTTTGTAAATCAGCATTAAGCCGCTACACGCAATGGGACTTCATCGGACTGGTGAATGACCACAATATTGCTTATCACGAAAAAACGCTGGGTCAGCTTTTTTGTGACAACAGTGCTTCGGATATTGTAGAGATGCTTCTTGCTGAGTGTCAGAAGGGTGATGTTAAAGTCACTACACGTTGTGAGATTTCACTTGTTGAGAAGGTTGCTGAAGGTTTTGTGCTGCAAACCAGCCAGGGTGAGTATCAATGCGAATCGTTGGTTATTGCGAGTGGCGGACTTAGTCTTCCCAAACTGGGCGCAACGCCCTTTGCTTATAAGGTTGCAGAGCAGTTCGGTTTGCACGTGTTGCCCACAAAGGCTGGCCTCGTTCCTTTTACCTTACCGCCGGAACTAAAAACGTCGCTAGCAGAAATATCTGGTATCTCCCAAACGGTGCGTGCATCGTGCAGTGACACTTCGTTTGTTGAAGATATGCTGATTACACACCGGGGCATATCAGGTCCGGCCATCTTACAAATTTCCTCCTATTGGGACGGTCAGCCGGTAGAACTTGATTTAAGTGTCAATGAAGATATAGCTGAAAAACTTAAAACCGAAAAAGAAGCAAAGCCTAATGTCTTGCTGAAAAACTTTATCGCGACCTGCTTTGCCCGCCGATTTGCCGACACATTAGTGAAGATTCTTAATCTGCCCAATGTACCGTTAAAGCAACTTAATGATAAACAAATACAGAACATTGCTGACCAGTTACATCATTGGCGCATCCAGCCCGCGGGTACCGAAGGCTATCGCACCGCTGAGGTAACACTGGGTGGGGTGGATACCAATGAATTATCTTCTAAAACCATGGAAGCCAGAGACGTCAAAGGCCTGTTTTTCATCGGTGAAGCTGTCGATGTCACCGGATGGCTTGGCGGCTATAACTTTCAGTGGGCTTGGAGCTCGGGATGGGTCGCTGCTCAATATGTTTAAATGATAATGATTTTTATTTGCATGTTTAGAAGGCATAGACTAACTTAAAACAAAATCACGGAGATTTTGTTATGCAGACGACTTACTTATGTGCCAAACATGCTGAATGGGTTTATACCCATCCTAATGAGGCGGCTTACTTTCTCAGCAGAGATGAAAAGCAGGGGGCCTGCTTATTCAACACCGGGCGATACTCAGACTCCATTCCTTACCTGGGCTGTGCATTTGATATAGCAGAGATACTATTGGAGCTGGACGATAATGCGCGGCCCTGGCTTATAAAAAAGCTGCAGACATTAAGCTATATGCTGGTATGCGCATATCAGATGGCTGAACATAGTGAGATGAAGCAGGCTATCACACTGCGGACAATAACTATCGTCAATTCACATTTGGCTGTAACACATCAGTCACCCACCTATGTATAGGTATCCTCTTTTCAGGTAACACAATTTATTTAGCGTTGGTCTCAAAAGTGAACTAGTCTGAATAAGATGAACAATGCTGATTTGAAGAAAGGCTGACAGAGAACTGAATGAGAGTGATGCACGGTATATGGATGATACTGGCGATAGCACATATCAGCATTAACCCGCTGGTAGGGGCAGCGCCCGTGCCGTCACAAAAAGACCATCACCGACTATATATACCCACAGAGGTGAGCACGACTGATGAAATCCACCACTACATAGTTAATGTGCTAACGCGTGCACTCGAGCTTACAGAAAGCCGTTACGGAACTTTTGAGCTAGACGTGCAACGCGAATCAACGGTACAGGCCCGGCAGTTGCTAAATCTGGAAAAAGGGATGGCCGATATCATATGGATGATCAGTAATATTGAACGTGACGAGCGCGCGCGTCCTGTCCCGGTGCCTGTCATTGGAGGCCTGTATGGGTATCGGGTATTAATGGTCAGGGAATCAGATAAGCGCTTTTCAAAACCGCTTTCATTAAGCCGGTTACGAAATTTGTCTTTGACGCAGGGTCCGGACTGGCCAGATACGCTGATTCTTGAAGACAATAACTTTAGCGTAATCAAAAATCCTTACCGTGCAGGATTCAGAGCAGTGCGTAACCATTTTGCTGATGCTTATCCTCGCGCATTACACGAAGCCACACTTGAGCTTCAAGATGACATAACGAAAAACCTGAAAATAGATCCGCATCATCTACTCTTTTATCCTAATCCGCTGTTCTTTTATGTGAATAAAGAAAATAGGAGGCTAGCTGAAAGAATAACGTTAGGCATGAAAATGCTGGTTGATAGCGGAGAACTCCAGCAACTGTTAAAACAAACAGGCTTCTATAAGCGGGCGGAAGACGCATTTGCTGCCAGGAAAGTTTATGAGCTGAAAAATACCGTCCTTAGCGACTTAGCAAAACAGGCTATCGATAAATACCTGAAACAAGAAGCACCTCTAGAGTATGCTGGCAAAGACAGCAAAGTAGACAATAAGTCAGACTAGCAACACTACTTGGTAGTATACCTTCACCTCCGTACCATCAGATCTACGCGTGATCTGATGCAAAATAAATCAGATCGCACACCAAATAAGCAAACAAACGCAATATGACAGTTTTTTGAAATTAAGTGTTGAC
>CAZOYR010000049.1:0-21374 GCA_964584105.1 uncultured Alteromonas sp.
CGGCCGTCGCCGTCGCGCGTCTGGACCCGGGGAAGTCTGCGGGCCTGCCAGGGCGTTTCCCAATTATCGGCTATCACCTGGTGGCCTCCTGGGTATCTGACTGACTGGTTGATGCACCGTGTTCAGCTTCAAACTCATCCTGTGTAATCTCATCAAGGCTCAATGAAAAGCTGGGAACATAACGCGAAACAAAGTAATCGACTTCCGGTGACTGATAGGCACTGAGTAGCTTATCCAAGCGGTTTTTGGCCAGCATGAACTCCCGGTTCCCGGCATTAAGTTCTTCCAGCGTTTTAAGGTACGCACACAAGACATCGGCGGCTTTCACAATAAAGGCTTCTTCCTCACTGTGCTGATGCCCGTCAATCAGTGCTGCATAATCCTCGCGCAATGCTTCAGGGGCCATGTCGATAAGCTTACTTTCGGCTATTTTTTCAATCTTTTTATATTCAGAGGCAATTGTCTTGTTGTAATACTTCACGGGCGTGGGAAGATCGCCCGTAAGAACTTCAGAGACATCATGAAACATCGCGATAGTCGCAATGCGATCAGGATTTAGCTGGCCGTCAAAAAAGCGGTTTTTAATCAGTGCCAGAGCATGCGCCACCATCGCCACCTGCAAACTGTGCTCCTGAACATTTTCATTGCGAACATTGTGCATCAGGGGCCAGCGGTTGATGAGCTTCATGCGGGCCAGATGTGCAAAAAAATGACTGTTATCCGACATAGATCTTAAACCTGTCGATAGTTATCGAAAAAGTTGCCTATACGGGTGAGGGCGGGTTTAAGCACATCACTGTGGGGCAAAAATACCAGTCGAAAGTACACCCCTTGCTGGAGATTAAAGGCGCGCCCGTGAACCAGCAGAACTTTCTCGCTGCTAAGCAAATCGTAAATCATCTGCTCATCATTAGTGATGTTAAACTTTTTCTCATCGACCCGGGCAAAACAATACATTGCCCCTTTCGGTTTGACACAATCGATACCATCGATGTCGTTAAGCATTTGCCAGGCAGTATCACGCTGGGTGCGCAGCCGGCCACCCTCAGCCACTAATTCATTAATACTCTGGTAGCCCCCCAGCGCCGTTTGAATGGCTGTCTGGCAGGGAACGTTGGCACACATTCGCATCGACGAAAGAATATTAAGCCCCTCGATATAATCAGCAGCCACACGCTTATTACCACTGACGACCAGCCAGCCCGCCCGAAAGCCGGCAACACGGTAGTTCTTCGACAATCCACTCAAGGTCACAAAAAAAACATCATCTGCCAGCGATGCAATGCAGGTATGCTTATTACCATCATAAAGAATTTTGTCATAGATTTCGTCAGAGTAGATAACCAGATTGTGTTCTCTGGCAAGGGCAATCACTTCTTTTAGCAGCGCTTCACTATAAACTGCACCGGTAGGATTATTGGGATTAATAAGCACAATGGCGCGGGTGCGCGCGGTGATTTTGCTTTTTATATCGTCAATATCAGGAAACCAGTCTGCCTGCTCGTCGCACTGGTAGTGTACCGGTGTGCCTGAAGAAAGACTCACGGCCGCTGTCCACAGTGGATAGTCGGGCGCCGGTAACAGCACTTCGTCACCACTGTTAAGCAGCGCCTGCATCGCCATCATAATTAATTCACTGACACCATTACCAATAAAAACGTCATTAACCTGAAGGTCGCGTACCGCCATTTGCTGATAGTACTGCATCACGGCCACACGTGCTGCGTAAATCCCAGTAGAATCAGAGTAGCCCTGTGAGGTGGGCAAATTATAGATAACGTCCTTTAGAATGTCGTCAGGGGCGTCAAAACCAAACGGCGCAGGGTTGCCAATATTCAGCTTCAGAATGCGGTGACCTTCATCCTCCATTTTTCTGGCCTGGGCGGCAATGGGGCCACGGATATCGTAACAAACATTATCCAGTTTATGAGAGCGCGATACAGATTTCATTTGTCCCTGTCTAAGTGATGAGCAAGGCCTCCAGAGTAGCGCAAACCCTCTGCGCATGCGATGGGTTATTGCACGCATTTACCGGAAAAGTAAAAAGAAATATTGCGTCAGGTCGTCAGTAGCAGGATTTAATGAAATTTAAATTGGCATTTTGCCAGATATCACGCAATATTTACTTACAATGTGTATGGCACGTGTAGTGCTAACAATCTTGTTTTAGTCCCTATTATTATTACAGGGACATAAGAGAGTGAATTTATGCCAATACCATTATTATGGCTGGGCGCCGGCCTGGCTGCAGGGTACTCCGCTCTGCGTTATGCTGATAAAGAGCACGCCGATAGTCATGCGCTGGGCGCATCGCCTGGCACCATCACCACACCCGTATCGCCTGTTGATGGCAGTGTCGTCTGCTGCGGCATCTATGGTGTGCTTGAGCACACCGGCATCTGGGTTGATGGTCGTATCATCGAACTGGCCGGAAACGGGCTGGTCAGGGCTGTCAGTCCAGAGCGATTCCTGCAGAATCGTTCAGGTGAACACATTTTTGTCGCCTGTAATGATCGTGAGCAGCCGCTGGCTGAAGATGCTATTGCTTTTCGCGCGGCGCACAAGGTGTACACCTATATGCCGTACAACCTGATTGATAATAATTGTCACCAGTTATGTGCCAGCCTGATGACTGACTCGCAGGCCTCTTTGACAGGGTTTGGCGAGCTTAACAGCCTGATTGCTGCCAGCTATCGGTCAAAGGTATATTGGCATCCGGCCGCGTGGGACGCCCGTCGTCATGTTTTATAAGTTGTGAAATCTCAGTCGTGATCTATCTTAATTAAAGAGGGTCAGTAGCTGCGTCGAGGTTGGGGAGTAGTGATAAGGCCCGGTTTTTAAATAACATGAGGCTAAGTATGTCACACTCTTTTAAAGAAACGCCGCACAACGCGATTACCGACAGCGGAATTGCCAGAGTTATTCCCTGTCGCCAGTTAAGCCTGGGCGATCCGGTCAAATGGCTGGCGCTGGCCATTCAGGATATGAAACGGGCACCGCTTAATACAATAATGTACGGTGTCATTTTTGCGCTCATCCCCTGGCTGATTACCTATCTTGTCGCTTCCACTGGCTGGCATTTAATTATCATGCCAGCCATCGTGTGTTTTATGCTGATTGGTCCGTTTCTGGCTGCCGGGATGTATGATGTAAGCTGGGAGCTGGAAAAGGGGCACAAGCCAAGTATGGCGCATTCATTACGTGCGATGAAACGTAATGCCGTTAATGGGTGGGGATTCGGCGTGGTGTTATTAATAATGATGATCTTCTGGCTTCGGGTAGCCTCGCTGATTCACGCACTTTATCCTCCCTATCTTGACGAAACACTGTCTGATCTATGGCCGTTTTTGATCCTGGGCACGGCGGTAGGAGTTATATTCTCGCTTATTCTGCTGTTCATTTCAGCGTTCACACAGCCCATTTTAATGGAAAGAAAAGTTGATTTGGCAACGGCCTTACTGACCAGCGTTAATGCGGTGTGGCTGAATAAACTGCCCATGTTGTTCTGGGCGGGAATTATTTTCGTCAGCGTAGTACTCGGGTTTCTGACCGCGTTTCTGGGATTTATTGTGTTGATGCCTTTATTAGGTTATGCCACCTGGCATGCCTACATTGATACTATCGAAACGAAAAAGCCTCGCAATTATGTGTAAATAACTCTCCCGGCAAGGCGGTAATGACATGTTTTGCCGCCTTTATCCCCGCTATTTGATACCGCCAGCTCTGTCTTTTGACGTCCAACCGTTAGCAAAACTGAAAGCAAAATGTTAAATGCGGTAATAAAATTACATAATTTGGTTTTTAAAATACCAAAAAGCAGAGAGTTTTAAGATCGAATTGATATATAAACCTGCACATAAAGAATCTAAGAATTAACAAAATCTAAATAAATCAGCAGTTTGTATTTTTTAATGAAATGTTACCTATGCTTTTTACCTGAATGTTACGTAACTGCCACAATAATAAAACAGTAATTTTATTACATTTGATGCATAACTATAGGGGCGTTGACGACAACGCGCCGTACCAAGCCAATCACGCATCAGGATGACAGAACATGAAATTATTGAATAAAAAACTTTTAGCGACAACCGCACTTTTAGTATTAAGCCAAACCGCTGCAGCCGACAATGAAACCGTGGTGAAATACAAGGGCGATACCAGCTTCTCGGGGTTTTGTAAGGCGGTAGTGAAAGACGACGTCAGAATTCTTCGCTCCAGTATACAGCGTAGCGTGGGCAATGTAGCAGCCAGCGACCGTGAGGTTATTCGTCGTATCACCGCCAAGAACGGTCTGACATGTAACGGCAGTAACCTGATTGAATTTTCTGAAAAGCGAAATGCCAAGCAGGTGAAAAACTTTTTGATGGCACAAATTTAATCAGGTTTGAGCCGTACAATACGGCAATTTAATCTGGTAAGCGGGGTAGCCACTGCTACCCCCGCCTTTATTTATAGTAACCACTCTCAGGTCGTTTGTCGGGTCCAGCGGCGAACACGATGTTGCGCCTGGTGAATCATACGCGCCGTCGCTTGTCTGAGTCTGACCAGTTGAATATAGGTCAGCGGTACCAGAAACAGACTGGTGAGAGTAGAGAATAACAGGCCGCCTATAATCGCGATTGCCATAGGCGAATAAGCAGGCCCATCACCACCTATCCGGGTTGTTCCTATCGCCAGTGGTACCAATCCCAGCACCGTGGTGGCGACCGTCATCAGTACCGGTCTTACCCTTGACTGACAGCCTTGCAGTACCGCCTGTGACATCTCCATGCCTTCATTAACCAGTTGGTTTATGCGATCAACCAGTACAATGCCATTGTTTACTACAATCCCCATTAGGATCAGCATGCCGATCATCGCCATAATAGACATTGACGTGCCTGTCACCATAAACGTCCAGAAAACACCGGTGAACGAGAACAAGAGTGAGCCGATCACAGCTGTCGGCAATAGCAGTGACTCAAATAATGCTGCCATCACAATATAAATCATGCAGATGGCCAGAAGCATGTTCACCTGCATCACTTGCTGTGCTTCATCCATATGCTGGAAGGCGCCATCAAGAGACCAGCTGTATCCGTCTGGTAAGCTCTGGTAAGCCATCACCGCTGCAATGCGCTCCCTGGCGTCTTCCAGGGTAAGATCCTCGCCCAGATTTGCCTTTATCATGAGTGCTGTCTGGCGATTTATACGCTGAATTTCAGATAACTGAGGGGCAGCGGTAACCGATGCGACATTTGCCAGAGTGACAGGTTTGCCCTGCCAACTGGCTATCCTGATATTCTGAAGTTGCGAGACGGATGTTTGTGTATCCTGAGAATACATCAGCCGTACATCCACCTCACCGGCATTACTGTGGCGGAAGGTGCGAAGATTGACACCGCGTAGCGCTGTAGAAATCAGTCCGGCAATGGACTCTGCGTCAAGGCCGAGTCGATGGGCCCGCTCGCGGTCAATGCGGATCTGAACTTCCTGCTGCTGGTTGCCGACATCCAGTTTTACATCTTCCAGCCCCTCTATTGCTGACAGAGGTGCGACCATGTTTTGTCCCAGGGTTAACAACCGGCTGGTGGAATCACCGGTTAATGTTATCTGTACACCGCCACCGTTATCACTTCGCCAGTTGAATGACGGTCTGGCCCTGGCGAATTCCGGCATGGCGTCTTTTACCATGGTCTTCCACTGAGCAATAGGGATCGGCAAGTCATCTTTTAACGTGATACCAGATACGGCTTCGCCCGCTGTAAACCAGCTGTAAACCTGTTCAATATGGAACTTATCCTGGTTGGCGTATAGAAACGCCTCCATTTTGTCGACGGACTTTTCCACTTCATCCATGCTGTAACCCTGGGTAAAGTGATAAGTTAGCCAAACCCGCTTGTTATCATCGTTACCCTGGCCGTCAGAGCTGACAACCTGCATAGGTATGATGGTCGATGCCAGAATCAACAGTGCAATACAGGCGCTGCTTTTACGATGAGAGATAACCCATGCCAGTATGTTTTGATAATACCGCTGGTATGCCGCCTCTTTAACTGCTTTCGTGGTTGCGGGCGTTTTGATTTTCTCGGCCAGCAACGGAATGAGTGTCTGTGCGATAAGCAGGGAGGCAAACAATGAGATACAGATAGCTATCGCTACATGCTCCAAAAAGACAGTGACGTCTATCTTCACACCGATGATATTTGGTAAAAAGACAATGGCGGTCGTCGTTGTGCCAGCAATTACCGCCAGACTGACTTTGTTAATACCATTTAGCGTGGCCTGACGGCGGTTATTGGTATACTGTCTTTCATTAAAAATGCTTTCCGTAATCACCACCGCGTTATCAACCAGCATCCCAACAGCGAGCATCAGCCCCATCAGCGACAATACGTTGAGCGAATAACCAGCCAGGTACATCACACCCAGGGTAATACACAATGATACCGGCACCGATAGCACCACAATCAGAGTTGTGCTCAACTGACGTAAAAACAGGTAAAGTATTGCTACCGAAAAGACCGCACCAATCAGGCCGGCCCACAGTAAATCAGACAGCGAAGTGGTCACACTTTTTGCGACATCGTCCATCACAAACAAATTTATACCGTTAAACGCAGGATCGTTTTTGGCTTTTTCAATGACCTCCAGCACACGGGAGGAGACATCGACCAGGTTGCTGCCTGACTCGCGATAGACATTAAAACCAACCGCATAAGTGCGGTCGAGGTGGCGGCCTTCGGTCGCCTCAGGTTGTTCATAGTTTATAGTGGCGATATCAGAAAGACTGATACTTCCTTTTACCGGCATAGTGGCAAAATCACGGATGTCACTGAACTCGCCCTGCGGCGATACGCGAATCTGTTGATTACCGTTATCAATCTGGCCAGCAGACATAGCAAAGTTTGCTTGTTGTAATTGCCGGGTTACATCGGCTGCACTAATATCCAGAGCGGCCATTCGCTGAGGTTTCAGGCGTATGATGATTTGCTTTTTCATCACGCCGTATAACTCAACCTTTGAAATGCCGGGCACCCGCTCCATGGCACGCTTAAGATTGCGATCCAACAAATCATAGGCATTTGACAGATCCCGCTCGCTGGAAACACGAAGCTGAAAAATCGGCATGTCATTGGTATTGAATTTGAAAACAAGAATACGTTCTACATCGTCAGGCAGAAGATGCCTGATGCCGTCAATTTTCTCCCGGGCCTCAATACTTTTGGCTTTAATATTTTCGTCCCAGTTGAATTCCACATAAATCTCGGCGCGATTATCAAAAGAGCGAGACTGTATGCGCTTGATGCCAGACAACGTTGCCACTGCCTCTTCAATGGGGCGGGTGATCATACGCTCGATTTCTGCAGGGGTGGCATCGTCATAAGGTACGTTGACCACCATTTCCGGAATATCAATGCCCGGGAATTTTTCAAGCGGAAGAAGCCGGCTGGCAATAATTCCAAACAACAACAGAGAAAGAAAAACCATACAGACGGTGACCGGGTGGGTCAGTGCAAATCTTGCCATGCCGGTGGCAAACGGGGTTTTATTATCCATAGGTTTTCTCTCCTGCTACTGATTCGCTGTGGTCGGCAAAATGTTTGCGATCAAATACCGCGTAAAGTACTGGCAGAAGAATCAGCGTAATAACAGAGCAAAACAGTAAACCAAAAATCACTGTGACCGCCATGGGCGTGCGCACTTCCGCACCTTCGCCCACACCCATTGCCATGGGTAACAATCCCAGAATTGTGGTGAGAGTGGTCATAACGATCGGCCGCAGGCGAGTTGTACCGGCTTCGATAATGGCTGCATGCCTGTTCATGCCCTGAGCGCGAAGCTGATTGATGCGGTCAACCAGAACAATAGCATTGTTGACGGCAATACCGCACAGCATGATAAGCCCGATGAAAACTACCACACTGATATTGGTGCCTGTCACCCACAAGCCGTATACCGAGCCTGCACCAGCCAGCGGGACGGCAAACAGGATAAGCAGGGGATGCAACAAGCTTTCAAATTGAGAAGCCATAACCAGGTAAACCATGAAAACCGCAAGGGCAAGCGCAAATTGTAATGACCGGAAACTCTGCTCCATTTCTTCACTCTGGCCGGCGATATCAGCACTCAGTGTAAGTGGCAGGCGCGCATCGTCTATCGCACTTTGTGCCGCGCTAACACCGGCTGCCAGGTCGCCGTAGGCAAGATTTGCCGAGACAACCACCACACGTTGTTGCCCGATGCGGGTAATTTCACTGGGACCCCTGCTCATATAAACCTCTGCCACCGCACCCAGCGGTACTGGCTGATCGCTTTGCGGGTTGACGATAATTTTTCGTACCGCGTTGATATCATCACGCTGACGACTAAGAGTTCTGACCAGAACATCAATTTTGGTATCCTGAACACTAAACTGCGTCGCTATTTTGCCACCCACCTGCGCCGCCACTAAGTCGGATACCTGACGAGCGGATAAGCCGATAGCCGCCAGCTTATTATGGTCAAAGCGAATTTTAAGCTCAGGGTTACCCTGAGCAAGGGTGGTGGACACATCAGCGAAGCGGTCATTATCCTGCAAGCGCGAAACGATGGCCTGGCTGTACAGATAAAGTTGCTCAAGATCATAGCCCTGTACTTCGATTTGGACAGGCGCGTCAAAGGTAAACAGGCTTGGTTCTGAGAACTGACTCTGCACGCCGGCTCGCTGACTTAAAAAGCGTCGTAACGCGTTTTGAACATTGGTGATATCCGATTGGGTATAGCCAGGCTGCATAACAACATTTAGTTTGCCCCAGTGGTCGCCACTTTGATTGGCTGTCGCACTGACCAGACTGCCGGTGCCAGCCATTGAATACGTGCGGGTCACACTCTCAAACTGGCTCGCTTCAGTGGCCAGTGCACCCAGTAATGCATCTGTCTGCTCTACTTTGGCGCCGGCAGGCAATGTTACTTCAACGGTAAACTCACCCTGCGCCATGGAAGGAATCAGTTCCACACCTAATTGCCTGGTCAGTGGAATCGCGGCGGCAGCAACGATAATTGCTACACCCAGTACCACAACCCGAGCGTTCAGTGCTGATGTGAGCAATACTTTATAACCGCGTTCAATGGCTTTAAACGCTTTTTCAAATAGCCAGAGTACCGGTTTAAGTACTATCGAGAAAAAGCGGGACAGTGCATGCCAGACCAATAAGATTACAGTGACAAATGCTGCAGGGATCCACCGGAAAACAACATTGAAAAGCAGGGTGAAAGGAAACATCAGTATGCGTATTACCAGATGGCGTTTCGCCGATGAAGATTTATTTGCCGCGACGTCCTCATGAACATAATCTGTCTTATCATGAGAGGCCGGCTTGCGCGCAGCAAGGCTGGGGATCAGTGTCAGCGATACTATCAATGACGCCAGCAGGGCAAACGATACTGTCATGGCCTGGTCACTAAACAATTGTCCGGCAATGCCCTCAACAAATATTAGCGGCACAAACACAGCCAGGGTGGTCAGGGTAGAGGCCACGATGGCACCAGCAACTTCTTTTGTACCATTTACCGCAGATTGCTGATGTGAGCTGTTGGTCGCGCGCTTGCGGTGAATATTCTCCAGCACCACGATACTGTTATCCACCAGTAAGCCGACCGCCAGCGCAATCCCCCCCAGACTCATGATATTCAGGCTTATATCATTGGCGTACATCAGATTAAACGTGGCGATGACCGATATCGGTATAGAGACGGAAATGATTAACGTGGTCCAGATATTCCGTAAGAAGAAATAAAGAACAATCATGGCCAGCAGGCCGCCTAGCCATGCGGCGGATTTCACTTCGCTAATGGCCTGGCTGATAAATTCGCTCTGGTCATAAAACAGGTCCAGCGAATAATGGGAAGGGATTGAAGCGGACACTTGCGAAACGATCTGTTTCACTCTCTGTGCGACCTGCACAGCGTTAGCGTCTCCTTCTTTGTATATCGCTAATTCGGCGCCTTCTGTGGTATTAAAGCGAGTGATAGCGTCGCGATCTTTATATGCACTTTCAACCACCGCGACATCCTTAAGCTGGATGTTGCGTTGTTCGTTACGACCAATGTAAAGGTTTCTTATGGCATCAAGGTTTTCAAATTCATTCAGTGTTCTTACCAGAAATGCCTGACCACCCTGGTCAACCTTGCCACCCGCTGCGTTAATGTTTTCCTGTTCCAGACGGGTAATAATCTGGTCAATACTTAAGTTCAGACGATCCGCTTTTTGCTGGTCGACCAGAATCTGTATCTCATTTTCAAGACCACCCCCGACACGCACGGATGCAACGCCATCTATGGCTTCAAGCTTACGTTTAAGTTGTTCCTGCGCAAAGAAGCGAAGCTGCTTCATGCCTTCTGTAGACGCGTTAGCCTGATCAGCAAAACTTAAGCCGTAGCGTAATACCGGGTCAGTGGTAGGGTTGAAACGCAGCAGACGCGACTTTTCAACATCCAGCGGTAGCATCAGGATGTCCAGCTTCTCGCGCACTTCCAGGCTGGCCAGATCCATATCTGTGCCCCAGGCGAACTGTAGTACAACATCTGACTGGCCGGGTCGTGACACCGATGTCACCTTTGACACCCCCTTCACAATACCTATTGATTCTTCAATAGGTTTCGAAACAAGCTGTTCTACTTCGGCGGGCGCAGCGCCCGTGTAGTCGGTGCGGATGGTCAGGGTAGGGTAGGACAGTTCGGGTAATAAATTTACTGATAAGCGGCCCAGCGATACCATGCCGAACAGCAACACTGCCGCGGTAAACATAGCGATGGCCACCGGGCGTTTTACCGCAACGTTGATAATGCTCATCGGTCTTCTCCTTGTAAGAACGTTGCGGTTAACTATTTACAATGTTGACAGGGGTTTCGTCTTTAAGATTCTGGTGACCGACCGTGATGACCTGTTCGCTGCCGCTTAGCCCTTCAGTAACCTCAATCTGATTTCCCTGTTCAAAGCCAAGGGTCACATCAACCTGACGGGCAATGCCATCCTTTACTACAAACACGCTGGTTTTATTATCGATGGTCAGAAGTGCCTGACGGGGCAGCAGGTGTGCCTGGGCGTGGGTGGCATAATTCAAAGCAACTTCTGAAAACATGCCAGCTTTTAAGGTTTCATCGCGGTTAGGGACTTTCAGTGTAACTTTAAAGGTCCCTGTTTGAGCATCAATAACCGGGCTTATCCGCTCAACAAAGGCGGTCACAGTGACGTCTGATAATGCCGGGATATGCAACGTAGCCTGTTGATCGACTTCAATGTTTGTCAGCTCACTTTCAGGCAGGTAAACGATGCCCTGGAGCATTTTCTGCTGAACGATATGAAACATTCGCTCGCGTTGGAATGATTCGGTAAGGTTACCCACCTTGGCATTTTTCTCAGCAATATAGCCACTGATGGGGGCGGTAATGGTGGTTTCCGCTAAATCCAGCTCTGCCAGTTGCACGGAGGCCTGGGCAGATTCAAACTGCGCGTTGAGCTTCTCATAGGTATCGTCACTGACTAAATTCTGTGAGTACACTTTATTGATTTTATCCAGCTCCTGTTTAATACCCCGCAAATCGGCGCGGGCTTTACTCAGAGCGAGCTCATAGCGTTTTCTGTCCAGATGGGCCAGAACCTGACCTTTCTCAACATAATCGCCTTCCTCTACCAGTATTTCTTCAATAATCCCTGAAGCCCGCGCCACCACAAACGCTTCATCGGTTGCCTCGAGAATGGCAGTGGTATTGTAGGTTGAATCAATGTCGCCAATCATAACACTGGCCGTTTCGACGGGAATTTTTATAACCTGAGTATCTTCTGTTGCTGCGGTATCCGTGGCTTCGACATTGCCACAGGCAGACAGGGTAAGGGCAGAGGCGCAGGCAATGGCAGCTAGCGATAAGCGGTAAGTACGAGCAGATAAAACATCCATGATAAAGTCCTGTTATAACTATTTTAATCACTATATGCCTTAATTTGAGCATTGAGTGTGCCAAAATGTTACCGCTTGTATATTTGCTTATTTATCATTAGCTTAGTAAATATTAGTAAATAAAAAAAAAGCTAACCGGGAGTGTGGTTAGCTTTTTTGATTAAAAAGTTGTTAATTTGGCTATTGTTCAGTTTGAATAGTGTAACTTGTTGAAATGTCGACGCTCTCTTTGAGCATCATAATTACCGAGCAATACTTTTCTGCTGACAATGAAACCGCTCTGGCGACTGCTTTTTCAGTCAGGTCGTCACCCTTTACAATATAATGTGCGTGAATTTTGGTAAATACTCTGGGGGCGCTGTCGGCACGCTCAGCGCTCAATTCACATTCGCAATGTACTAAATTGTGACGGCCTTTTTTTAATATTTCTACCACATCCACACTGGAGCATGCACCGACCGAAAGCAGTACTGACTCCATCGGAGATACCGCATTGCCACTTCCGTCCATAACAGTTTTATACCCACTGTCTGTGACCCCCGTAAATGACAAATCGCGATCCCACTTCACGTTTGCTTTCATTATGTTATCCCTCTTGCTTTACCAGGCGTACTGCCTGTTTATCAATCACTATCTTGCGTTGCTTATAAAGGCTTCCCAGTGCCTTTTTATAGGCAGCTTTGCTTACCTTAAATCTGGCATATATTTCATCAGGAGCACTTTTATCGGTGAGCGTCGACAACCCACCATGGGCCTCAAGGTCCTCTATGATTGCATCGGTTAACGAATCCCGCCCTTTTTTATCCGTGCGCTGTAATGCAATATCAAGCTTACCGTCTTCGCGAACGTTCTTGATAACCGCATCGATGGCATCGCCGATGCGCGGTGCTACAAAGGCATCGGAATGAAACAGCAGGCCGATATGCGAACCATCCACCACCACTTTAAAGCCAAGCTCTGTTTTGGCATACACCAGACAACTTACAGCCTGACCGGTGCTAAAGTCAGCGCCATCTTCGCTTAGAAATGGGTGTAACCTCGTGGCGCCAAGAATACGTTTGGTAGCGTTATCGTAAAACGCGTGCACCACATAATACATACCAGGGTTAACCGGCGATTCCTGATGCTGTGCCGGTACCAGTAAGTCTTTTTCCAGGCCCCAGTCGAAGAATGCGCCGAAGTGCGTGGCGTTCACGGCTTTGAGGACCTTGGTCTGGCCTGTCTCAATGGCGGGCTGTTGTGTGGTGGCAATCAATGCGCCAGTTTCATCCGTAAAAACAAATACCTCTAGTGAATCACCTGCTTTAAGCCCTTTTGGCGCAAGGTGGGCAGGCAGCGTCACTAAACCTTCATTATCGTTTTGCGTAGAAAGCTGAAAACCAAATGGGAACTCGCCCACCACGGTAAGCGTATTAGATGTACCAACCTGTATCATGGAGCCTGACTGTTAATGATTTTAAAGGTAAAATGATACCGCATAATTGAAGTAAGAGCGAAACAACTATGTTATTGAATTGCGATTTGGGCGAAAGCTACGGTGCATGGAAAATGCCTGTGGACGGCGCCATTATGGCACTGATTGACCAGGCCAATATTGCGTGCGGCTTCCATGCCGGCGATCCGGTCGCTATAAAGCACGCAATTTCACTGGCGGCTAACCACAAGGTAATGATTGGCGCGCATCCGTCTTACCCTGATTTACAGGGGTTCGGCCGGCGCAGTATGACGATGAAACACGATGAGCTGGTGGCGTGCCTGGAATATCAAATCAGCGCATTATCCGGGTTGGCATCGCTCTATCAGCATAAGCTTGAGTACGTAAAGCCTCACGGTGCGCTGTATCACGACATGATGCAAAACGAAAATGTCCGCGACGCCGTGTTTCAGGCTGTTTCCGGTATAGGTGGTGGGGCGCTGAACATCATGGTCCAGGCGCATCCTGCCTATCAGAGCATCAGTGACCATGCACAGACCTATAATCTGACCGTGATCTATGAAGCGTTTGCTGACCGACACTACGAGGCGGATGGTTATCTGATGTCTAGGCACAAAGCCGGTGCCGTTCTGGATGAGGAGGGTGCGGTGAAGCAGGCAGAGCAAATTATCCATGATTCGCGCATTATCGCCTGCGATGGCACGATATTAACGATGCCGATAGATACGCTTTGCGTTCATGGTGATACGCAAGGCGCGGTACAAATGGCCAGCGCAATACGCCGGATTATTGATAACAAAAAGGCAGCGCAATAATGCAGTTCTTCGGCCGCATTAAAGATATTCAGCCCGCTGGCATTGACGGCGTCATTATTTACTTTCACGGTGATACGCTGACAGACAAAAATGACGCGGTACAGGCCATGGCCAGAGGCCTGAAAGGACGCCGGCTTTCGTGGATAAAATCATTGATAGCGGGCTATGATTCCCTGTTGGTTTTATTTGACCTGCAACGTGCCGATACGCATCTGGTTTATGGTACATTGCGCCAGACCTCACCCCGTGAGGCCACGCAGGATGAACACAGCCACTACGAACTACCGGTATGGTACGGGGCCTCTGGCGCTGACGATTTTGCAGTCATCAGTGAAAAGACCGGCCTTGGAAAAGCAGATATTATCAGCTTGCATGCAAACCAGACCTTTAAAGTCTTCACCGTGGGGTTTTCGCCCGGGTTTGCTTATATGGGGGAGCTGGATGAGGCACTACGCTGCCCCCGGCTTGCCTCGCCGCGCAAAAAAGTGCCTGCGGGGGCGGTCGCTATCGCTGATCGACAAACTGCCGTCTACCCTAATGCTTCACCGGGGGGCTGGAATCTACTGGGACGCTGCCCGTTACCCTTGTTCAAAGCCGACGGAAGTCAGCCTGTGACGTTGCGCGCAGGCGATACCGTGACCTTTACAGAAATCGACGAGGCGACGTTTAAGGAGCTATCCGATGCCCATGGGTGAAATCTCAATTATCGAACCTGGATTGCAATTACTGGTGGTGGATGCTGGCAGGGATACCCATGCTCAGGAGATCGGGTTTTGTGCATCAGGTGCGCTTGACCAGCTAAGTTTTGAGCTGGTTAACTGGCTTTGCGATAACGCGTTGGATTTGCCGGCACTTGAAGGTATGGGGGAGTTCACGCTTAGCGTTAATACCGAGACCGTTGTTGCTGTTGGCGGGCCATCGGTATCTGTCTGGCAAAATGATAAGCCAGTGGCGCTATGGCAGAGTCTCTTTCTGCAAGCCGGCGATACCCTTCGTATTAAACCAGCGCGACTGGGAACGAAAACCTATGTTGGCGTCGGGGGCATTATTGATTTGCCCGTTGTGCAGGGCAGCAAGTCGATTGTCACTCGAGAGGGGGTAGGTGGGCGCAATAATGACGGCGCGAGTTTAAAGAAAGGAGAGGTACTGCGTACTGACTTACACGAGCATCGCCCACAGCGTACCTTAAAAGAACATGAAAAGCCTGACTATGCTCTGGATAAACCCCTTGATGTTGTCGTGGGTTATCAGCACGCGCAGTTTGACAACTGGCAGCAACAACTGTTTTTTGCCAGCGAATATGAGGTCACCAATGATATCAGCCGAATGGGGTATCGCCTGAAGGGCCAGTCTATTGCCTACCCGGAAACTGATTTATACTCAGAGGGAATCAATTGTGGTGCTATCCAGTTTCCCGGTGATGGGCAGCCAATTGTAATGCTTGCTGATCGTCAGACGCTGGGTGGTTATCCGAAAATCGGTTGTGTGGCTGATTACGATCTCTATCGCCTGGCGCAGGCAGTCCCTGGCGATAAAATAACGTTTCAGTCAATTAGCAGCGACAATGCCCGTGCCAAATGGTTATTACGCCATCGTCTTGAAGAACGAATTTTTGAAAGTGAAGAAACTGAAAACGGAGCCAACATCTGATGTCCATTGCTTTTTTAAATAATGCTTATCTGCCATTGCAAGAGGCCAGAATCTCGCCGATGGACAGAGGCTTTCTTTTCGGTGATGGCATTTATGAGGTAATTCCCACCCATAACGGCAAGCCTGTCGGGCTTTCTGCCCACCTTAAAAGGATGGCGGGCGGGCTCTCTGCCATTGAAATTGCAAACCCTTTCGATGAGTTACAGTGGCAGGATATCGTAACCAGTCTGACTAAGCAGAATGCTGCTGAGCTGGCTACACCCTATATTGGTATCTATCTGCATGTGTCCAGAGGCGTTGAGCTCCACCGTCAGCATGCCTATGGTACGGATATAACACCGACGGTGTTTGGCTATGGTTTTGCAATGGCCGCCCCGCCTGCAACGCGATGCGAAGACGTAAAAGGGCTGCATGTTGCGCTTAGGAATGATCTGCGCTGGCAGCGTTGTCACATCAAATCTACCTCGCTGCTGGGTAATGTCATGCACTATCAGCAGGGTGTCAGCAAGGGCAAGAGCGAAACCATACTGGTCAATCAGCAGGGAGAAATAACAGAGGCTGCATCCTGTAATGTATTTGCCGTGATAAACGATCAGATAGTCACGCCACCGCTGGACCATCAGTTGTTGCCGGGCATAACCCGTCAACTGGTGATTGAAAGTCTGCGTAAGGAAGGAGTCATCGTTCGCGAACGCAGAATAACCAAACAAGAATTACTGAATGCGCAGGAAGTGTGGCTTACCAGTTCCAGCAAAGAAATCACCCCCGTGCTGAGTGTTGATGAGCATGTCGTGGGTACAGGCGCTCCGGGAAAAATCTGGGAAGAGTGCCTTAGCATTTATAACCGATATAAATTTGAGTTGTGATTTTTTAACCGTATACCGATAACCGCGGTACACAAAAAAAGGCCGGGGATGGCAACATCCCCGGCCTTTTTTTATCATCGTTTCGTTGTTTGCTGACAATCAGTCGTTCAGCTGATCGCAGTTTTCATCTGCACACTCGCCGTACAAATACAGGCTGTGGTGAGTGAGCGTCATATTGTTCTTTTCTGCAATTTCTATCTGACGTTGCTCAATCACATCGTCTTCAAACTCGATGACCTTACCGCACTTCAGGCAGACCAGATGGTCATGATGATCTTTGTGGCTTATTTCAAATACGGACTTTCCGCCTTCAAAATGATGACGGCTGAGTATCCCGGCATCATCAAACTGATTTAACACCCGGTAAACGGTCGCCAGTCCGATTTCCTCACCCTGATCAATAAGGATTTTGTACACATCCTCGGCACTGATGTGTTGATTTTCAGGTTCCTGCAGAATCTGCAGTATTTTCAGGCGCGGTAGCGTGACTTTCAGACCGGCCTTTTTAAGCTCTTTATTTTGATCCATTGAATACCAACTTCAGGGCTGTGTTTGAGGTAGCCGTTATTATAGGTAAGTTGATATGATTTGAAAGGAAAAGCCGCCTTTTGTCAAACTGACGCACAAAAATTAATCATTTCAGGATTGGTCGAAATCTATCGCTCAAAGTATTTCGTGCCGGATATAGTAAAAATAGACCAAAGAATGATAACAAAATGGCCGATTGTGCCGATACTGTCATTGAAATGTTCATTCTCTGTTAAAGATAAATTTACTTAGTAGTAACATTTTTGTATGTTAATGATGCAGTGATAGGGACAGGAAAGTAGTAAATGCAGTTGACGGTCGTCAGAAAGATTATTCTCGGGTTTGTGGTTTTTTGGTGTCTGCTGTTTCTGATAGGTATTTTGTCTTACTCGGGGCTTTCCGATATTCGCGAAGCCGCCCGTTCAGTAGCCGACGAAAAAATGCCGCTACAAATTCAGATGATGGAAATTAAATCTGAAACGCAGTCTCTGGCAACTATTGTTGCAAATGGTTTCTATGAATCTGATGCACAAAAACTGACCGCCAATCGCGATGCGTTCAGCACGCTGTCCGCGGAATTTATCACACAGCTTAATGAGCTTCGTCAATCCCGTACGGATAATCGCGCGGTTACCCAGGCTGTAGAAGATGGAAAGCAATTTGTTGCGCAAAGTCAGGCCATGTATGATGCGCTAATGGAGCGCATTGCTGTGTCCGCGGCACTGGAAGAGCAGCTAAATACACTGTTAGGGATGACGGACGAAGCCAGCGCGCTGATGCTTGATTTAAGTTACATTGATAGCAACGATTCGGGTATTGAAACACTGATAGGCGCTGGCACCAATGTTGATAATAAACTACTGACACTCAATACCGCACTCAACGAGCTCGCCGAGACAAACAACCCGCAAACCACGGCTAATATTGTTGAAGACCTTAATTACCAGCTGAGTAATCTGCAGGTAGATAAAGATTATCTGAACAGGCTGGCAGAAACCATTGAAAACGGGGGAACTGTTGAGGCCTTTAACGAGCAGTATGGGCTTGTCACTGTGAACCTGACTGGACAGGGCGGTTTAATTGATTTGCAGCAACAAAAGCTAGACGCGATTGCTGCCAGTCAACGCCTTCGCCAACAAGCCGATGAGGCACTGGCTGCTGCACTCACCACCATTAATTCGCTTTTTGACCAGGCCAGTCAATCTACCCTTGAAGGGCAACAGAGTATTCTTGAAACCGTTCAGGAAAGTGTTGTTGAGACGTTACTTGTATCTGCCCTGGGGCTGATTGCTGCCATCGTGCTGGGAACCATCGCTACGCGCAGTATCGCCCGCCCTCTGGCGCGCATAAATCGTGGACTAAGTCAGTTAACAAAAGGTGATTTGACCTGTCAGCTTGATACCAGTGGCAGGGATGAGTTTGCGGCGTTAGCACAAAAGGTCAATGCGTTAACCGCCAGCTTGCGGGAACTTATCGGTAATATCCTGGCCCAGGAGGAGCAACTGGATAAAGTTTCCAAAGAAAGTGTCGCGATGGGTGAGCGCTCGTTAAATGATGTTGCTGAGCAGCGTGAACAGGTCAGAAAGACCTCGCAGAATACTGAAAATGTGCAGCAGACCAGTCAGAGTAACTTAGCGCAGATAAATGCATCAACAGCCTCACTAAATAAGGTCAGCACACAAAGTCAGGCCATAGCTGAACTGGTTGCACAAAGCAGAGAGCAAAGTAATCAGCAAGCTTTACAGGCAGAGAAGTCTGCGCAGACGATAAACAGGCTGGAAGAAAACAGTCGTAGTATTGGCAGTATACTGGATGTAATAAAAACCATTGCTGAGCAGACCAACTTGCTGGCGTTAAATGCGGCCATTGAGGCAGCACGCGCCGGCGAACAGGGCAGAGGGTTTGCTGTTGTTGCTGATGAAGTCAGAACGCTGGCAACCCGAACGCAAAATTCTACCGAAGAAATCGAGGCGATGATTGCCACGTTGCAACGCGATGCCAGTCAGGCAGTACATGCCATTGATGCTGGAAAGACGCAAGCCAACCGGGGGGTTGAAATTATCGGTCAGGTGGATGAACAAGTGAACCAGATCAGGGATATCATTTATTCACTGAGCCAGATCAATCAGAGTATTGTCAGTGACACACAACAGCAGGATGGACTACTTGCCGATGTTGCTGCCAGTCTTAACAAGATTGTGCAGCTGGCGGATTCCAGTGCCGAGAGTACGCAGAACGTGAATAAATCGGTAATGCAACTTGATGGACAAATGGACAGTTTGCGTGGTGCGGTAGAACGCTTTAAGTTGTAATCATTATGGAGATAGACCAAAAAAAAGCTGCCTGAGCAGCTTTTTTTTGTATCTGTATCTATTTCTGTATCAATTATCAGGCCAGCTCGGCCAGGCATAATTCATCGTGCAGTTGTTTGCACCAAGCTTTCACGCGCTCGTCTGTCAGCTCTGGCTGACGGTCTTCGTCGATGCCCAGCCCGACAAAGTGACTATCATCAGCCATGCCCTTGGAGGCTTCAAAGTCATAGCCTTCTGTAGGCCATTGACCTACTAGTATCGCGCCACGCGGTTCGACGATATCGCGAACCATACCCATGGCATCCAAAAAATATTCTGCGTAATCTTCCTGATCGCCGCAACCGAAAATCGCAACCAGTTTGTCGTTGAAATCCAGCTCTTCCAGTTCGGGAAAGAAGTCATCCCAGTCGCACTGCGCTTCACCATAATACCAGGTGGGGATGCCGAATATCAGCAGGTCATATTCAGCAATGGCTTCTTTGGTACTTTTCGCGATATCAAAAACATCAATCAGGTTTTTTCCTAATTCCTTTTGTATCATCTTGGCGACGTGCTCAGTATTTCCTGTGTCGCTTCCAAAAAAAAGGCCAACACTTGCCATAATTACCCTCTATCTATTAACTGTCTCTACACGCCTGTGCTTATCCAAAACATTTCGATTAACCCTTTTGCCAGAAACCCCAGCGCCCCGGCGCCGAGCACGCCGTAGACCACCAGTTTGCCTACCAGGGGGACATCATTTTTTTTAAGCACATCATGTACTGCCAAACCCATCAGAATGAACAGGCCACCAAGCCCGAGATATATTGAGACGGATTCAAATAATTCGTACGTACTGTTGGGCATAACACCCCTTCTAAATCAGGCGCAGACTATACCATATTCTACTTCAATGGCGCACAGAAAACCGCTTAAATTTATCTTAGGTGACGTCCTGTTAAGAGGCTACGCTGTCCAGGAATCGTTCTACAACACGATTAAATGCTTCGGGTTTCTCAGCATGAAGCCAATGACCAGCACCATCGATGACACGTGCTTTTGCTGTAGGAAACAGGCGCTTGACATTGTCTTTATACGCACTACTTAAATAATCTGAACGACTTCCCTTAATAAATAGGGTGTCTTTAGTAAATTCCAAGTCTGTGTCAGGCCAGCTTCTGATGGCGTCGTAATGTGCGGCGATCCCCTCAAGATTAAAGCGCCACTGCCAGTTGCTTTTATCATCCTGATAAAGGCTTTTTAAAAGAAACTGTCGGATACCAGGCTCGGTGATAATTTGCGCCAGTTGCTTGTCGGCATCACTGCGTTTTGTAACCTTATCTAAATCCACGTTGCGTAGCCCACGGATAATGTCGTTGTGGCGGGCTGAATAGGTAACAGGTGCAATATCTGCAACGATTAGAGCGCGAATAAGCGTTGGGTAATGCAGTGCTGTCATCATAGCGGCTTTACCGCCTAAAGAATGGCCCAGAAGATGAACCTGCTTTGCTTCTGTATTTTCAATGATGGCTGCGATCCCTTTCGCGCATTCCCTGAAAGAAAATCCCTGCGTGTGTGGTGATTCGCCATGGTCAGGCAAATCAATACTCACGACGTTACAGGTTTTTTGAAAATGCCGGCGGATGACCGCCAGATTATCCAGATTGCCAAACAAACCGTGAATAAGGACAAGCCACGGGTGGTCCGGCGCACTCCGTGAGATTTCATAATTTAAAGAAATAGGCATAGTGAAATAATAGCGTTTTTGATCTATTTAATTACCGCTGAGCCGACTGTTTGGCTCAACAAGGCGAGAATTTTTAACGATGGATAGAAAAATGTTGTGAAGGGCATAAAAAAGGCGACCG
>CAZOYR010000050.1:0-14908 GCA_964584105.1 uncultured Alteromonas sp.
TGGTTCCAATCAACGGGTGGGAGCCGTAATTCAGATGTGCTTTTACACTGCCAGATACATCTACCTGAAAAACACCATCATTTGTTGCCAACCAGTAATCGCCGGAGATGACTTTAATGTCATTGACTCGTGATGCTTGTATATTGAATGAATAAGGATTTACCTTTGAAGCTGAATAGAGTTCGTCATTGGTCTTATCGAATAGATAAAGTCCATCTCTAAGCGTACCAATCAGCAAGCGCGATGATTCATCGATAAGTGTCGTTATTTCTGAGTTGAAACTTGATGCTAGACTATATGGCTTGATGGTAGGCACACCAGCATCAATTTTGTACAATTTGCGGTCAGCGGCAATCAGCAGAGAATGGTCTCTAGCTGACGTTATAAAAGATATATTGCTTGATTTTAATGCAGAATTTGTATCATCAAAAACTTGAAAGTCCCCGGTCTCTGGTCGGAATAGCGCTAGTCCAGTATCGGTACCAACCCACAATCGGCCATGAGCGTCGACATGCAACGCTCTCACTATCCCAGACGGCAGCGAATTAGGATCTGAGCCAGACGGCAAATACTGCTTAAACTCATAGCCTGAATAACGATTGAGGCCGCCCAGCGTCGCGATCCAGATATACCCGTCCGGACCTTCTGCGATATCCAGGATCGTCGTGTCAGAAAGACCATCCCGAAGCGTTAATTCTTCGAAATAAATGTCTGTGACAGAAATGGCGTGTGCGAATGACGCGAAAAAGGGTCCGCAGCATACCAATAAAAATATTGTACATAAGCGAGCGATGGTTGAGCGCACCAATACACCTTTGAGTGGCTTTAAAAGCCTTATCGTTATTAGTTTAATTGTTTTATCGGCAGTATTCGTTCAAACCGAATGACCAATATGCCCAAATCACTCTTTCTCTACAACTTTTTTTTGCCGGGCTGGCGAAGGTAGGTGGAATTTTGCACAAAGGAAAAGCCTTTGGCACAGCTAACCAAAGGCTTGAACTTTTATTGGTGCATCATTGACTTAAAGGTAGCGATATCATCTTCTCTGACCCCCGCTGACGGCGGGTCAGTATCAAACTGACCATTGGCAAATAAAACCAGCTCACCATAGAGTTGGCGGCTAGCTACACGCTCAGCATAGTTTCTGACTGTGTCGAATGTCATATTTTTGACACAAGCCGCCAGTCTGGCGTTACGATTAAATTGATAATCGGCGGTGCCCAGGCTTATCCACAGGCGCTGTGACTTCATAGACAACGATAAGTCATGCTCATGAAGTTGCTTAAGCAAGTTTTGCTGAATGGTATGCCAGTACGCACTGTAAAAATCTATTTCGTTTAACTGATTAAACAAAAATTGCGTGATCTCCTTCAAAATGTCTGCTGCGGGATACCGGGGACTTTGAACATATAAGGCCATTCCCGGATGCTGGTTATGGGGCACATACCCTGTACCTACCACATATCCCAGTTGTTTCTGGGTTCTGAGCACGTTGAAAAAAGGTCCCGACAGCATTTGTTCGAGAATCATACAAAATACCGTATCTTCGATGGATGCGCTGGGCGCCTGCAGATACAGGACGACCGCAGCGTCATCGTGTTCGCTTGGAACATGATGTAAAAGGGTTTTTCCGGCCGGCAAGCGGGACACCGAACGCGCTAATGGCGCGCCAGATGCACCCGGTGTCAAATTTTTGACGTCTGAGCAAAATGTTCTGGCTTCGTCGCCTGACCAGTTTCCATGCATGAATGTTTCAAGGTAGTAGTGATCCAGCGCAGACTGTGCTGTATCCATCATTTGGTCATAACTACATGTGTTCACAGCTGCCAATAAGTCCACGGGTGCCTGTGTATTGCGCTGTATCAGAACACTAAGTCTGGAAAACAAGCGGTTAGTGGGTTTGTTCATCAACGAATTTTGCAGGTTCTGGATCTGCATCGATTTGCGAAGGGCAAACTGTTCACGGTCAGGGACTGTCGTGTTGATAGCTGAAATCAGTTGCCTGGCCAGTAAAACCTGCTGATTAGTGAAGCCTCTTGTGTGCAGACTTAAACCCGCCTGATGGCCGTACAAGCGATAATGAAGACCAGCTATTTCTGCACGATAATAACGGGATTGCAACGCGTCATTCAGGCACGCTAACCATATACGCTTTGCAGCCGTAGCGTTCACGTCAGTACAGAATGCTTCAGCATCAAAAGACAGGTAAATGTCACCTTTGGGGCTATGGAACTGATGGTCCTGACCAAACCAGCTTCGATATCCGTGCTCTTGGTGTATCAACGCAGGTGTCGCGAAGGAAGTGTCCGGTAGACACAATGCATACTCATCACCCAGATAAGGATTCGGTGGAGGCAGCGCCATTTTCTCAGAGGCACCTTCACTGTTAAGGGTCTGTATCAACGAAGCGGGAAGCGCGCTTATTGAGTACTTTGCATCGTAGTAACGACACTGCTTATCCGTGTCGATGCCCGGGGCAATCAGCTTAACTCTGATGCGTCTGGCATCAAAGTATCGTAGCGCCTCATCCAGACAATCTTTATCGTATGTCTCTATTGGCGTTCGAAAAAGCGGGATCTCGTCAAACGTATACAAAAACAGATGCTGAGAATACTCACAGGCAACAGGCATCAATTTTGGCGCGTCTTCATACTGATAGGCGAGTGCAAAAAGTTGCATCTTTTCTTCGTAACGCCACTGCTCACTGATTCCGTTTTTTATCAACGCCAGAAAACTGAATAACGCTTTGAGAATATCCTCGCGCTTATCCAGTCCTTCCTGGGTTAGCTGAAAACTGACATTAAAATCTTTAAAGTCGTCTCCTTCAATCCCGCTGCCGGCAATGAGGTTGGTTACCCAGTTTTGCTGCTTAAGATAATTCAATAAAGAGCCTTCACCCTCGTCCCCCAGCAGGTGACTGATATAATCCAAAGGTTTGACCTGATAGTTATTGTGCAGACCGGGCAAAGGGAACGTCACAATCATACGACGCGCCGCCTGTAGCGGCTCGATATTTATCTGAGTGCCCATCTGTTCAGGCAAATACAGTTCAGGCCAGTCTGCCGGAGCAGGATTTCCGCGATGGATGATGCCGAATTGCTCCTCCAGTATCTCTGTCAGCGTCTCTTGCGGATGGGATGAGAAAATACAAACTGCCATGTTGCTGGCACAGTAAAATCGCTGATGGTGAGAAATCAGTACCTGCTGTAACTTCTCAATACTGTCCTGTCGGAAAATCTGCGCGTTACCGACTGAAAACTTACTAAAAGGATGTTCAGGATTACAGGTTTCTTTATGAATCTGATAAAGACGACGTAAGTCATCCTTACGTTTAAACTGAAACTCCGCCTCAATGGCCTCGACTTCTTTGCTTAGCGCGTCAGGTTCAAGCAGCGGGTGCGCTATCATGTCACAAAACGCGGGCAACATTGCCGGAAGGGCATTTTCGTGACAGTGGAAATGATAATTAGCGTACTCGGTGCCGGTCCAGGCGTTAATGGAACCACCACACCGCTCAGCCAGTTCATTGATTTCGTTAGCTTTGGGCAGATGCTGGCTGCCAAGAAAAAGCGCATGTTCAAGCAGATGAGCCAGTCCCTGATACTCAGTCGGGTCGTAGAAGTGGCCTGCTTTGACTGACAGCGATACATACGCAGCTTCGCCTTCGGGAGGGCGACACAGCATCACACGCATCCCGTTTTTAAGCGTTAAAAATGTCGATTGTGCTAAATTTAGTGTTGTCAAAATGCTCTCTGGTTATAAGGATTAGCGACACGTGTAAACCCGTATTTCAGCCTCGTGAACAGCACAATCAGATAAGGCATAAAATTGTGTACGAACAACACCAGGTTTCTTTTTAAACGCTAGGCGTGTAAACCTAGTTCTGATATTGTTACGCAGCAGTAATCCATAGTATTAATAATTGTTATGCCACGTCAAAGCAGCGACTCTACCTTGCTATTCATAATGCGCCATGGCGAAGCCGAACCCGCTCGTCGTGATGACCGTCAGCGGCAGCTGACTGACAAAGGCCGGTTGCAGTCATTGGCTACGTCTAAGTGGCTGGAAAAGTACAGTCAAAATCAAACAATTGATATGGCACTTGTTTCTCCCTATCGTCGAACGAAACAAACCTTCGAAGTGATGCAGCAGCATCACCGATTTCTGAACAATCAAATTTGCAACGATATTGTGCCGGACGGAGACATCCATCTGACACATGATTACATTGATGCGCTGCTTCAACAATCCCGTTCCAGATTAAAACCCTTACGATCATTACTGGTAGTCAGCCATATGCCGTTTGTCAGTTATCTGTTAGATGAAATCTGTCAGATACAGCGTATGCCGTTGTTTGCTACCGCATCAGTAGCCGTCATAAAGTATTCCGGTATTGGCCATCGTGGCGAGTTGTTGGAACATTACCAGGGGCGCTAAGTTCCCTTCTGCAGGTATGAGCAGGTAAAACTGCTCAAATTTTTGTCATTTTTTTGACGATTGATCTTAAGAACTCCCGATTCCGACCGATATAAGTTCTAGTGAGTGACTGTGGCGATGACTGCGCTGTGGTTTACTGGTAGGTATTTGTAGAGGACGACAACATCATGACCACCAAATCGATTCCTGAGCTTCTCAGGCGTTCACTCGAAAGTCACCTGGCCGAGTCGGACTTGCGTGAAGACGAAGAGATGCGTGAGTTGCTGGGCAAGTTAAACAACCTGTCATCGAAAGTTGCCGCCGCTAAAGCGCAGGTGCTGGCCCGGCGCACTCAGGTCAAAAAGTAACGGGCCGCTCAGTTAATTCTCAGTTTCCGGTTCAGCCTGCCGCGTGTAGTATTCAGGCATTATCCTCACCGTTTTTATCATGTTCTCGTTGATGTCCACAATCTCAATCGGATAGCCCGCCAACCGGACACTGACTTTATTCTCCGGGATCTCTTCAAGATACTCCAAAATCAGTCCGTTCAATGTTTTAGGACCTTCTGTGGGTAGCATCCAATCCATCTCTTTGTTCAGATCACGGATATTCGCGCTGCCATCAATCAATACACTGCCGTCCTGTTGTACATTCACTTCTTTACTATGGTCCGGCACCATACTGGTCGTGAAGTCGCCGATGATTTCTTCAAGAATATCTTCCAGCGTGACCAAACCCATGATATCGCCATATTCATCCACCACCAGGGCAATGCGCTCCTTTTCTGCCTGAAACTTATACATCAGCGTGTGCAGTGGGGTAGATTCGGGTGTGTAGTAGATCTCTCTGACAGCCCGCAGCAGACTGGACTTGGTAAATTGATCTTTGGAAAGCAGACGTAATGCATCACGAACGTGAACAAAACCAACAGCATCATCAATGCTATCCCGATACAACAACACACGGGTATGCTGTGAGCCAGTCAGTTGCTTCTGAATTTTTTTCCAGTCGTCATTAATGTCGATGGCGAAAATTTCGGCGCGCGGTACCATGATGTCTTCTGCGGTGACACTTTCAAGGTCAAGAATACTGACCAGCATATCTTGGTGTTTCTTGGGAATCATTGCACCAGCTTCATACACCACCGTACGCAACTCTTCGCGACTTAGCGAGTCATCACTACCATTGGTTGGATTAATTCGCAGCAAATACAGAATGCCGTTTGTAATACTGTTAATCAGCGCAACGAACGGGTACATCACAGTAAGCAGAGGTAGCAGGATTAACGAACTGGGAAAGGCGATTTTCTCCGGATACAGTGCTGCCAGTGTTTTGGGCGTGACCTCAGCAAAAATCAGCAAAATCAGGGTGAGACCAAAGGTGGTGGCAAAAAAGCCCCAGTAATCACCAAACAGTCGCACACAAATGATGGTTGCAATGGACGACGCGGCAATGTTGACCAGATTGTTGCCTATCAGAATCAGGCCAATCAGTCGGTCAGGACGCTCAAGTAAACGCTGAACCCGGTTTGCGGCACTATTTCCTTCCTTTTGCAGATGCTTCAGCCGATACCGGTTGATCGACATCATGCCTGTTTCTGAACTGGAGAAGTACGCTGAAAATAAAATTAGCACCGCAAGAATAATAAACAGAGTGCTGGTAGATATGTCGTCCAACTATTGGGTTCCTGTACCTAAAGAGAAGTTCAATGTAGTAATTTGACGGGCAGGTTGCAAGGCTAAACCGGATTTAGCGAAAGAAAGTAAATCAGCGGTTACCCTTACAACAAAAACTCGCGGACAAAGCGGCTGCCAAAATACGCAACGCTAAGCAGCAGTACACCAATTACATTTAAAATAATCGCCTGACGGGCTCGCCAGCCCTTTAACTTCTGGCCTGCTAATACGATAACATAAAGCACCAGAGCAAACATGGAAAGTACTGTTTTATGCGCATATTGCTTGCTGAACATATCTTCAAGAAACACAAACCCACTAATAAGTGAAATAACAAGCAGTACCGTACCAATCTGAACCAGCTTGAACATGACGCCTTCTACCATCATCAGGGGTGGTAGCGAGGAATGCAGCAGGCTTGACCCTTTCTGCTTCAAACGATAGGTGATGTAAGACATTTGAAGGGCGTATAAAAATGCAATAACCAGAGCACCATAGGCGAACAGTGACAAGGTGATGTGAATCACCAATCCCGGTTGTAGCTCAATGTGCATGATGTGCTCGACGGGAATGAGCAGTGACGCTGCCACAGTAAGCGCTGAAAAACAAAACACCACAGGCAGTAATATCTGGTTTGGTAACACTCTTGTAGAGGCCAGCATCGCGCTGCTGATTAACCAGGACACCAAAGACAACACATTGGTAATACTCATATTCTGACCAGGCGCAATCATGATTGCCTGGACCAGAAAGATGATATGCGCCAGCGCAGCCAAAATCGCCACCGTCTGTGGCAGCGCAATATTATCGGAATGCTGATGCTGAACAAAACGTCTGACAAGCATTGCCGCGCTGAAAAAGTAAAAAACGATGGCCGCAATGGCAAAAGGCGTGGTCATTAAAATTCCCGTAAAAGACAGTCCTGAAAGGCAATAATCCGATGCAGAGCAAGCCACAGCGATGTATCTGCCCGCCGCTATTGATACTGTAAGTAACCGACAAATTCAACCATTGCTATTGTTTTTCGCCCGATCAGAGCCATCTAAGCACAAAAGTGTAACAACAATGGTACGTTGTGCGGCCAATTTTCGTTATACTGTCTCCTGTTAATTATCATCAATAAAAGACTGCTTTGTATGTTTGAGAATTTATCCGACCGCCTTGGCCAGTCGCTGCGCAATATCAGCGGGCGGGGGCGGCTTACCGAAGACAATATCAAAGAGACACTTCGTGAAGTGCGCATGGCGCTGCTTGAAGCAGACGTTGCACTGCCTGTGGTTAAAGAGTTCGTCGCGCAGGTAAAAGCGCGGGCTGTGGGTGCCGAAGTCTCAAAAAGCCTCAAGCCTGGCCAGGTATTTATCAAAATTGTTCAGTCTGAGCTTGAAGCGGTTATGGGTGAAGCGAACGAAAAGCTGAACCTGGCAACCAAGCCGCCAGCCGTCGTGTTGATGGCGGGCCTGCAGGGGGCGGGTAAAACCACCAGTGTGGGTAAGCTTGCCAAATACCTGACTGAGCGTGAAAAGAAAAAGGTCATGGTGGTAAGTGCGGATATCTACCGTCCCGCTGCGATCAAACAGCTTGAAACCCTGGCAAATGAAGTCAATGTTGGTTTCCATCCTTCTACCGTTTTACAAACGCCTGTCGATATAGTCGAAGGCGCGATAGACAGTGCGCGTAAACAATTTTATGACGTGCTGTTAGTCGATACCGCCGGCCGTTTGCATGTCGATAGCGACATGATGGACGAAATCAAAGCGCTTCATGCCGCTGTTGAGCCGGTAGAAACGCTGTTTGTTGTAGATGCGATGACCGGTCAGGATGCGGCGAACACAGCAAAGGCATTTAACGATGCACTGCCTTTAACCGGTGTGATTCTGACCAAAGCCGATGGTGACGCCCGTGGTGGTGCGGCGCTGTCTGTGCGTCAGATTACTGGTAAGCCAATCAAATTCATGGGTATGGGCGAGAAAGTCGATGCGCTTGAACCCTTCCACCCCGAACGTGTTGCATCACGCATCCTGGGGATGGGCGATGTACTGAGTCTTATTGAAGAAGTTGAGCGTAAGGTTGATAAAAACAAAGCGCAGCAACTGGCGAAAAAGGTTCAGAAAGGCAAAGGCTTTGATCTTCAGGACTTCAAAGAGCAGCTTGAGCAAATGAAGAACATGGGCGGCATGATGGGGCTGATGGACAAGTTGCCTGGCATGGGCAATATGTCGGCGAAAATTAAAGACAGCGCCAATGACAAGCAGTTCAATCAGATGGAAGCCATCATCAACTCGATGACGCCGGGAGAACGTGCTCGTCCTGATATCATCAAAGGCTCGCGCAAGCGTCGCATCGCGGCAGGCTCGGGCACGCAGATCCAGGATGTAAACCGGCTGCTGAAGCAATTTACGCAAATGCAAAAAATGATGAAAAAAATGTCCGGTGGCGGCATGAAGAAGATGATGCGCCAGATGAAAGGCATGATGCCACCCGGTGGTGGTGGCATGGGCGGCGGCGGTGGTATGTTCCCACCGCGCTAAGCGCAGTCATTCATGATAAAAAGGCCGCCCCTGAAAGGGCGGCCTTTTCTTTTGCCTTTGCGTGTCTGAATGCAGTAGAGCTGTATGCAGTATGAGCGGGCATACATATACAGGCTGGGAAAATTCTGCAATTCATAATACACTTTCGTGCGCTGTAAAAGTGGGCAAGGCAACCTCTTAAAAATAATTACCGGCATTCTTTGTTTGCCGGTTAAAAAAAGTGCTGCGCCGTCGTCACCACGCAACAACAGGAATTCTATGGCTGGTTTAAAACGCATAATCTTGATTGATACTCATCTTCCCGGTGTTGTCGAGCTGAAGCTTGACGGGCACACCAATATCTGCGGAACCAATGCGTCGGGTAAAACCACGTTACAACGATTGATTCCCGTCTTTTATGGTGAGTACCCCAGCCGCGTTGTACCAGCAACGCGTGACAGCTTTGAAAAGTGGTATCTGCCTCGCACCTCCAGTTTTATTATTTACGAATATACCCGCCCGGAAGGGGACTTGTGCCAGGTAGTACTGAGCTCTTCGGGTAGTGGCGTGAATTATCGATTCATCGGAAAGCCCTTTGATATTACTGACTATTTGTATGAGCAAAAAAACAATAAGCATAGCAGTGTATCGAGTGTTGAATTAGCCCGCGCGATGAAGCGAAACAACATTTTGGTAACCAGCCAGCTGAACACCAAAGATTTTCGGGCGATTTTACAAAATGATCAGGGCGTACTGAATCAAAGCAGTAATGCCCGAGAGTTATTGGGCTATGCGCGTATTTTCAGCTTGTGCTCACAGCAATCGCATATTCGGCATATGGAAAAACTCGCCAAGGCGGTGCATTCAAAAGAAGGCAAAATGGAAACCATCAAGGCGATGATTGCCGCCATTCTGGAAGAAGATGGGGTGCAGCCGCCAACCTCCAGCCTTAGTCGTAATCGTGTGGACGACTGGCTCAAAGAGTGCCAGCTAATCAAACAATTTGATCGTATCCGTCCCGAGTTTACCAAGCTTGAGCAGGCTAATCTGGCCCTCACCACAGCCGAACAGACCCTTGGTACATTAAAAGGGCAATTTGAGCAGGACAAAAGTCAGTTGTCTGCGCGTGCGGAGCAAGCAAAAACATCCCTTGAAGACAATCATCACCAGCGAAAGCAGAATGATGCTAACTGGTATGAGCGCCGCGATCTGCTGAATCAAACGGTATCCGGTGCACGCGCCGATGTCGAAAAATTCTCTGCTGAGCTTGAAGCGGTAGAGCGTGAATATGAACAGTGGCAGGAGTGGGATATTGAGCAGCTGCGAGAAGATGTTGCCAGTCTGGCGCAGTGGCAGAACGAACTGGAGTCTGTTTCTTCCCGTTACAGCCTGTTAACTGAAAAACACCAGGATATTGAGTCTGCCTACGCGCGACGCCTGGCGGAAGCGGGCGAAAAGTTAAACGCCACACTGGAGCAATTGTCTGCATCACGTCAGGAGGCAGCTGAAAAACAAAGCGAACAGCAGCAACAGGAAAGTGATGCGTTGCATGAGATAAAAGCATCTTTTGCCCAGCGTCAGCAGTCGCTTAAAGAAGCGTATCAAGCCCAGCTCAGCGAGCTAAAAGTCACTGAGGCTGAGTTAAAAGCCAGTGTAAACAATGTCGGCTTCAATGAGTTCGAGCAGTCTCAGTTAGATTTGATGGATGCAACGATTAAAGAAGCTACCATTAACGAGGATGCTGCGCGAGCTGAGTACCGACAGGCGCAGGCCCAGCATCACAAGCTACAGCAGGGACGCCAGGAAGCATCCCAGGCGCTTGATAAGGCACGCCAGTTATATCAAAAAGAAGAAAAAGCCGTAGCCGCGGTAAATCAGCTGCTTTATCCGGGAGAAGGTTCACTGTTGGAGTTTCTGCGCAAAAATGTAGAAAGCTGGGAGCAAACCCTGGGCAAAATTCTTCGCCCTGAGCTGCTGGACCGGACCGACTTAACCCCGCGCACAACGGACAGTAATGCAGGGCTCTACGGTATTGATTTAGCCACTGATGTGCTGGAAACCCCTGAATACGCCCAAAGCGAGCAGGCGCTGAAACAGCAACTCAATGACGCTCAGCAGCGCCAGAAAGATGCGCTGGCGCAACAAAATACGTGTGAGCAAGTATTGGCCAAAGCCAATGAGGATGTGCGAAATGCTGAGCTGGCGCTGACCCAAAAGGACAACCTGGTGCGCAGTGCCGAGTCTGCCCGTAAGCGTGCCCAACAGGATAGGGACAGTCTGTTAAGCGAGTATCAACAGGCCTTATCTGAAAGAAAGCAGAAAGCCCGCAGCAAGCTGGATGCAAATACGCAGTCGCAGAAAAAAGTCGCCGCGCAGTTTGAATCTGATAATGATGAATTAAGCGACCAGTTACGCGAAGCCCAGACGGAACACCGTTTCCACTGGCAGCAATTAATTGGCGATACCAAAGCACAGATCGCACAGTGTGACGCAGATATCAGGAAGGCCAGAGAGCTGGCCGCCAGTGACCGTAAAGATATGGAAGCCTGGCTGGAAAGTGAGCTGAATAATCGCGGCGTGGATGTCGATGAAATTGGTCAACTGAAAAAGCGCATCAAATCGCTTAAAGACAGCATTACCAAAACCGAGTCACAGCGACATAAGGTCAGTGACTATGAGCGCTGGTATCAAACGGTATTTACCGGTCATAAGGTCAAATGGCAAAGCGGCTTAAGCGAGGCGCGCAAAACCCTGTCCGAAGCCGAGCGTAGCCTTGCACAGGAGAACAGCGCGTATCGGGAGACCCGGGAAGCATTGCAGGACGCACAGCAGAAGTTCGAGGTTACGCTTAAAACAGCGACCGAGCAGCAAGAGCAAGTCACCTCACTGGGCAAGGCGCTGGCGCGCATAACGCTGGCAAGCGTCGATCACCCGGACGAACAACGTTTCGATGATGTTAGCATAGGTCAGCGGCTGTCCCAGGCCCAGGCATTGTTGCAGGAGCGCGAGGAGCTGCTGAGCGATGTTCGTAATTACGTCGAACGCTTTGACCAGCTTATCGCTGCGCAGGCCGGCACAGGTTTGTCAGATACCTGGGAGCGGGCTCGTCAGGAGTGTGCAGTGATCAACGCACATGGCGTGAAGGGCATTGACCATCGCAGAATGGTGACGCACCTGTCACAGTTATTAAATGTGATTGTCCCGCAAAAACTGCAGGGGCTGAAAGAGCAGGGGCGGATATTCGGTGCCGACCTCACACAGTATTACTATGTTTTGGCAGACATTGATAAACGCATTGTCAGTCAGAGCCGCCGCATCACCAAAGAAGTCGACAGCGAACTGTTTTTAGATGGCGTGTCGGATTCTGCGGTGAAGATTCGCTCGCGCATCAGTGAACTTGAATTCTGGCCTGAGCTGGAGCAGTTCAGAGGGCTTTATGATGAGTGGATGGCCTCAGGGGCTGCCGAGTTACCTGATGAAGAATACGGGCAAAGTATGCGGCGGGTGTTGGATATTTTGGGGCGCGCGGCCCTGACTGGCGGGATCAGTAAATTACTTGATATCGAGCTACATCTTCGTGAAGGAAACAGTGACCTGATTATTCGCACTGACCGTCAGCTAAACGAGTCATCCAGTCACGGTATGGCTTATCTGATTTTGTGTAAATTCTTACTGGCCTTTACCCGCTTATTGCGCAGTGACGACAGCACTACCGTTCACTGGCCTATTGACGAGCTGGGCACTTTGCATCAAAGCAATGTGAAAAAAATATTTGATGCCTGTCACAAAAACAATATCAGCGTTGTGGGTGCATTCCCCAACCCGGAGTCCGATGTACTCACCCTGTTTGAGAATCGCTATTTGATCGACAAGGTCAGCCGAAAACTGCAGGTGGTGCAACCTAAAGCCAGTGCCATAGCCGAGCGTATTCAGGCTCGCCGAACTCAGGAGGAAGCGTCAGCATGATGTCTGAAGCAGGTCGTATTCTCAGCCAGTTACTGGAAGGTAAATTTATTTGTCAGGTGACAGACGAAGAAGCGTGGCGCTTTTTAAAACGCCGTGACAACGCTGAAACGCTGGAGCCTCACCTGAATATGCTCAACCGAACCCTGGCCAGTTCTGCAGAAGGGGAGGTGTTTTTTGCCGCCTACCTGACGCTGGGAGAGGCAGAGCGAAAAACATTACTGAACCAGTTTCAGGAAACCACATCGTCACTTGTGCCGCTGGTTGAGTGGCTGATGCTGGTGCAGCAAGCCGGTGAAGCGGATGTTCCGGTGACAATGGGCAGTGCAATCCGGCTCAACGAACTACAATCTGTGATTGAAGATACGCCGGCATATGCCGAGCAACTTGAAAAGATTTCCCGTTATCGGTTGTTTAACTCAACCAGTGTCAATCTTGACGGGCAGCTAAAGCAGGTATTTAAACGATTAACCGACCTGGGGTATCTGATTAAGCCCAATGCAGATAAACAGATTTATCTGGCCACGGGACGCATTGAGCATTTGTACGATGTCATTAAATTTATCGATGAAACCGAATCGCTGTCGCTGTCAGAACAGGCCGAAGCCGCTATTAGTCAGGGCAGCCTGATATGAGTCAGGCACTTATTCAGGCCGGCAGTAAACTGCTCAATGCACTTGGCCGGCATAGTGATTTAATTATGCAGGCCTATGTGTCTGGCCACGTGAATGAGCAGGAATACAGTAAGAAAGTCCTTGAGCAGTTGGTTCAGCTACAGGTGCTGTGGCGCCCTGAGCCGCAAAGCCCCTTGCGATTGAAGGCGGCGGTACGAACACTGCTGGAAGGCAGTCTGCAGGATGAAAGAAACCGCACCATCAATGCCAATATTGGCGCCTCGCTGGCGAGTCTTAAAACGCTGACAGAACACTATAAAGAGGCGCTGCACTACAACCGCTTTAATGAAGCGCATGCCCACATGTCAGATCTGACCGAGCACGTTTATCAGTTAACTGAGTCTCTGGCGAACAGTGTCAGAGTTATGTTCAGCCGGATCAACAATGAGTTCGGCTACGTTTCGTCGGTAGAGGCTAAAATTCGCGAAAACGAACTTGCCCAGAGCCAGGTATCAGAGCTACTTACACAGCTTGAGTGCTTTCGCTTTGATGAACTCAGTGAACTGGCAGGCAGTAATCGTGAGCTACGCCAGCTGTTAGTGGTCGCTTTGCAACAAAACTTTTCCAAAGCGGCACAGGAGCTGTCGGTGGCACAGGCCCGGCTGCTGGAGCTGTTGGGACGGTTCAGGGAGTTTCAGGGGCGCACACGCCTGTTGAAGGGTTTTTTGCTGCATATGGAGCAGCAGCCTGACTTTGCGCCGGGTAACTATGCTAATCTCAGCGAAGTGCCTGTTCTGTTCAATCAGGCTGGCGGAATGCTGAATGAGGCCAGTGCCGATGTGAATAATGTCGAACACGAGCAGGACTTGCAGCAACTGGTGGGCGCGCTTACCGATATACATCGCCGCCAGCCGGATGCTGAAAAACACCAGGCTGCAAGTGAGATTGACGTTAGCGAGCAAGATACGATTTCGCTGGAAAAAGCGCCTGTTCAACAGGCTGTCGAAGCGTATTTCTGTCAGGTTATCGATTCAGGTCAACCGTGCTCGGCTCTGACGTATTATGAGACGCAGCAGCTGGAATTTGATCCTGAGGTCTGGTTGTATCAGGTAATAGGCGGCTATCAGGCCCTTACCGACCAGGACAAGCAATTTTTTGCGCTAGATCCCACGGGTGAAGCACACGCGATCTTCAACGGTAACTTCTACATCAATGATATAACATTAGGGCTGCGTTAAGGCAGCGTTACAGGCCGGCCTTGCCAGAGGTCGGCCTTCAGTTTGGCTTTACGCTATTCTCTTCTATACTGAAATAAACTGCATCGAAGCAGCATTTAGCCGGATTCCGGCCGATAGTCGCTCAGGTTCTGAACACTTACACAGACTTCATTTAACGGGCTGAACTATCTTCAGAAAATACGCGTAATGCGTGTGTCACTGTATTCCGGGCAGCCGGAGCATGGTGTAAATGTACCCTAATTAATCACAATAAAGCGGAAGCAGGACGCTTCGATAATTATTCGCAGATAAATCTGTGAAGGAGTTTGTATGCAGTTATCCAGTCAGCAGTCTTTTAACCAGGCCCTTGTTCGTCTCGCCGTTCTTCTTTACCAGATTGATAATAAAGTCACGCTTACTGAGCAGGATTATCTTGAGCAATTAGTTAATTCACTTGAGTGGGAAAGCCCGATTTGCCCGGAAGCGTTTTTAAATGATGTTATTTATCAGACACG
>CAZOYR010000050.1:15008-21059 GCA_964584105.1 uncultured Alteromonas sp.
GGGAAAGCCCGATTTGCCCGGAAGCGTTTTTAAATGATGTTATTTATCAGACACGCAAAGCGCTGGATACCGGTGTCGCAATGGATTACCTGCGCGATTTTAAAGAGGACCTGTCCTTTGATGCGCACAAAGCGATGGAAGTGGCGATGACCATTACTGGTGTGGATGGAAATCGTAGTGAAGAAGAAACCGAAATCCTGTCACTGCTCACGCACAAAATGCTGGCCAAAGCGTTGGTCAATGGCGCGCAGGCCAATCAGCAACCCGCGGCAGCGCCCTGAAGATTGCTTCGCACCCATAAAAAAACCGCAATGTGCATTGCGGTTTTTTTGTTTCTACAGACGTAATTTAAAGTGACTGCTGGCTGGCGTGATCCAGTTCATTTTCCAGTCGCTGACTTTCATCCGCCCGTGGCTTGGTAAACCTGGCCAGACCCAGGTATAGCACTGGCGTGAGATACAGAGTAAACACAACCGCAATCCCCAATCCGCCAAATACCACCCATCCGATAGCGTTTCTTGATTCAGCCCCTGCGCCGGTCGACAGAATGAGCGGTAATCCACCCAGTATGGTCGATACCAGTGTCATCATGATAGGACGCAGCCTTACTTTTCCGGCTTCAACGATGGCATCGTAAATCTCATAGCCGCGATCACGCAGTTGATCAGCAAACTCAATAAGCAGAATAGCGTTTTTCGCCAGCAGACCAATCAGCATGACCAGGCCGATTTGTGAGTATACGTTAATAGTGGTGTTGGTCAGGAACAGTGCATAAATGGCGGCAGCAATCCCGAATGGAACGGTCAGCATTACCACAACAGCGCTGTTCACACTTTCAAATTGCGCAGCTAATACCAACAGAACAATAATAAATGCTAACACATAGGTGATGGCCACCTGTTGTGATGTTTCCTCATAGGTCTGCGCTTCGCCCAAAAAGATAAGACCGATGCCATCGGGCAGAGTGTTTTGTAAGCCGCGAAGCTTCTCGACCGCTTCATTAATTGCTACCTCATCAGGCAGGTCCATTTGAATTTCAATGGCCCGACGCTGTGCCTGTCGTTCTAACTCGGCGGCAACCCCTTCTTCGCTGATATACGCAATGCTGGACAGTGGCACCAGATTTCCCGATTCGGATTTCACATACAGATTAGTTAAATCCGCGGGGTTACTGGTATTCCGGTTTCTGGATTGCAGCATAATTGGGATTGACTGGTCACCGACATTAAGATCAGCAATGTCATCACCGTTTACAGCAGCACGCAGTGTCGTGGCAATATCATTTAACGGTACACCAAGCTCATCTGCACGGCGGCGATCAATATTGATGCGCATCTGCGGCTGAGTAGGTTCGTAGCTTATTCGCGGGGTACCCAGTTCAGGAATATTTTGTTCTATTTTAGCGGCATAATCCTGCGCTGCCTGGAAGATCCGCTCGTAGCTATCGCCGGTTAGTGCAATCTCAAGGCCACCGCCCTGTCCACGTAAGTTCAGACTGTTACCACCAAAAGCATTACCCGGCGCCCCCGGAATTGATTGTAATACAGGCCGGATTTCCTCTACTACATCCTGTAACGATTTGTCTCTGTCATCCCAGTGTTTCAATGGGGCCGTAATAAATACGATATTCGGATCCCACGAACCCACAACGGTATAAATTGAGTCTACTGTGCCTTTTTCGACATAAGGTAAGAGCACCTCTTCCATGCGCTCAGCCTGACGGTCCATAAAGTTGATACCTGCACCATCAGGACCGCGGGCAAAGATACGAATGGTCCCCCGATCCTCACTGGGCAGTAGTTCGCTTTTGATATTCTGTGACAGGAACCAGGCGCCGGTTGCCGCCACCAGACTCAAGATAACAATGACCCACCCATATCGCAGCGACCAGGTTAATGAGCGCTGATAGCCAGATAAACACCAGTAGCCGAAACGGCCAAATGTTTTATCAAAAAAACCGCCTTTCTTATGATTTTTCAACGGCAGTCGGGCGGTCAGGGCAGGGACCAGCGACAGCGCGACAAATGATGAGATAATAACAGCGCCAGCCAGTACACCGCCAAACTCACGGAAAAGTCTGCCAGCAGTTGATGGCAGAAATGCGATGGGAATAAACACCGAAGCCAAAACGGCAGTGGTGGCGACAACGGCAAAAAAGACTTCCCGGGAACCGACGACCGCGGCGGCTCGCGCACCCAGCCCCAGACCCCGGCGACGCTGAATATTCTCTGATACCACAATCGCGTCATCAACAATCATCCCGGTGGCTAAAACCAGTGCCAGCAAGGTCAGAATATTAACGGAAAAGCCCAGTACCCAGATGATGCCCAGTGCCCCAGCCAGTGACACTGGAATAGACAACGCAGGCACAATGGTGGCGCGCCATGAACCAATAAACACCAGCAGTGTGAAGACCACTAACAGCACCGTCAGACTTAATGATTCGACGACTTCACTGACCGAGTCGCGAATAAATTCCGCATCATCAGAGGTGATCACGATGTCCATATCAGTAAAACGTTCGTTAAGCTGGCTAACCATGGCACGGACTTCATCGGAAATCTCAATGGTATTTGAGCTGGCCTGACGTACCACTCCCAGTCCGATAACCGGCTTACCATCTAGCCTCACCATGCTGGTGGTATCGGCAGGACCAAAATAGACACTGGCCACATCACCAATGCGTACGTCATTATTCAAAACGATGGATGCAACATCTTCCGCTGTGACAGAGGTCGCATCGGCACGCACAATCAGCGACTGGTCCTCAGATTGAATACTGCCAGCAGGGACATCAAAAGGTGCCAGGCGCAGGGCGTCGGCGACATCAGTCATCGACAAGCTGTAACTGGTTAAACGCAATGGGTCGACGGAGACGCGAAGTACCCGCTCACGGTTACCATTTAACTGAACATCAGCTACCCCGGGAATACTTAAAAACAGAGGTGCAAGGTCGGTATCTACCCGCTCGGTAAGTGTTTCCATATCAAGTGTACGCGATGAAACCGCAATACTTACAACGGCCTCAGCATCATTATCTGCGCGGATAATCGCCACCTGCTCAACATCCTCAGGTAATTGACGCTGAACCCGGCTGACAGACTCGCGGGTTTCATTGGCCGCATCTTCCAAATCAATGCCGGGGCGAAATTCCACCCGAACCCGCGCGCTGTTTTCTTCACTTTGTGCGTAGATATTTTGTACGCCACTAACCCGGGCTACTGCGCCCTCAAGGCGACTGGTCACTTCTGCATCAACCGTTTCCGGCGAGCCACCGGGCAACTGAGCGGTGACAGTAATGGTTGGTGTGTCGACATCTGGCAGTTCGCGCACCTCAAGACCATTGAGTGCCGCAAAACCGGCAATAGCAACCAGCAGGTTCAGGACAACAATTAAGACGGGGCGGCGGATGGCCGTTGAGGGAAGATCGTTATTCTGGGAGGTCAGGTGACTCATTACTCAGCGCTCCGCGCCAGTTCCGTCGTGACATCCTGACCGTTGCGCAGGCGCTGAACGCCTTCAGAGATAAGCAGGTCGCCTTCCTCAAGCTTGCCGGACACCAAAATCGTTCCACGTAGTCGCTGATGTACCTCTACATCAATACGCTTGGCTTTGCCATTTTCTGAAATCCAGACATACGCGCCGTTTGCGCCCCACAGCAGTGCTGCTTCAGGAATAGCTGCATAGCGGTTACCGTCTACTGACAGGTTTACCCGAAAACTCATGCCCGGACGGAACCTGTCATTGCTATTGTCCAGTAGCGCGCGAGCGCGCATCGTGCGATCATCTTCACTGATGCGCGAATCCACTTCTGCAATTTCCGCGCTTATGTCTTTATTGCGGTTTGTCCATGGCTCAAGAGTGACTTTGGGGTTGCTCATCAGTACTGACAGGGCAGCTTCCGGCGCTCTGAAATTTACGTACAGTTTGCTTCTGTCATCAATAGTAGTAATCGCTGTTTGCTCTGTAATGCGATCGCCTACCTCAACATCGGTCAGGCCTACCACACCGCTAAATGGCGCTTCGATAATACGATCGTCCAAATCTGCCTGCGCCTCTGCTAACGCGACTTCCGCCAAATCGCGTTCGGTTTGCGCGACATCTAACTCACTTTGCGCAATGGCACCACGCTCGTGACTTTCCTGCAGGCGTTTAAACGTGCGCAGGGTATCTTCAAGTTGTAACCGGGCGCGACGCACAGCAACCTGTTGGCGACGATCATCCAGCTTCACCAGCACCTTGCCTTTTTCAACGTACTGACCTGGTACAAAATTTACTTCGGTGACTTCATCAGAAACAGCTGCGTACAACGTAACGGAACGAATTGCCTCAGCAGTACCAACAGCCTCGACATTTTTGGTTTCGTTTTTAAATGCCACCTCTTCAAGCACAACCAGTTTGGCCTGGTTATCGCCGAAGTACTGGCTGTATGCTGGCAGACTTAATGCGCACAGGGACATGCACAGGCCTGCAAGCAAACCGTTATTAATCACAATTCTAAACATTATATTTCCATCGACATGTTGATTTCGAACCTTCTGACTGACCGCTGTGTTAACTAACGTACAGTGGTTAAAAATAGTTCGAATGTTGCTTATCGTTAACGTTTTTGCAACTCTCCTTTTATAGCACCACAAGGCCACTAGCTAAGCAATTGCAGTTCAGCGTATTGTCTGTACAAAGTGTCGCTTTTCATCAACATTTCGTGTGTACCCTGCGCCACAATCCTGCCTTTATCCATGACAACAATGCGATCGGCGTGTTGGACTGTTGCCAGGCGGTGGGCGATGACAATCGTTGTTCTGCCCTGCATAAGCTGATTCAAGGCATGCTGTACCATTTTTTCACTCTGCGCATCCAATGCGCTGGTAGCTTCATCGAGCAACAGCACTGGCCGGTCGGCCAATATTGCCCGGGCAATAGCCACGCGCTGACGCTGACCGCCGGAGAGTCTGACACCCCGTTCACCCAGTTCGGTCGCATAGCCATGCTCAAGCTCCTCGATAAACTCATGGGCAAAAGCTGCTTTGGCTGCGCTGATTACCTCATCATCTGATGCATCCGGTCGACCGTACCGGATGTTTTCCAGCACCGTGGTAGCGAAGATCACGGATTCCTGGGTAACAATAGCAATGTGTTCACGCAAAGAGGTCAGCGTCAGTGTCTCAATGGGGGCATCGTCCAGCAGAATTTGCCCTTCCTGCACATCATAAAAGCGCAGTAACAACTGAAACAATGTGCTTTTTCCTGCACCGCTTGCGCCGACCAGCGCGACTTTTTCGGCAGAAGCGATGGTTAGCGAAAACTGGTTAAATAAATTCGGCGAGTCAGGGTAGGCAAACCGTATAGCGTTAATCGCAATGGTGGGAGCGTGCTGACGGGTATGAAGCGTAATATCGCCAGACTGAATATCATTTGGCGTGGCGAGCAATTCAAGTAAGCGCTCGCTTGCACCTACACCGCGCTGAACTTCGCCAATCACCTCACTGATGGTGGCAACACTGCCACCTGCCATCACGGCATAAAATAAGAAGGCGGATAATTCGCCGGCAGAAATGTCACCACTGAAAACCTGGCGGGCACCCACCCACGCAATCAGCAATATAGCACTCAGACTCAGCACCATAATCAGGCCGATGAGCAGGGAACGATAATGAATTCGCTTTCTGGCAGTATTGAACGCACTTTGTACCCGGTCGGCAAAATGCTGGCTTTCCATCAATTGGGCATTGAATGCCTGCACCGTGGTAATTTCATGTAAGCTCTGATCAATGTGCGCTCCTAAGTCTGCAATTTTATCCTGACTGGCTCTGGCATAGCGGCGCACCTGCGGCGCCAGTACACGTATCGGAATGAGCACGGCGGGAACAGCCAGTAATACACACAATGTTAACAATGGGCTGGTCATCGCCATCAGAATGAGCGCGCCGGTGAAAGTGACTGCCGAGCGCAGGGCCATAGAGAGGCTCATACCAATAACTGTCTGTAGCAACGTAGTATCGCTGGTAAAGCGTGAAATGACCTCACCGGTGCGTATTTTTGAAAAAAAGG
>CAZOYR010000051.1:0-3514 GCA_964584105.1 uncultured Alteromonas sp.
GTATCACTGCATTGCAGATGGATATTAAAATCGAAGGTATCACAAAAGAAATCATGCAAATCGCGCTGAAGCAAGCGAAAGAAGCTCGTCTGCATATTCTTAAAGTGATGGACGAAGCGATTTCTGGTCACCGTGACGAGCTTAGCGAATTTGCTCCGCGCATCTATACCATGAAGATTGATCAGGACAAGATCCGTGATGTGATTGGTAAAGGTGGTGCGATGATTCGTCAGATTACTGAAGAATCAGACACGAACATCGAAATTGAAGATGATGGTACAATCAAGATCTTTGCTACCGAACGTGCAAAGGCTGATATCGCCATCAGCAAGATTGAGCAGGTGACTGCAGAGATCGAAGTTGGCAAAACTTACCATGGTAAGATCACGCGTATCGTTGATTTCGGTGCGTTTGTTGAAGTACTACCGGGTAAAGAAGGGCTTGTTCACATTTCACAAATCGCTCACGAGCGCGTGAATAAAGTGACTGACTACCTGTCAGAAGGTCAGATGGTTGACGTGAAGGTGATGGAAATCGACCGTCAGAATCGCGTACGTCTGAGTATCAAAGAGTTGCTGGAAAAGCCTGCACCTAAAGAACAAAACGAACAGGGCGAGTAAGTTTTATCGCTGATTAAAAGGGGGCTGAGGCCTCCTTTTTTATTGGAGAAGAAAAATGGAAAAACAAACGCAAACTGAAATAGAGGCGGCCACGTTCAGGCGGCTGCTTGATCACCTGGACGCCAATAAAGATGTCCAGAATATCGATTTGATGGTATTAGCTGATTTTTGCCGTAATTGTCTGGCGAAATGGTACGTTGCTGAGGCCGAGGCCCGAGGCGAAACACTGGATTACGAAGCGGCGCGGGAAATCATTTATAAAATGCCCTACGCCGAGTGGAAAGAGCATTATCAGCTACCTGCAACAGAGCAGCAACTAGACGCTTTAAATGCCCGCCAGCAGAAAAAATCTGCCAGCGAGTAACATGATGTGCTAGCTTGCCAGTGCGGTATCGCGAAATGCGAAAGGTAATAGTTCGCCAATGGTAACCGGGTGTAGGTTTCCGCTCTTTGTTACCATATAAACGGGGGTATCATCGGCAGCAAATTCAGCGATTTTCTGGCGGCAGCCGCCACAGGGAAAGCATGCCTCATCATTCGGGCTGGCGATGACGATTGCTTCTATTGCTTTGTCACCGCCGGTTATCATCGCGCCAATGGCGGTTGCCTCTGCACACTGTCCCAGAGGATAAGCTGCGTTTTCCACATTGCAGCCAGCAAAGATATTGCCGTTTTTACTGAGTACCGCCGCACCAACTTTGAATCCGGAGTAGGGGGAGTGGGAGTGAGTCTGAGCTTCGTAGGCACTTTCTACGAGTTTTTGAATAATTTTATTGTCCATATTATTCCTGCAAAAACATCGATAAGCTTTACTTTTCAGGGCAAATGGGCGAAGGTTGCGCCAGTCATTTCCATCAGGGAAGCGGCTTTCATTTTATGATTGGTTGCTCCCGGGTAAAGCATAATCTCGTTATGCGATATACCTGTTTACTAAAGTGATGCCATTTTTAACATGCACAAACTGATAAGTCTCATTCTTTTTTTATTCACTGCCATCACAGTGGTTGGTTGCGCACAGACTCCCGAACCTGAATCACGCAGCCAGATGGGCAACTTATTGCTTGCTGAGCCCGTACCTGTCAGTCCCCGCTCGCAAATGGCAATTATCCGCTATAACCAGATTCTCGCCAGCAGCGAGTTGAGTGATGAAGAGCGCGCAGAATTAACCTATCAGCGCGGCATGCTCTACGACAGTGTCGGTCTGGGAGGTTTGGCACAGTTCGATTATAGCCAGGCCCTGCAGCTCAAACCGGATATGGCACAGGCGTATAACTCAATGGGTATCCATTTTATTCAGCAGGATGAATATATTCAGGCCTATGAGGCTTTTGACTCAACATTAGATATCAACCCTGACTATGATTTTGCATTTTTGAATCGCGGGATCGCTTTGTATTACGGCGATCGCTCTGATCTTGCTGTTAAGGATCTCAAAACATTCTATCTCAAAGAACCGTCCGATCCGTTTCGCGCCCTCTGGCTGTATTTTGCGATGGCGAAAGTGAATGAACAGGATGCACAGGATTACCTTAAACAGATACGCCCGGATTTGACTGCTGGCCATTGGGCAATTGGTCTGATTGACTTGTACACCGGCAGGCTGCAGGAAGAACAGCTTCTCAGTGCGCTTATCGAAGGCGTGTCAAATCAACGGGAGCTGACAGAAAGATTGTGTGAGGCCTATTTTTATCTCGGAAAATATCACAGCGAAAAGCAAAATCAGGGTGTGGCAGCAAACTATTTTAAACTGGCGCTCAGTACGAATGTACATGATTATGTCGAGCACCGGTACGCCCGCAAGGAATTGAAGCGTCTTCGCGATCCCGCCACTGACGTTCAGTAAACAGTGTAACTATGCGTGGGTTAATCATTGCCTTGCTGGCCTTGGTACTGGTCGCGGGTGACAGCAGTTTCCATCTTCCTCAGCTGCTCAAAAACGCCGGTCATGCTAAAAAGCCAGAACCGCTTTTATGGCAAGCCTCAATATTAGGTAGCGAAAAAGCCCGGCAACGGCTGGTGTCTCTGGCTGCGGCCGATAAAAATGTCTTCTGGCTCGAGAAGCTGGTGAGTTTGCGCCAGCCTGAAGCCGCCTGGGCGCTGTATCAGTTAGATAAGGATGCCGCCAACAGTGAGCGTTTATTACGTCTGGCCGCGCGGGGCGGCGTTGCCGATGCGCAACTTGCCTATGCCATGGTCAGCGAAGACATGACAGCCCGGGAAAACTGGCTTATCCGTGCTGCCGAACAGCACCACGCGCCCGCTCAGGCTGCTCTGGCAGACTTGTATCTGCTTAATCAGTCGGTTGATAAAGCCAGACCCTGGCTGGAAAAAACCGCAGATGCGTATCCACAAAGTGCCTTTCAACTTGGCCGCATGTTGTTTGAGGAAGGTGATATGAAAGGGGGTGTGAAGTTGTTGCAACGCGCAGCGATGAACCACCATGCTATGGCTAAACGGTTACTGGACATTATTCAGGACTATCAGGTACAAACACCCCAAACCGTAAAATTTACGCCCTGGACACAAAAACAGCAGTGTGCCCAGAAAATACAAATGTTTGCGACGTCGTTATCCAGTATTGAGCGGGCCAGTCAGCTTTATGAGGCATTTAAAGAAGATGAGCGTCTTCGCACATTACCGGTTTGCCTGCAAAAGCCTGTATGGTTGAGTCAGGATAGCGTTAAATGCTCGTCTGACTGGCAGCAAACCGGCCGTATGGGCTGTGACATTCGCCAGTTAGCAAAACCGGTAGAAAGCACGCGCGCAACGCACATCATAATGATTGGTGATGCCGGCAAAGCGAACGTCCACAACGGTATTATGTATCTCGACTTATCAGACAGCTATTCGGTGCTGGTTCATGAACTGGCGCATTTTGCCGGGTTTGTGGATGA
>CAZOYR010000051.1:3614-20990 GCA_964584105.1 uncultured Alteromonas sp.
CCGGTCTTCATGAACTTTTTTCAGCACTTTCACTATGCCGGTGACCAGCAACGCGCAGGGAAGTGGCTGGACCGCTACAACGCATTTAACACACCCACCGCCTCGCGTGCAGAATAGCGCCTTAACGGGCGTTATTCAGCGTATAATTTCTTCGCGCAATTCATTCACCCACATCGCGGTTGCCCCACAAATTGCGACAGGCATGACAATAAAATTCACCACGGGTATCAGGGAAAAAATGTTTACCATCATACCGAATGTCATTGCCCGGCCCTTATGCTGACCAAGGTGAAGGCGCATCCTGTTAAACGGCACCTTGTGATTATCATAAGGATAGTCACAGTAAACGATAGCCTGCATCCAGGCTGAGAAGAGAAACCAGATAATCTGCCCGAATATTGGTACAAACAAAAAAATCAGGAAAAAGACAGCGGCACGGGGCAGATACCAGATGAACTTGGAAAACTCTCTGCCTAATGTTCTGGGAACATCTTTGATGAGGCTTAACACGCCTTCATCTCCCATATCCTGGCCAGTCAGGTGGCGCTCCACCTTTTCAGCGAGGATACCGTTAAACGGGGCGGCTATCCAATTTGCCAAAGTACCAAAAATTAAAGCAAAGACCAGGAGTACAGAGATGACGGCAATGGGCCACAGTAAGTAAACTAGTGCCTCCTGAACCCAGCCCAGCCATTCGGGGATAAGGTTAATTAAATACGCAATACCTGCTTCAATCTGGCCAAACAAAAAATAAAACGCTGTTGCAAAGAGTAATAGATTAACGGCCAGCGGAATAAAGACAAACCGCTTCAGGCCTTTTGTCCGGATAAGTGAAAAGCCACTGGTGAAATACGCTACACCGCTTCTTGCTATCATTTTTGCTCCTGCCAAACGGGTAAAATGGTAGTATACATGAAGCTATCCCCTTAGTTTCAAATGCGAATTGTTACATCCTGTGAGTTCTGCTAAAGTTTTACGCATAATAATAAGGCCAAATCGCCACTTCTAATACTGCGCTGATGAATCACCCGGACGTCTGGATGACACGTTATCTTACTGGTCTGCACACTTTATTGGCTGGAGAGCCTGTTTGTGCGTCTGACTAAAATTAAACTGGCAGGCTTCAAGTCCTTTGTCGAACCCACCACAATTCCCTTTCCCGGGGAGATGACGGCGATCGTTGGCCCTAATGGCTGCGGTAAGTCCAACGTAATTGATGCTGTCAGATGGGTGTTGGGAGAAAGTTCAGCCAAAAATCTGCGCGGCGATGCCATGACGGATGTCATATTTAATGGCTCTTCAAGCCGAAAGCCCGTGGGTCAGTGTTCAGTAGAACTTATCTTTGATAATAGCCAGGCCAGAGTAGGGGGCGAGTATGCCCGCTATAATGAGTTAGCCATTAAACGGCTGGTTACCCGCGAGGCCCAATCCACCTATTTTTTGAATGGTACCCGTTGTCGTCGCAAAGACGTCACCGACATATTTCTGGGGACAGGACTTGGGCCAAGAAGTTACGCCATCATCGAACAGGGCATGATATCCAGGCTGATAGAGTCCAGGCCACAGGAGCTTCGCATATTTCTGGAAGAAGCTGCAGGGGTGTCTAAATACAAGGAACGTCGCCGGGAAACCGAGAATCGCATCCGACACACCCGTGAAAACCTTGAGCGATTAGATGATGTACGCGTTGAACTGGATCGACAACTTGAAAAGCTTCAACGACAGGCAGCTGCCGCACAGCGTTACAAAACACTGAAGGCCAGACAGCGTCAGTATAAAGCCGAGCTTACTGCAATTCGATGGCTTGCCCATGATGACAAAATAAGCGAACTTACTCAGCGCCAGAAAAGTGAACAGCGTGAGCTGGATAGTTTAGAAGCCAAACGTCAGGGCGATGAAGCCGGACTCATCCACTCTATTGAAAAAGCCCGGGATCAGAAGCAGACACTGGATGATCTGCGGCAAAAATCATTCACACTCGCCAATGACATTACGCGTCTAGAACAAAACGCTTTGCACAGTAAACAGCGTGCTGAACAGATTCACTCAGAAATTGATGAGCTGAATACGCAGCGGGATCTGCTAAAGGCGTCTGCAGATGAAGCCCAGCGTGCTCATGACAGCGCACGAGAGCAGGTGGAGCATCTTGAGCCACAGTGTCTGACCGCAAGTGCACAACTTGAGCAGTGTGAGGAGTCGCTTGAGCTGGCCCAAACTGAGATGGACAACTTTGCTGAAAAAAGTCGTCACCATGAGAGTCAGTATAATGAATGCCGGCATGCCGTTCAGCGCGCACATGCGCAGATCCAATCAGCACTTGCAATGCAATTACGCACCAGTGAGCGTATCAGTGAACTTAAAACTGATGTACAGGAAATACATCGGCAGTCTGATAGCGATGCTATCAGCGAGCTGGCCGATACTATCGAAAAACTTAAAGACGATGTCAGTGCTATAGAGCATGCCTGTGAAAAGCATCAGCATAATTTGGATACGCGGGCCGCAACGCTGGATGAACTGGAGCAGTCCTATCGTAGTACCGACCAGGAGCACCGGATACTGACATCAAAACTTGCCGCCCTTGAAACGTTGCAGGAAGATATACTTGAGGATATCGACGGCACGCAGGTAACCCCGCTGTGGCAAACGCTTTCGGTACCAACTGCGCTGGAAGCAGCAGTAGAGAATTTGCTTCGTTTTATGCATCAACCGGTTCAGGTTAATGATAAGAATAAAGTCGACCCTGCGTTGATGCCGGCTGGCCATCTCGCTATCACGCAAACCGTAACAGCACAAGAAGACATAACGCCGGGTACATTGGCGCACGCACTGTTCAGCGATGAGCCGGTGCCGGCTTATTTCAACCAGATATACCTTTGTCGCGATCTGGATGATGCCTTAACCCGGGTCTCTGCATTACACGATGAAGACTTACTATTAAGCCAAGATGGTTTTGTGCTTGCCAAAGGCTGGATATTTACGCCCGGAGATAATACCTCAGAGGGCGCAGTTCGCCGTCAAAACCAGATTACGTCGCTTCGAACATCGTTAAACGAGAATCGTGCAAGGCTCGACGAACTTCAGCAGCAGTGTGACGTGGCCAGGCAGGATGTTTCCGATGCCCAACACGTGTACGAAACCACAAAACAGTCGCTACAGCAGAAGCGGCTGGAACATGATACTGCTATCGAACGAAAAGCGATGGCAGTCAAATTGTATGAGCGACAGCGGGAAGAGCTGATCCGCAAACAGGATGAGCTTGAAGCGCAGCTTGAAACAGAAGCGCAGGAAACTGCGCAACTGGCGCAATTGTCAGCTTCGCTTGAAGAGCAGGAAGCGCTACTGAGTGAACTGGCTGATCAGTCTGAAATTTTCACCACCGAAAAGGAACGGCTGGAAAGTAACGTATCATCCCAGCGCACGATGTTGTCGCAATATCAGAATCAGCGGCATCAGCTTGAGTTGGCGCTAAGCCAGCAGCAAAACGCGGTAGAGCGTTACGCTGAACAGGTTACGCGTAACAATAATCAGTTAGAAAGTTATGCGGCACGTGTTAAAAAGCTCAACGAGGAGCTGCAAACATTATCCGCCCCGGCGCAGGAGCAACAGGCTGAATTACAACAACTGCTGACACAACGGGAATCTGTCGACAGTGACATGCAGCAGGTAAGTAGGGCACTCAGTGAGCTTGAAGCCATTATCGACGAAGGCAAAAAGGACACCCAGTCTATCGCCGCATCGATAGCCAGCAGACAACAGTCAATTGATAGTCTGACTGTCGATATCGAGAGTACCCGGGCCCGGGGCGATGCAATACTTGAACAAATGAACGGTACCGGCTATTCACTCAAACCGGTATTAGCTTCACTTGACGAAAAAGCCAGTGACAGTGAGTGGCAGAAAATGCTGGAAGATACCGAAAAAGCAATTAGCCGATTGGGAGCGGTGAACCTTGCTGCGGTGGAGGAGTTTGAGGCGCAATCCACGCGTAAAGCGCATCTGGATGAACAGTACGCTGACCTTGACGATGCCCTTGAAACCCTTACTACCGCAATTCGAAAGATTGATAAAGAAACACGCAACCGGTTTTCAGAAACCTTTAACAGGGTCAACGAAGATGTTCAGATGCTGTTTCCCAAAGTCTTTGGGGGGGGCTCAGCATACCTTGAGCTGACCGACGATGATTTACTGGAAACTGGCGTAACGATTATGGCGCGACCACCCGGTAAGAAAAACAGCACAATTCATCTATTAAGCGGTGGAGAAAAAGCATTAACCGCTTTATCATTGGTGTTCGCAATTTTCCGGCTGAATCCCGCACCATTTTGTTTACTTGACGAAGTGGATGCGCCGTTAGATGATGCCAATGTGGGACGTTTTTGTAATTTGGTATCAGAAATGTCACAGACAGTGCAGTTTATATATATCACCCATAATAAAATCGCTATGGAAATGGCAACGCACTTAACTGGCGTTACAATGGCAGAACCCGGTGTATCCCGCATGGTTGCTGTTGATGTCGATGAAGCCATGGCATTTGTAGAATCATAACAAAGGGCGACTTAATTAAGATGGAAGATGAATTACGTCTGTCGTTACTGGTAGTAGGCACGCTGATCATTCTTGGCGTGCTTGCCCACGGTATATGGAAAATCAGAAAAAGTAATAAACCTGATCCTCGAGAGCGTGTTGAACCCGGGGAATGGGAGAGTAGCGCACGGCATCGGCAGGAGCCTGGCTTTGAGCACGACGGTTGGGATACTCCTGATGACAGTCAGGATCAATCCCATGATTACGACGACCTTGGACTTGGTAAGGTCCGTGTGGTCAGTGCCAGTCAGGATAGCGTATCGAACCACAGTAACAATGATTCTTCAGAACCTGTTACAGCGGCCAGGCAAAACAGCGACCCGGTGAAATCTGACGCCCAGAAGACCACTCGAGACGCATCGTCTGGTGCTCCTGAGGAGAAACTTTATGGGTCGGTGGTATCTAACCCTAAACCCCATATGGCAAGTGGTCATGCAGGTGCACAGGATTCTGACAACACCAAAGAGGCTATTCCGGAACCCCCGGGCTTTTTATTAAAAGGCACGGATCGCGTTGTAGAAGCTGATCCATTGCCTGACGAAAACGAACCGTCGTTCAGTCTCGACAGTCCGGCACCGCACATGGGTGAACAGGAAGATCCTGAAAGTGCAGACCGGTTTATGAAAAAGCGTCGCAGCCGGCCGGCCACGAAACAGCGCCAGGAGCCGGGTTTTGGTGATGACCAGATGCGTATTGATTTTGACGAGCCTGCCACGCAGTCATCTCATACCGAGAGTGATACCGGTAATAAAGATGAAGACATCAAATCTACTGCACCTTCTCAGGAGGTGCTGGTTTTGAATGTTAAGGCGGCTGAGGACAACGAAATTTCAGGTGCGGCGCTTTTACCGCTACTGTTAACCCTTGGCTTTAAGTTTGGTGATCAGGATATTTTTCACCGACACGTTAATTCTAATGGTAAAGGACCTGTTCTGTTCAGCCTGGCCAATATGTTTAAGCCTGGTAGCTTCGATATTGATAATCTGGAAACCTTTTCGACCAGGGGAGTGTCACTGTTTATGATTCTGCCGATTGAAGGCGATGCACACCAGGTATTTAATATGATGCATAATGCCGCTCGCAAAATAGCCGATGAGTTTGATGCTCAGGTGCTGGATGGACGCCGTAGTGTGTTAAGTAAGCAGGGCTTGCAACAATATATTGAAAAAATCAGAGACTTCGAGCGGCGCCGAATCGTTTCACGAGCATAACTTTTCTCGGCCATCCTCCCCGGATGGCCTTTTTCTTTATATAGCGAAAATTCTAATACTATGGCAAATAACTCTTCTCATCCCGGGCAGGAAATCGAACAGCTTAAACAGCGCATTCGGCAGTACAACCATGAATACTATGTCATGGATTCGCCCAGTGTCCCCGATGCTGAATATGACAGACTCATGCAGCGGCTTATTGCGCTGGAAACAGACAACCCAGCATTAAAAACGGCGGATTCGCCCAGTCAGAAGGTTGGTGGTGCACCACTGTCTGCGTTTGAGCAGGTAGAGCATGAGGTACCGATGCTTTCGTTAGATAATGCCTTTGACGATGAGGCGTTGCTGGCGTTTGAAAAACGTATTAAAGATCGGCTCAAAGAAAGTGAAGCCATTTCGTTTAGTTGTGAGCCTAAGCTGGACGGACTGGCGGTGAGTTTACTTTATGAAGAGGGTGAACTTGTCAGAGCGGCGACCCGCGGCGATGGTCAGGTGGGTGAGAATATTACACAGAATGTAAAGACGATCGCGAATATACCGTTACGTCTGCAGGCCGAAAATATTCCGCGCCGGGTAGAGATCCGCGGCGAAGTGTTCATGCCTAAAGCCGGGTTTGAAAAACTTAATCAAAGGCAGAAAGCGCAGGGGGCAAAAATATTTGCAAACCCCAGAAACGCCGCAGCAGGTAGCTTACGGCAGTTGGACTCAAAAATTACGGCTAAGCGCCCATTGATGTTTTACACCTACTCGCTGGGTCTGGTTACCCCGGATGACTTCGCGTTACCCGATACGCACAGCGAACGTCTGGCTCTGGTTGCTTCCTGGGGCATGCCTCTGTGTCCTGAAGTAGACACTGCGACTGATGGAAAGGGCTGTCTGGCGTATTATCAGAAAATTCTAGGCATGCGTGAATCGCTGGCCTACGACATTGACGGGGTTGTATTTAAGGTTAATAACATCGCCAGGCAGCAACGGTTGGGGTTTGTCGCTAAAGCACCTCGCTGGGCAATAGCGCAAAAATTCCCAGCCCAGGAAGAAGTAACCGTTCTTGAAGATGTTGAATTTCAGGTTGGGCGCACCGGCGCTATTACGCCCGTAGCGAGGCTGAAGCCCGTATTTGTAGGCGGCGTAACGGTTTCCAATGCAACCCTGCATAATCAGGATGAGATCTCACGCTTAGGGGTGAAGATTAAAGATCATGTTACTATTCGCCGGGCCGGCGACGTGATCCCCCAGGTTGTGTCTGTGATACTTGCTGAGCGTCCTGATGATGCCAAAGATATTGAATTTCCGGCTACCTGTCCGGTCTGTGATTCGAATGTTGAAAAGCTTGAGGATGAGGCGGTAGCAAGGTGCACAGGGGGCTTAATATGCGGTGCGCAGAGAAAGCAGGCGTTAAAGCACTTTGCGTCGCGTAAAGCACTGGATATCGACGGGTTAGGCGATAAGCTCATTGAGCAATTGGTGGATGCCGATATGGTGAAAAGCCCGGCAGACTTTTTCCGACTGGATATGTCACGTCTTATTGGTCTGGAGCGAATGGCGGAAAAATCCGCCGCAAATCTGCTGGCATCACTGGAAGCGTCAAAGCAAACTACCTTACCTAAATTCTTATTTGCGTTAGGTATTCGTGAGGTTGGTGAATCCACTGCGAATAATCTCGCAATGCATTTCAAAACCCTAGAAAAGGTCATGCAGGCAGACGTAGAGGCGCTTCAGGAAGTCAACGATATTGGTAGTATTGTTGCACAGCATATTTTTAATTTTTTCAATGAGCCGCATAACCGCGAAATTGTTGATGCCTTACTTGATGAAGGGATTAACTGGCCTGACACAGCGCAGCCAGCGGGCGAACAGCCCTTCGCCGGGCAAACCTGTGTGCTGACAGGATCGCTAGCCCAAATGACGCGTAGTGAAGCCAAGGCGTTACTACAGCAGCTTGGTGCTAAGGTTGCAGGTTCAGTGTCAGCAAATACCGATTTTCTGGTGGCTGGCGAAAAAGCCGGCTCGAAATTGTCTAAGGCGCAGGATCTTGGGATAGAGATCTGGGATGAGGAGAAGCTCATTGCCACGCTGCGCAACTTTGATGTCTATGCATAAGTAATATTTCACAAATCACTGCTGATGCTGGCCTTGGGTGGGTCAGCATTCTTCAACCAGCATATTACCTTTTACCAAACCTGGCTGTCCTGGCCCTGATGATGGGATCCGAACACATATCGTTACAATTGAATGTATAAAATCTTTAACATAATGTTTGTTCTATATTACTATTGGTTAAACATATGAAACATTGGAATGGACAGATGCTTTCTTTCAGAGAAAAAAGTTTGTGGGCATCGTTACTGGCAACGGTAATTATCGCCTCTTTTTATGCCGACAATGTGTACCATGCGTTGATTGCAGTGGGCACGATAAGTGCTGGAGAAACGGCTAGGTTGATACTTCGCGTAGTGGCCGCTTTTATCATTATTGAGGTGGTGTTACACATTGCGCTGGCGATGGATGACCAACGCGGCGCGGGCGATAAAGAGGATGAGCGTGAGCGTAGTTATCGTCTGGCTGGAACCAACGCCGGATACTGGGTATTGGCGATAGGCGTTATTAGCTGCATCGTACAGCAAGTGATAAATCATTATACACCAATGGAGTCCTCCTCGGCTTTCATTCGCTACGCACTGGCGCCCATCGAACTGAAACTACTTACCATCTTCTGGATAGCAGAAACAGTAAGATTTATCACAGAACTTTACCTTTATCGTACGCAAAGCTAATGCCAAATACTTTTCAGATTTCCAACAACATCAGGACGCTGCGCTTTATGGCAGATGAGATGACGCAGCAAGCATTGGCTGAGCGGGTAGGGGTGACTCGTCAAACTATCATGGCTATTGAAAAAGGGAAGTACTCGCCGTCGCTGGAAGTCGCTTTTAAAATTGCTCGTGTATTCGGCAAGCCTCTTGAAGAGGTATTTCAATACAGTAGTGGTAGCGGGTAAAATCCACCTAGTCAGCGTTTTTGTTTTCTCTTGCTGCTCTGCGCGCATCCCAGGCTTTTTTCACAGAGAAGCGCCACACACAGTTTAATCCAAAATATCCTGCCAGTCCGGCCACTATCGAACATATCGCGCAGCCTACTAGAAACGCCGGGCCGATTGTCGTAATACTTTCTACAACCCATTGCCAGTTAAACTGAAATTCGAAATGCCTCGATTCGGTCCCCAGTACAGTCGTTCCCACCTTATAGGCAGCGTAAAATATTGGTGGCATCGTAAAAGGGTTGGTTATCCAGACGGTTGCCACTGACAGCGGGAGATTAGCGCGAAACGGAATCGCCATTGCTGCAGATAACCACATCTGGAAAGGAACTGGCCAAAACGCAAAAAATAACCCTATGCCGAAAGCACCGCTGGCGGACTTACGGTTCAGGTGCCAGAGATTCGGCTCGTGCAACAGTGTGCCAAACATACTCAGCGCACGGTTTTGCTTTATTTTCTGGTGGTCAGGCAAAAATCGTTTAATAAATTTTCTAGGCATATCTGGAATCAGGGCCAAAAACGAAGCAGAACAACAAATGCAAAAGAAAATAACTCTGACCCTGGCGGGCTTTTCTGTTGCCTGTTTATCAGCTACTGTCTGGCCTGTTTTACCCCATCCGTTAATACTGACAGTTATGTTAATCGCTGCCTGTTTGTTCCACTCATGTGCAGGTCTGAGACGGCATCTGTCATTTGTACCCCGCTTAGCAAGAAATAGATTGCCCGGGTTGTGTACATATTCTGCCCGAACATTTGTTATTGGCTTTGTTGCCGGGTGTGTATGGATGGCGAGTTTAGGGTATTGGTACATGTGTTGGCAACTGCCAGAGCAGAATAATCAGCAAATTCCGGTTTTCAGGTTGAAAGTGACACAGAGCCGCGAGGCAGATATCCACCAGTGTCGCATCCAGGGTGTGCCTGAGACAAACCGTATCGCAGATAGCATTTTGCAGCCTGAGTTTTTATTATATTGGCGGGCAGGCGGCGAATCGTGCCCTTCGGCGGGCCAGGTTTTAGATCTCAAAGCAAGGCTTAAGTCGCCGGCCGGTCTGTTAAATCCCGGTGCACCTGATCGCGCAAAATGGCTGTTATCGGAAAAAATAGTGAGGACCGGCAGCATAAAATCGCTGGAAATTGTGGTACTACACCACGAACCGGACTTGCATGCCCGCATGGTTCGCGTGCTTGAAACGTATGCATTACCCAATGAAAAGTGGACCCAATCTTTACTGGTGGGCAACCGTGATCTGATGACTGCCGACGACTGGGCGCTGTTGGCAAGCAGCGGTACTGCGCACCTTTTCAGCATCTCAGGAATGCATCTTGGCCTGGTCGCCTTGTGGGTCGCAGTTGCATGCCGTTCGCTGTTTCCTTTTTTGCATTTGTCATCGGCGGCGCAAAGGCAAAGGAATCTGCGTGGCGGTGTGGCAATGGTTACTACCCTTGTATGTCTGATGTATACTGCCCTTGCGAACTGGCAGTTGCCGGTCGTCAGAGCCCTGATACTTATCGCCGTGTTTTTATGGCAGCAGACGATGACACGGCATATCAGTATTCACCAGAAAATCTGGCTGATGATTTTTCTTTGTTGTGTAATCTTTCCTTTTTCCCTGTTTTCAAGTGGATTCTACCTCAGTATCGTGGCAGTCATTTTTATCTGGTTTTTAACCTGGCGCTATAACCCTAAGCTGATTAGCTTTTATGATAAAGTGCGCTGGGCCGTTAAACTCCAACTCTTGTTAAGCGTCATACTCTCGCCGCTCACACTGCTTTGGTTTGATCAGCAATCGCTAATTGCACCACTTATCAATATGGTTGCAATCCCTGTTGTGACCTTACTGTTACCGGTAGGTCTTTTAGGGCTTGTTATTGCAGATAGTCTACCCGACTTATCTTTGCTGCTGGTCTATCACTTCGATACGGCAATCGGCTATCTGATGGCTGTTATTGAAACCCTGTCCAAAGAGATTCCCCTGTTATCGTTATCGCTTTCAACGGCCAGCCTTATCAATATCCTGCTTGGTATAGTTATCGTTTTGCTGCCTGCCTTTAAAGGGAAATGGTATCTAACCGGCGCATTATTGTTGCCAGCCATTACAGACAAAATGGCGTTTAGTCGTACCCACTGGTATCTGCACGTGTTTGATGCAGGGCAGGGGACGGCGCTGCTGGTTTCCCGTGGCAGTGATGGGGCGCTCATCGATACTGGTGCAGCATATGCCGGCAACAGTATATTGCAAAGCCAGGTAGAACCGGCGCTGACGAGCCTTGGCATCAGACGGATACAGCACGTTTTTATCAGTCATCACGATAATGACCATGCAGGTGGGTTACCCTTTTTAAACGACATCAAACAAATCAATGAATCAACATCTGTCATCACCCCTGCTGATAAATGCCAGAACGGGTTTTCACAGGCATTTGCAGGACTTTCCATAATGTCGGTATGGCCTGAACACAACACGATGACCAGTGGAAACAACTTCTCTTGTGTCCTGATTATCGGTGATGGCGAACATACTGTTCTTGCGCCTGGCGATATTGAACGCTGGGCGGAATATGAACTACTTTACCGCCAGCGTTTACCAGATACAGATATACTCATCGCACCGCATCATGGCAGTCGCACCTCGTCAGGTAAGCTATTTATCCAGGCTACATCGCCGGACTGGGTGGTTTTTACGCAGGGCCTTGATAATCGATGGGGTTTCCCCGCTGTATCTGTCACACAACGCTATAAATTAAATAACGCCAGACAGCTGAAAACTTCAGTTTCCGGTTATATGAGATTCAGGATATCGCCGCATGGCGTGACTGTGCACACGCGCACGCAAAGTCCTTCACGACGATGGTACCACCGCCAGTAAGGCGTCAAAACAGTGAAGGGAATATCAGCCTATGGAAATGGGCGCTAAACAGTTACAATAGCGGCGATTTTAAATGTGGTGAATGAAATACATGCAACAGATGGATTATTCCAAAGGTCAGGTCAGACGGTTTTTACGGTACCTCAAAGATTACAAACTAGAATTCTCAGTCGCCATCATTGGAATGATCGGCTATTCCGCGCTGGATACCTACGTTGTTGCGCATTTAAAAACGCTGATTGATGACTCGCTATCCAACAATGACAGCGAGTTTTTAAAGCTAGCTGCGTATGCCATTGTTCCGCTGTTTATCCTACGCGGCATATTTAATTTTATGGGAACCTATACGCTGGGTTGGATTGGCGCCAAGGTGGTAATGCGAATGCGCCAGCAATTATTCGAAAAGTATCTTCATTTGCCGGTCGCCTTTCATGACACCCAGGCGGTTGGTACGCTTATCAGCAAGGTTACCTATGATACGGAACAGGTAGCGAATGCTGCTGGTAAGGCCTTTTTAACGTTGGTACGTGAAGGTGCGCTGGTTATCGGTTTGCTTGGCGTGATGTTTTATTATTCCTGGCAATTGTCGTTAATATTTCTACTCATTGGCCCGGTTGTGGCCGTGATCGTTACTATCGTAAGTAAACGATTTCGCAAAGTCAGTCGCAATATCCAGCAATCTATGGGTACCGTCACAGCCGCAGTAGAGCAGGCAGTCAAAGGCCATAAAGTCATTCTTATGTTTGGCGGTCAGGACGTAGAGAAGTCGCGTTTTGAGCGCAAGAATAATCACAATCGCCAGCAAAATATGAAATTACAGGTGACGCAAATACTGAGCGTTTCCTCCATACAGGTCATCGCATCTATTGCGCTGGCATTTGTACTGTATATGGCTAGTTTGCCGTCCATGATGGAGGATTTAACAGCAGGTACCTTTGTCAGTGTTGTTTTTTACATGGTGATGCTACTTAAACCCCTTAAGCAACTTACAACCGTGAATAATGAATTTCAAAAGGGCATGGCTGCGTGTACCAGTATTTTTGAAATTCTTGATGAAGCACCAGAGGACGATACGGGCGACAAGCGGCTGGACAGGGCGCATGGCTGTATTAAATTTGACCATGTCACGTTTACATATCCGAACAAGTCCAGTCCTGCTCTGACGGACATTTCCTTTTCTGCTGAACCCGGCCAGACCATTGCACTCGTTGGCCGTTCAGGTAGTGGGAAGTCGACAATTTCGTCTTTGCTCACCCGTTTTTACGCCCCACAGCAAGGCACGATTACCGTTGATGGTATACCGTTGTCAGAGATTGAACTGACATCGCTGCGCAGACAATTTGCGCTGGTTTCCCAACACGTCGTGCTGTTTAACGATTCGATTGCTAATAACATTGCTTACGGTGCTAACCAGGACGTAAGCCGCAAAGAAATTGAAGATGCCGCGGCCATGGCACACGTAACAGAGTTTGTCGAACAGTTACCGGAAGGACTGGATACTATCATCGGGGAAAATGGTCTGATGTTATCAGGCGGGCAACGTCAGCGGATCGCGATTGCCCGGGCCATTCTAGCCCGCGCTCCCATTCTGATACTGGATGAGGCGACCTCTGCGCTGGATACAGAATCTGAAAGACTTATTCAGGATGCACTGGAAACCTTACAAAAGTCCTGCACAAGTCTTGTGGTGGCGCACCGGCTTTCCACAATTGAAAAAGCGGACCAGATAATGGTGGTCGAGCAGGGCAGGATTATTGAACGCGGTAAACACGACGCTTTACTGGAAAATAACGGCCCTTACTCGCAACTACATGCCCTTCAGTTTGGCGAGCATTCATAGGAATGGCTGGTGAATAAACTGGAGAAAGCCTGGTACGGCAAAAGTAAATGGGTCTGGGGATTAGCGGTATTCTCTGCCTTGTTCTGGCTTATAAGTACCCTCAGACGCTACTTGTACAAAGCGGGCTTTATCACCACGCATAAACCACAGGATACTGTTGTTATCATCGTGGGTAACATCAGTGTTGGCGGCAACGGTAAAACGCCGGTTGTTGTGGCGCTGGCAGATTATCTGAAATCTCAGGGATGGCGACCTGGCGTGCTGAGTCGCGGTTACGGGGGGGAACAAAAAGCGTTTCCCTATCAGGTAAATCAGGCAGACTCGGCATCGCTGGTAGGGGATGAGCCTAAACTGATCGCTCAACGCACCGGTGTGCCAGTTGTTATTGATCCTAAGCGTCCGCGGGGCGCCGACTATCTGGCCAAAGAATGTCAGTGCAATATCATTCTCTGTGATGACGGTTTGCAACATTATGCGCTCGACCGCGATGTAGAATTTGTGGTGATGGATGATCGTCGCTATGGAAACGGGTATCTGTTACCCATGGGGCCGCTGCGCGAAGGTACATGGCGCCTGAATACTGTTGATTGCATCATTCATAATGTCAGTAATTACAAAACCGCAGAGCTACTGGGCGTCAGTGCTTTTCAGTACCCGATGAAACTGTCGCCTGGCAAAGTCATTAATGTCACGGATCCAACACAACAATATACGCCAGAAGCGTTTGCCGCGAAGTACCCCGAATGTGAGGCGATTGCAGGTATTGGCAATCCCCCTCGTTTTTTTGCACAGCTAGAGCAAATGGGTATAAATTGTAAGCGGACAATTACATTTTCAGACCATCATGATTTTCAGGCTGGCGATATACCATCAGGCACGGTCATCATGACCCAAAAGGATGCAGTAAAAATGCAGGGTATCGGACATGATGCGTGCTGGTATCTTGAAGTTTCAGCCGCTTTGCCCGACACTTTTTATCATCAGTTGGACAAAAAGCTGGCGCATCTTAAACATACAAAAGGAACAAGATAATGACGTTTGACGTTAAGCTGCTTGATGTATTGGCCTGTCCTGTGTGCAAGGGCAAGCTTGTTCTAAGCAAGGATAAGTCGGCCATGCTGTGCCGTTACGACCGGCTTGCTTATTCTATCAAGGACGGAATTCCGGTGCTGATCGAAAGTGAAGCCAGTCAGTTAACCAGCGATGAGCTGGAACAACAGCAATAGGTAATGGCATGTCTTTTGTGGTAATTATTCCTGCCCGGTACGGGTCCAGCAGATTTCCCGGTAAACCGCTGGTGGATATCAACGGTAAACCGATGGTTCAGCATGTCATCGAGCGGGCATTTGAAGCTGGCGCAGACCGTGTTGTTCTGGCTACTGACTCTAAGGACATAGCCGCTGTTGCAACATCGTTGTGCGAAGTATGTATGACTCGCAATGATCATAATTCCGGTACTGAAAGACTGGCCGAGGTTGTTGAATTGCTTGGCCTTGCTGATGAAACAGTGATTGTGAATGTGCAGGGGGATGAGCCTTTCGTGCCTGCAGAAAATATTCGCCAGGTAGCGATGAATCTGCAGCAGAATCCACTGGCAAGTATGGCCACGTTGTCTACACCCTTTAAGGATGAAGCGGATATCCAGAATCCGAATATGGTCAAAGTGGTGGTCAACAATCAGGGTGAGGCACTGTATTTTTCGCGCTCAGCCATTCCGTATGATCGCGCTGCAATGCTTGAAAATAGTCAGCCTGTTAATCCAGGCAGCTTTTTTCGTCATATTGGTTTATATGCCTATAGTGCAGGTTACATTAAGCAATATGTCAGTTATGCACCGAGCGCGCTTGAGCAAACAGAATCGTTAGAGCAGCTCAGGGCGCTGTGGTATGCAGATAAAATCCACGTTGATGTCGCCAGCGCACCACCGCCGGTTGGCATTGATACGCCTGAGGATCTTGCGGCATTATTAAAATCCCTGGCAACCAACTAGTGGAGACAGAGCAATGAATGTAGTGATAACGGGCGCTAACCGTGGAATTGGTCTTGCACTGACTAAAGCATGCATTGGCCGTGGTGACAGAGTATATGCGCTGTGTCGAAACAGTAGCGATGAATTGAACAGTCTTGATGCCACGGTTGTTTGTGGTGTTGACCTTTCGAATCCGGAAGGGTTGGCACAAAGCCTGGCCCCGCTGGATGAGGTAGCTATTGACTTACTCATCAATAACGCTGGCGTCTTAGGCAAAGAATCTCTCGAAGACTGGGACCCTGCCACAATTGATTACCAATTCAGAGTGAATGCGCTGGGCCCGCTGCTGCTCACACAATGCTTACTGAAAAACTTATCATCGGGCAGCAAAGTAGGATTTGTCACCAGCCGAATGGGGTCAATGGCCGATAACGGTTCCGGCGGGTATTACGGTTACCGGATGTCTAAAGCGGCATTGAATGCCGCAGGCGTATCAATGGCGATAGACCTAAAAGATAATGGGATCCCGGTTGCCCTGTTGCACCCGGGGTTTGTAAAAACAGAAATGGTCAACAATGCCGGGGACGTTGACGCGGCTACGGCGGCCCAGGGTTTATTGCAGCGTCTGGATGAACTTGACCTTGCCCGTTCCGGTGGCTTTTTTCATGCAAACGGCGATGTCTTACCATGGTAACACTATCACGTCTGGTGGTGTGTTGTGCCATGTTGGTCAGTACAACTGTGTACAGTGCGCCGGAGTATTACTGGTCAGCCGGTCCTGCGCTACCTGAAGCCACTCAGGAGATATATCCGTCAGTTTACGGTAACGAAATTTATGTGGCTGGCGGGTTATCTGAGGGCGATGAGGGAATAACGGTTAAAGATACGGTCTACCGGCTTGATGCGTCTTCTGAATCCTGGCAAACGTTGACAAAATTACCGGAGCCACGTCATCACGCCATGCTGGTGGCCAGGAAAGATGCACTCTGGTCTTTTGGCGGATTTGTTACTGCTGGTGACGGACAGTGGGTTAACACCGATTCTATTTTGCGCTTCGATAAAGCGACAGGAACCTGGGAACAGAAAAGCCCCATGCCGGTAACGCTCTCAGAAACCGTCTCCGTTGTACTAAACGATAAGATACATCTCATCGGTGGACGAACGGTAAAAGGCCGTGCAAATGGCCGTTGGCATGATCATACAGACACTGACTGGCATGGTGTGTACGACAGTGAAGCGGGTGTATGGAAAACCGCGACGCCATTACCTACACCGCGTAACAGTGCATGTGCCGTTGAATATCAGGGTAAAATCCACGTTATCGGCGGACGACAGGTTGATGCTGGTAATCTTGATACCCACGAAATGTACGATCCGTCGACCGCGCAATGGCAAACACTTAAGCCCTTACCGAAGAAGCAGGCGGGGCTGGCATGTGTTGCTTATCGGCACAGTATATATGTCTTTGGTGGTGAGCACTTTATCGACGGTGGTGCTGTGTTCACGCACGTGTGGCGGTATGACATAGCGCGAAAAAAGTGGGAGCAGGTCTCTACGATGCCAATGCCCCGGCATGGTTTAGGAGCAGTTGTATTTAATGATCAGGTATGGCTGATTGGCGGGGCAACCCGTGCAGGTGCAGACGGTACCAGCGCTGTAGTTAGCAAATTTAAAAATATGAACTAGACAGGGCAGCCAGGCTGCCCTGAATTTTATTATGCCTCTTCTTCGGCCGCATCCTCTGCCGGCACCGCCCAGATATCATGCTCATCAGCATGAATAACTTCGGCCCATAACCTGTCGCCGGGTTTCACATCATACACACCATTTAGGTGTACGACCCCGTCAACTTCCGGCGCATC
>CAZOYR010000052.1:0-20476 GCA_964584105.1 uncultured Alteromonas sp.
AGGTTACCGGCGTCAGATCCAGTATATTGGTAAACTGCTGCGCCAGCGGGATGTTACGCCTATCAATGAAGCAATGGATAAGCTTACCCACCAGCATCAGGAAACCAATGCGGCATTTCATGCAATGGAAAAAGCGCGCGAAGACATTATTGAGCAGGGCGACGATGCTATTCAGCCCTTGCTTGAAAGCTACCCTGAAATGGACCGACAAAAACTGCGTCAGCTACACCGACAGGTTAAAAAAGAGCGTGAAAAAAATGCGCCACCCAAAGCCTATCGGGAACTCTTTCAGTACCTTAAATCACACATGGAACCTGAATAAGCTTATCGTCGCTGCATAAAAAAAGCCCCGCAGTAAAACACACTGCGGGGCTTTTTAGTATTTCTCAGATGTCAGTTGCTATCAGGCAGTGCCGCCTACCGTCAGCTCGTCCACCTTCAAGGTTGGTTGACCAACGCCTACCGGTACTGACTGGCCGTCTTTACCACAGACACCCACACCACGATCCAGTGCCACATCATTACCAATCATCGACACTTTCTGCATCACTTCAGGACCATTACCAATCAGAGTGGCGCCTTTTACTGGTGCGGTGATTTTGCCGTTTTCAATCAGATAGGCCTCAGCGCTTGAGAACACAAACTTACCGGATGTGATATCCACCTGACCGCCGGCAAAGTTTGGTGCATAAATGCCTTTATCTATGGTCTGGATAATTTCCTGAGGGTCGTACTGACCGGCCAGCATGTAAGTATTGGTCATTCTCGGCATCGGCAGATGCGCAAAAGACTCCCGACGGCCATTTCCGGTAGGTTTGACTCCCATCAGGCGCGCGTTCATTTTGTCCTGCATATAGCCGGTCAGAATGCCATCTTCAATCAGCACGTTACGCTGCGTCGGTGTGCCCTCATCATCTACAGATAATGAGCCACGACGATCCTGCAACGTGCCATCATCCACAATAGTCACGCCTTTAGCGGCCACCCGCTGGCCCATCTTACCACTGAAGGTCGATGCGCCTTTTCGGTTGAAGTCACCTTCCAGGCCGTGCCCTACAGCTTCATGCAGCAGTACGCCAGGCCAACCACTGCCCAATACCACAGGCATAGTACCAGCCGGTGATGCCACCGCCTGCATATTTACCCGGGCCATGTGAAGCGCATCATCAGCCAGTTGCTCATAGACCGGTCTGCCATTATCGTCAGACTGGAAGAATGAATAGGTATGACGGCCGCCGGCACCCGAGCTGCCTCGTTCACGGCGATCACCATTTTCCATCAGTACAGAGCAGTTCAGCCTTACCAGAGGACGTACATCGGTAGCAAAGGTGCCGTCGCTGGCAGCCACAAGGACTTCTTCGTATACACCGGTGAGACTGACCACAACCTGATTAATATCGGGTTCCTGACGTCGTACATAAGCATCAACCGCTTTGAGTAAGGCGACTTTTTCAGCCTCTTCCATACCCAGCAAGGGGTTATCAGCCTGATAACGATGCGGGTATTGCTGCTCACCAAACCCACTGACTGCGGTTTTGCCCCCGGCAGGAGCGATAGTGCGAGCTGCTTTGCAGGCTTTGGTTAATGCCTCGTTGCTGATCTCGTCAGAGTACGCGAAGCCGGTTTTCTCGCCACTGATGGCGCGTACCCCTACACCGCGTTCAATGTTATAACTGCCCTCTTTGATGATGCCGTCTTCCAGCACCCAGCTTTCGTGCTGACTGGACTGAAAGTACAGGTCAGCGTAATCGGTGTCGTGACTGTGAATTTGTCCCAGCGCTTTTTCCAGCGAGGACATGTCCAGTCCCGAATCCGTCAGTAAATGGCTAGCTACGTTATTTGACAAAATCGCTCCTGAATTGGTTATGTTGGCTTACCGGCATACTCGCTTTAAGCGCTTCTCTGTCGCTGACAGAAACCTTCGCCTGAGCGGTACCTAATTGCGCGCCAAGTTCGGCCAGCGTATCGCCCCATGGCGAATAAATAACACTGTGTCCAAATGTCTGGCGTCCGTTAGCATGTTCACCGGTTTGATTCGGTGCCACGACAAAGCATTGCTTTTCTATTGCCCGCGCCCGGACCAGTGTATGCCAGTGCGCATTGCCGGTATGCTGGGTGAATGCTGCTGGCAATACCAGAATATCGATATCGCCCATGGCATTAAACAGCCCGGTAAAGCGTACATCATAACACACTGCCAACCCGATTCGCCCTATTGGCGTGTCGCAAACCACTACCCGATCACCGGCCTGCGTATATTTAGATTCCTGGTAACTGCCGGTATTATCCTCAATGGCGACATCAAACATATGAATTTTCTTGTATTCATCGATGACATTGCCATCCGGCCCGACTAAAAGACAAGACGCAGTAAATTTGTCCGGGTCCTCAGATACCAGCGGGAAAGTGCCGGTTACCAGATAGACACCGTATTTTTTAGCCATATCCTGCATGGCCTGGCCGATTTTGCCGGTATAGCGCTCCTCTGCCACATCAAGCAATTGCCGATCGCGGGTACCAAAGCGCGCAAAGCATTCCGGTAATACCACCAGCGTAGGCTCGCTGGTATCCAGCGCATCCAGCTGTTTTTCGACATACGCCAGGTTTTCGTCAATATCAGGCTGACTTGTCATTTGAACGGCGACCAGATTAACCATCTTGTACCTCCAGATTGAGTCTTTCCAGGTCAGGTTTTGACAGTGGCGCCGGTTTTTCCTTGTCGTTTTTCTGTCTTGCCGGCAGCGTCACTTCTTTACTGTCTCGCCCTACCTCGGTGAATTCAGGATTGTCCCAGGTACCTCTTACCTTGTAATTAACATTGGAGATTACTTTGGCTGACGTCAACACCTGATCAATGGCCAGCGCAGCGAGCGCGGTAGGCGGAGACGCAAGAAAATACACCAGAACCGGCAGGTTACCGGTCACATTAGGTGTGAACGACACATCATAATTTAATTTTTGAGCCGCAAGATTGGTCACCCCTTTGATAGTGATTTCCCCTGCACCGCCATCAATAACGGTATCGTCTGTTGTCGCTCTGCCATCAGCAATTGATAGCGTGCCGCTCATGTCATCATAGAAAAAGCCTTTGGCAAACACATCTCTGAAATCCAGGCTGAGCTTACGCACCAGAGAGTTCAGGCTGAATAAGGTAAAGATGCGAGAGCCTTTATCACTGAGCTCACTTAAATACCCGTCGGTCAGTCGCCAGCTTATATCGCCGTTTAGCTGCTCTACCGCAAAGTCCATGGGAGAGTCTGGCCACCCAAGGGTAAACTCAATCGAAGCCGCGGAATCCTTTATCCCTGAGTTAACGTTCAGGTCCTGCAGCATTCGCCCCACATCATCACTCTTGAGTGTTCCGGTCAGGGTGGTGGCGTGTGTCTGTGTATTCCAGTTACCACTGGCATTAACCTGCGTATGCTTATTACTGGTGCTTAATTGACGAATCACCATACCGTTGTCGCCGCGCACCACGTCCAGGGTGACCTGCCCTAACGCATTACCCAGCAATGTGCACTGCTGACAGAATGCATACACCGGGGGCAAGGTCTCGGCAGACCATTTAACTGCCGGCGACGCTTCTGCCGAATCAGATGCAGTCCAGGTGGGCAGATTTATATAATCCGCTTCAACCCGAATGCCTCGTTTCAAGAAGTCTTCATAAATGCTGACATTTGCCCGCGCCTGCTTCGTATCGATATCCAGCAACCAGTTGTTACTGTTTTGTTTTGCAGTGATATCGACATTAGTTAGAGTTTGCCCGGCAACAATAAGCTCGTCAGTGTTAATAAAAAGACGCTGGGGAACAGTAAAAAGCGCTGGCTGCTCATCGTCTCCTTCCTGTTGTTGTCCGATAAGCTCATCGATAACTGTATACCAGCTTCCGGCATCAATACGTGGCAAATTCGCCGACACACTTAGACCAATACCGCGACCGGTAAAATCACTTTTTCCCAGTGCCAGGTGTGCGCGGGAAAACTGCATTTCCTGATGCGGTAATATGCCATCGAAAGCGACATTGTCACCTAACAACGCTTTAATGGTTGAGGCTTTCTGATCACCTACACTGGAAATAGCAAGTCGCTTGACAGTATCAGCGGGTTTATCGAACGGCGCGGGTAAAGCAGATTGCGTATTTTCAAGGGTTGAGGTAATGCTGGCGTTGTAGGAAAAACCATCTTCAGGAAGCTGCACCGATACATTGGCCTGCCAGTCGCTGGTACCGCTCAGATAGCGACTAAGCGTGTCACTGAAGCGGCTGGAAAGTGCAGCTATATCCCATTCCCCGTTGGCGCCGATATCAACACCATAGCCATCTTCAATGTTTCCACCCGAAACAGCCAGCGACACAGGCTGCCCTAACAATGAAGCCTGCAAGGACTCGCTACTGATGTTTTCATTCAGAAAAGCGATTTTTCCACGGGCGTCATTTAACGTCATTTTCAGTCGCGGCAGTGTTACCACATTACTATTTAAACTGGCGGTGCCCCTGGCAACCACCTTCGCACTGTTCAACGGAATGGTGAGTGTCAGATCAGTACTGATCGGGCCGCTGATTTGCACCTCGTTGGATAATACATTGCCCAAAGATGCTGATAGCGAGCTTTGCGTCATCAACGCGGCTAGTTGCTCACCCGTCCCTTCACCACCAGCGGCAATGTTCAAATCAGCGGAACCGGTCAGCGGGATAATCGTGGCCGTTACATCGTTAAGTTTGATATCGGCCAGCGTAGCGTCTGGCGCATTCATCGTGAGCCCGTCATTTTCAAACTGCAGCGCCATGTTCATATCATTGAGGGCCGGCCAGGCATCTGAAAATGCAAAATCCGCGTTATGTAATGACGTATAGGCCTGAAAAATACCGGTATTATTATCAAATGGAAAATCGCCGGGGTTTCCGTGCCATAAAATTCGGGTGTCTGAAACGTCGCCAACGCCGGTTAGCGCGCGATTCAGATATGCAGTGGTGTTTTCACCCATCAGCGTAGCCGGAAAGAGCTTTTTGGCATTAGTTACCGGCAAGTCACTGACGGTGGTAAACAGACTCAAATCAGCGCTGGTAAGATTTAGTCGCAGACTTTGCGTAAGTCTTGCCACCGAGGTATCAAGCACCAAATCGTCATAACTAAGTAACCAGTTCTGCTGCCCGTTTGCTTCTAGCGGATAAATATAGATATTAGCATTGAGCTGATTGAGACCAATGTTGTCTGGTAAGAGGGTGTCAGTAAGCAGCATCGCATCGCGGCTTTGCACACGCACAGCGCCTTGCGTGTTATTCCAGTTAATATCAATATCGAGCTTTTGCAGCCCGGGGATCCCGTTGTGCTGTTGCCAGCTGACTCCGAGTAACTTTGCGGTGACTGCCAGCCCGCTTTCGTCCGCATTCATCTGCAAGGTGGCCAGCTGACCCGTGGGCGCAAACTCTCTGACGTCATCATCGGCAGTATCATCGGTAAATAAGGGCAGTAATACGAGAAACGGACTAACCGGTGTGGGCTTTACCGTATTGATTGACAAGCCGTTATCGGGTGACCATCGCCCTACCAGGTTAGTAACCAGGCGCTGATTATTCGACACCACCTCTAACTGATCGACACGAAAATACCAGTTATTATTCTTAGGCAACGCCTGAAAACTGCCGCCCTGAATACCGGTACTCACCGTGACATTGTCCTGGCCGCCCCAGGTCAGGCGGCTGTCGTGTATTTGTGTGAACACCGCGCTTATTTTACTGTTTTCCACCTCGGCCCAGGCTTCCAGATTGGCCCGGCTTTCTTTAAGCGGCCGGCGGGTTTGTAGCTTGCCACTTACCCACGGCGAAATATCGACATCTTCAGCCTGTGCGTAAAGGATGCCACGTAGATTGTCCTTACCGCCATCAAGGTCAATCAAAAAGGTAGCGGCATTGCTGGCCAGCTCTTGAACGCGAAATGCACCGGCCCCGCGATGCTGACCATCACGGTTTAACCAGGACAATTCGCTTATTTCTATGACTTGTTCAGTGTCCGGCTTAACTAAAGTCACCACACCGTTACGCAGCGAAAATCGCTCAAGCTGCTCAAGAAATAAATCATGAAGAGCGTCCACGACGGGAAATTGTTCCTGCTCTTCATCATTGCTCAAACGCGTGGTGTCTACGGTAAGGGCGACACCATCAAGATTAAACTGTTTGGATGAAAGTTGCGCAGTGGAAAGGGATTGCCAGAAATTGAGCTCAATATCGATATTATCGACGTTAAGCGCTATAGGTGATTGTGCGTTGCTCTGAAGCCTGACATCTTCAAGCACAATACTCGGACCGCTTTGCAGCCAGTCGGCTTTAAGCGTACCGATGGAAAGCGCCACACCATACTGCTGATTGATATATTCTTCCAGCAGCGGCTTTTTATTATCCAAATAAGGTAATGAATAGCGCAGCACACTGAGCAGCACAGCAAAAAGCACCAGAAACACCGCCAGTCCCAGCCATAGCTTTTTTGCCGTCCAGATGACGGCTTTACCTGCTATTTCTCTTTTCTTTCCCACGCGACTTTTTCACTTACTGCTAAAGGACTGACATTCGGTGCCGGTCACAGACTGACTACATCATGACAACGTCATATTTGTCCTGATTGTAAAGCGGCTCGGTCTGCACCTTAATTTGTTTGGAAACAAACACTTCCAGCTCGGCCAGCATGTGCGATTCTTCACCTAAAAGCGCTTCGGCAACATGCGGAGAGGCATAAACCACGAACTTATCGGCATCATATGCCCGATTTACCCTGACGATTTCGCGCATGATTTCAAAGCAGATCGTCTCTATGGTTTTCATGGTCCCGCGCCCTTTACAGACCGGGCAGTCACCACATAACACATGCTCCAGACTTTCACGGGTACGCTTGCGGGTCATTTCAATCAGGCCCAGGGCGGTAAAGCCGTGAATATTAATTTTGGCGCGATCTTTACTGGTCGCCACTTCCAGACTATGTAAGACCCGTCGTTTATGGTCAGGTTCAGTCATATCGATAAAGTCGATAAGAATCATACCGCCTAGATTGCGCAGTCGTAATTGTCGGGCTATTGCCAGCGTAGCTTCAATATTAGTATTAAAAATAGTTTCTTCGAGGTTTCTGTGACCAACAAACGCACCGGTGTTTATATCGATGGTTGTCATGGCCTCAGTCTGATCGATGATCAGGTAGCCACCGGATTTCAAATCGACTCTGCGCTCAAGCGCGCGCTGGACCTCGTTTTCAACATCATACAAATCGAAGATGGGCCGATCGCCGCGGTAGTAATCCAGCTTGTTGCTTAACTCAGGCACATACTCTTTGGTAAATTCTTCAAGCTCGTGAAAGGACAGTTTTGAGTCAATGCGAATGCGGTCCAGTTCGGTGCCCACAAAGTCGCGGATGACCCGTCTTGCCAGTGGCAGGTCTTCATAAAGTACATTCGACTTTTTCTTTTTCATCCGCTGCTGAATTTTGTTCCACAACCGACGCAAGAATGCCGCATCCTGAGAAAGCTCAGTCTTGCTTACCCCTTCTGCCGCGGTGCGCAGAATAAAGCCACCATCATCATCACAAAATTCTTCCATCAGCGTTTTCAGACGCTCACGCTCATTCTCATCTTCAATGCGCTGAGAGACGCCCACATGGGTCACACTGGGCATGAATACCAGATACCGTGAGGGAATGGTTATATCGGTGGTCAGGCGTGCGCCTTTAGTGCCGATAGGATCTTTAACCACCTGCACCACTATTTCCTGCCCTTCACGCACCAGTTCGCGGATATCCTGCTTTTGAATATGACTGGCCGTCACCTCGCCCACAATCTCGTTGTGAAGAACAATATCGGATGCGTGCAAAAATGCCGCTTTTTCCAGACCGATATCAACAAATGCCGCCTGCATGCCCGGCAATACCCGACTGACCTTGCCGCGGTACATATTGCCTACCAGGCCTTTTTTGGTATGACGCTCTACATGTATTTCCTGCAATATGCCATTTTCAATCAAAGCCACACGCGACTCTGAAGGTGTGACATTTATCAGCAACTCACCACTCATGCATCCACCCCGAATTCGTTTAACAGGCATCGTGTTTCATATAATGGCAGACCAATCACTGCACTAACACTACCTTTAACAGATTTTACAAACTGGCCACCTATTCCCTGAATCGCATAACTGCCGGCTTTATCTGCCGGTTCACCAGTAGCCCAGTATTTACGACACTGCGCCTCACTCACCGGGGCAAACTGCACCTCGGTGGTAATTGTCCGCGTCACCTGACGCTTCGCATCCAGCACGCTGATAGAAGTCAGTACCTCGTGCACCTGATCGGAGAGTCGTTGTAGCATGGCAACACAGTCTGCTTCATCGGCGGGCTTTCCCAGGCTCTCTCCCTCAAAGGCAATTAACGTATCTGACGCGAGAATGATGGCATTACGTTTTTGTTCATCGTTTAAACGTTGATACGCCGTTAACGCTTTTTCAGCCGCCAACCTTTCAACCAGTATTTCAGGCTTTTCATCCGCTTTGGGAGACTCGTCGATGTCTACCGGCATTTGCGTGTGGGCAAATCCCATTTGATGTAACAGTGCGGTACGGCGAGGAGAAGCAGATGCAAGGATAAGCGTCATGTGAAGAAGCCTGCGGTCAGGTGATGGTTAACTGTCGGCGTAGCTTTCTGAGTAGCCAGAAAATCCACGGCCACAATATCATTGAGCTGAAAATCGGCCATAAATAGGCAAACTGAAACGGGATATCGGTCAGCAAATGCTGTAACCAGAACAACACTAAATGATACAACGAGCAAAGCAACCCTATTATGATGGCCTGTTGCCATACCGAGTAATTGCGCAGACGCTGATAATTAGCGGCCAGCACGTATACCGAGGCACTTAACGCGAAACTGTGTATCCCCAGTGCCGTCCCTAACAGAATATCCATAGCCAGTCCGGCCAAAAATGCCACGCCAACATTCACCCTGTGCGGCAGCGCCATTGTCCAGTATGCCAGTACAATCAATACCCAATCAGGTCTGTACAAATCAGCCTGAATAGGCAGCGGCATAATTTGCAACACCAGTGCTACAAGAATGGTTGATGCGATAACGTAGTGGCGGGCCCGCAACATAATTCTGACTACTCTCCCTGCTGCGTGGCAGCACTTTGTGGTTCCTGCGCCTGCTGCTCTGTATCAGTATCAGAGCGCTGCTGCGGCCATAGCAGCAACAAATGCTTCAGACGATCAAGTCTGGCCAGCGGTTGTGCGGTGACGGTGGCAAAAGGCCGCCCCTCATCGTGTACAACGGATGATACCCGCGCCACCGGATAGCCTTCAGGGAAGACCTCGCCCAAACCTGATGACACCAGCATATCGCCTTCCTGCACATCCACACTATGGGGAACATGCTCTAAAAACAGCTCATCGAATGCGCCGTTACCGGTTGCCACAAAGCGAATATTGTTACGCAGTGAACGAACAGGAATGGCGTGAGTAACATCAGAAATCAGCACCACACGGCTGTTCGTCGTGCCTACTTCCATTACCTGCCCAACAATACCGCGATCATCTAAAACCGACTGTGACAGATAAACACCGTCCAGCGCCCCTTTATTGATCATGATTTGCTGGCTAAACGGATTATTATCCACGGCCATCAGCTCGGCGACCATCTTGCGAACCTGCGGTTTTACCGGCACATCCAGCAATTTTCTCAGCTCAGCATTTTCAGCCTGCAACACATTAAAGCGCTGCAGTTGCTCGCTCATTTTTAGGTTCTGGTTAGTCAGGCGCTCGTTGTCGGCCAGCAGAGCCTGGTGTGATGTCAGCCGCTGTGCGCTTTCGTTGAGCAACACTTTAGGCAGGTTTGCAATGTACTGCAGCGGGCTCATGATTGAGTTCAGGTACACCCGGGTTGACTGAAAGGCATCAAGTTTGTGGTCTGCAAAGATCAACAAAACCGACAAGGCTATGGCAAGCGCAAGTCGGTTGTTCAGCGATGGGCCGCGGGTAAATATGGTATCCATTAAGAACCAACAGGCAGCGTGATTGCTGCCTGCCCGATATTATTCGTAAGTGAAAAGATCGCCGCCGTGGAGGTCGATCATGTCAAAGGCTTTACCACCACCGCGCGCGACGCAGGTAAGCGGGTCATCAGCAATCACCACCGGAATACCGGTTTCTTCCATCAACAGGCGGTCAAGATCTTTAAGTAACGCGCCACCACCGGTAAGCACCATGCCGCGCTCTGAGATGTCTGATGCCAGCTCAGGTGGAGACTGCTCCAGTGCAACCATTACCGCAGATACGATACCAGTGAGCGGCTCTTGCAAGGCTTCTAAAATTTCGTTGGAGTTAAGCGTGAAGCCGCGAGGTACACCTTCTGCCAGATTACGACCGCGCACTTCGATCTCTCGCACTTCCTCGCCAGGGTATGCTGCACCAATCTCATGCTTGATACGCTCAGCCGTCGCTTCACCAATCAAAGAGCCGAAGTTACGGCGTACGTAGTTGATAATCGCTTCATCGAATTTATCACCACCGATACGCACCGATGAGGAATACACCACACCGTTTAAGGAGATGATAGCAACTTCTGTGGTACCGCCACCGATATCAACAACCATAGAGCCGGTCGCTTCTGATACCGGCAGACCCGCGCCTATCGCCGCTGCCATTGGCTCGTCTATCAGGTAAACTTCACGTGCGCCTGCACCCAGTGCAGATTCACGAATTGCACGACGCTCTACCTGTGTTGAACCACACGGTACACAGACCAGCACACGAGGGCTGGGACGCAAAAAGTTATTGTCATGGACCTGTTTGATAAAGTGCTGAAGCATTTTCTCTGTAACAAAGAAGTCTGCAATAACCCCGTCTTTCATAGGGCGGATAGCGCGAATATTACCAGGTGTACGACCCAGCATGCGCTTGGCTTCTGCACCCACTGCGGCCACACTTTTCGGACCACCGGCGCGTTCCTGACGAATAGCAACAACTGAGGGTTCGTTTAACACTATGCCCTGATCTTTCACATAGATCAGCGTATTAGCTGTTCCGAGGTCGATGGACAAATCATTAGAAAACATGCCCCGAAGCTTTTTAAACATGAAATACAAATTCCTGTAACTGTACGCTGGCCGTGGTGACAGGTGAGGTGAGTACGCACCAGCAAAGACGTCGTTAATTATCACCACACTTTAACAACGGGGGGTGGTTTGGGCAAGTCAAGACCACTCTCAACACGCCTTTTTCCCCATTAATTTTGCTTCGTCGCAGGCTAGTGACAACTTACCTTTCCAGACAGCAAGCAAAATAGGACCGGCCCGTATTTTTGTTATCTTTTACCACACGGGTAAAACCACGGCTACCAGTCAATTTTTCCGGTGCGAATAATATAATCAAACCGGTCACCAGAGCTAATAGAAAATCGACAATATGCGTTCACGGCCTCACCATTTTCCAAATCGCCGCGTACATATCGCCCTTTCACTCTGAATCCTTCTACTTCCAATGGCGCATCCAGAAGCTGCAACCACAACGTATCGCAGGCATCCTCTTCGTCAGCCACTCTGGGATAACCGAAGCTCGCCATAGCCAGTGGGCGCCTGGATTTTTCTTTGTCCTGCGCATCATAATGCACCATCATTATACGTGGTGGTTGCTTTTCTGACTTCCACTGAAAGTGCGCATAGCCGGCATTGTGTTGCAGGCGTGTCGCCATTTTTTTCAGTGCCTGACGATGAAACCCCGGGTCTGACTGATCGAAATACCAGATTAGCCCTGCCAGCACCGAAGCAAAAACGATGGCAATGATCACATTTAACTGCACACCACCACGCGCACCGGCGATTGCGTATTGTCTGTTATTTACCAATGGCAACTTCACTCTATCAGCTATAGTAGGCTATGTATCGGCGTTACTGGCACATAAGTTTAATACTATGTCATCGCACCGCATACTTTAGTCTCGACACGCCGGTTTACGCAGAACAATAACGCCCCAGTAGCGATGATCTTTCTCGATAATCTGCCAGCCGCGACGCACCAGGTAGCGACATAAAAAGCGGTTGGTCATAGCATGAGCAAAGAGGACTACGTTATGGTGATTTGCAGCTCTCTCAACTAGCAAATCACATGCCTTTTCTATTCTGCGTCTGGCCTGAGAAAAAGATTCGAAGGGACCACGCCGGCCAGCAATCCACATCGCGCGGTTCAGGTAGACCCATGTCCAGGCGTTGAGCGTAAATGGCAGTCTGTAGCGGGGAATGTCCATTTCGTTAAATACCGCATCAGATTCTGTGACCGGCTGACCGGTATAGCGCTGCGCCGACAATTTCGCACGTTGCAGCGCACTGGAAATGCTATAGTGATTACTGAAATCACGCTGACAATGCGGCTGACTTTCAGGATGCAAGTCACAACGGTTATAGTTTTTTACCCAGCGGGCAAAGCCACTGCTGGATAACCTGTCGTTATTTTCAGACGCCGGACGTCCATGACGCACCAGCACAATTTCCCTGTCAGACATTAATATATCGATCTATTCGGATAATTCGTCATGCACCATAATCAAAGCCACGCACCAGCGCAACCAGAACGTCGGCACGGCGATATCCAGTATTTTCGGGCGGTGAGCCACAATCAGCAGGCTGTTGAGTTGCACCGCAAGCTTGAACGGGACATCACACAGACTGGCGCATACAGGGGCAGCGGTGTATATCGTCGCTTATTTGCTGATCCTGCCACGTTTTTCATCGAGCCTGACTTTTTTTGTGAATACCCTGAGCAGGTCAGAGTCGGTGAAGGTTCGTTTTTCAACCATAATTGTGCATTGCTGGGTGATCAGGGGATTGTGATTGGGAAAGGGGTCTTCATTGGCCCCAATGTGATAATCAGTAGCGGCCCGGTGGCAGGCTATGCAACATCACCGGGCCCGGTCATTATTGAGGATGGGGCGTGGGTTGGCGCTAATTCATTGCTGCTTCCCCACTGCCATATTGGCAGCGCTGCGATCATCGGCGCTAACAGTGTTGTTAATCAGCATGTGGAGGCTGACAGTCGCTTCTACAACGCCCCGGCATTTAAACCCGATGATGAGAACCACGCCTGAGGCATCAGTGATATCAGTGCCTGCGCCCCGTACACAGACGGATGGTTGCTATCAAAATAAAGTGATTTACCGCCTTTAACCGCGTAACACTTAGACTCATCACACCAGGTATCAGCCGGACGAATCACTTTTACATTGTCCGGATACGAAGCGTTTTCGAGGTGCGCAAGAATGACCGCATTACGCTTTTCGTAATACGCTCTCGTCGCCCCGACGATTTGCTCGGTGTTGTCGTCGAACAAGTAGCCAGAGGCTACCAGTAAGGGCACAGTACGGGCTATCTCCGGGACCGGATACATAATAATAACCTGCGACTTCTGGCTGGCCAGTTCCTTAACTGCTGCATCAAACGAGCGCAGAATTCGCGCTGTGCGCTCAGGGTCAGCGTCCTGTGGCACGGCCGGATAATCAGGCACATGATCACCAAACAGCGCCCACGAATAGCGATGATTAATAAGCACACTATCGATTCTTTCATCACTGATAATATCGGCTACCGCCTCTTTGTACCATCGGGTGCAGCGGCTGGTGCCATTCTCCTGCAACAGAGACGGGGCACAGCCTGAAAAAGTGTAGTGCTTGATGCCCTGGTTTTGCGGCCTAAGGCGGTCGGCAAGTGCGTAGGCAAGCTCTACACTATGACTGTCGCCGAATACTGCCCAGGTCACATTGCTATTTTCGTATTCACAGGCATTGTCCGGCGCGTCGTATTCGTCAATATGACACTTATCACGATAAGGACTCGGGCTCATCGATGAGAGCAACGTCTGCATCTTTGGCGTAAAGCGCTCGCTTAACCCTTGCTGTGTCATTATTGTCAACCCTGCTACCAGCGCCAGTGCGCCAACCCACACAGGTTTGGCACGCCAGATAGCAGTAAGCGACTCGATGCGCTGCCAGCGGATATTTTCAATGAAACGGTAACTCAGAAAGCCAAACAATACAGACAGTGCAATACCGGCTACCCACCAGTGTTCAATATTGTAACGATAACCAAATACCACTAATGGCCAGTGCCACAGATAAATAGAGTACGACCACCGACCCAAAGGCTGAAACAGCCAGTTGTTGGTCAGCCAGCTATTTTGCACGCTCGCCATGATGACCATTGCGGTACCCAGCACAGGAAGTATGGCCAGCATACCGGGCCAGGGATAGGTTGCATCAACAATTGCATACGCCAGCCCGATAAGCAGGATGCCAATCCAGGCGACCACGCGCGCCTGACTTTCACGCAGCGATACCGGGTATAGAAACACCAGCCCACCGGCCAGCAGCTCCCAGGAACGGGTTGCCAGTAAATAATACGAGGCGCTTGGCCACAGCGCTGATGTGGCAAGACTGAACACCAGGAAAGCCAATGTGAGTACTAATACCGCGTGGCGCAGCTTAGTTACTCCCAGCAGGGGTTTAAGCGCTAACAATATGAGCGGGTAAAGCAGATAAAACTGCCACTCTACCGCCAGCGACCAGGTATGCAGCAGCCACTTTTCGTGAGAAGCGGCATCAAAATAGCCCGCTTCCTGCCAGTAAATAAAGTTGGAGATAAAAGCAATACTACTGGCTGCGTGCTTACCTAACGCTTCATATTCTGCAGGGAAAAGTATAAACCAGCCGGCCACTAACACCGCCAGGCATAATGCTGCCAGAGCTGGCACGATGCGGTTCGCTCTGGCAATGTAGAATTTAATCAGATTGAAAGTTGACTGATCCAGGCCGCGAAAAATGATGCTGGTCATCAGAAAACCGGAGATAACGAAAAAGACATCGACCCCGGCAAAACCACCTGGCAGCCAGGATGGATCAAAATGAAAAATAACAACGGCAATAACCGCAATAGCCCGCAGGCCGTTAATGTCGTATCGAAAGTTCAAATGACTACCAGACAGCATGCCGCATCGTTATGTACGCAGCAGTTAAAAGTGGATAGAACAGATACTCTGACAAGCACGGGCAGGTTCATCCCTGCCCTGCTCAAATGAACCTGGTCAGCTTACGGCGGTGTCGGCAGGCAACAGTACATTTCTTCCTACGCGTGTACCTAAAAGCGCCTGGGCGATACTGAAAAAGACACAAACCCACAACGCCAGTTGCCACTCTCCCAGTGCATCATAAATCGCACCAAGTAGCAGGGGGCCGGTAGCAGCAATGCAATACCCCAGCGTTTGCGCTGCACTGGATAAAGATGCGGCCTGGTCGCCGTTGCGTGCCCGTAAGCCTAAAAATGACAGCGCCAGAATAAAGTTCGCTCCGATTCCAAATCCCAGCAGCGCCGCCCACAGGTATGCCAGAGACGGCAGCATCATAATACCGGCGAATCCAGCCAGGTTTACCGCGGTCATACTGGCACTTAATCCGCGCTGATCAGACAGTCTTGCCATTGCCGGCACAATTACCAGACCAGGCAGCGCACCGGCAAACTGAAACACACCGTGGATCGATCCGGCCTGCGCATCGCTAAAGCCCGCTTCGCCCACTACAGCGGGCAACCAGCTTACTACCGCGTAATATAAAAACGAGTTACAGGCAAAAAAGCCACACACCTGCCAGGTAAGCAATGACCTGAAGATTGATCGGCCAGGTGCTTTATTAGTGCCCGCATCCGGCTTGCGGGTTCCCTTGAGCTGAGTAAGCCACAATATGCCTGAAATGACCGGCATGATAATCATCGCTACCAGCGCTATTTGCCAGTTCCCCCATGACGCATTAGCAATGGGGATGACAAGCGCCGACCACAGCGCCGCCATAATCCCCATTGCCAGCACATAAGCGGAAGTCAGCAGTGCAATATGATTAGGAAAGCGGGACTTCACCACACCCGGAAGCAGCACATTTCCGGCAGCGATGCCCGCGCCAATAACAACAGTCCCGCTAAATAGCCAGAATAAGCCGCCTACTGAGCGCATCGCTATCCCCACACCGATGAGCACTAATGCTGCGAGCAACATCCTCTCCATGCCGTAACGCCTGGACAAGCGCGGAATAACCGGCGACACCACCATAAAGACAATCAGGGGAAAGGTGATCATCAGGCCAGCGGTACTGGCATTAATGGATAAGCTGTTTTGTAGGTCTGTCAGCAGTGGTGCCACACCGGTAAAGGGTGCGCGCAGATTTGCAGCCACCATCATAATGGCGAAAAACAAAAACAACGGAAAGCCGGTTGCGGCGGCTGATGATGACGGTTTAGTGTGCATTATGTCCCGGGCAGTGAAATTCTCAGGCGCAGTATTTTACGGATATGCTCGCAGAATGCAGCTTTTAATCGTTTAGGTGCCTGCCTTATCAGCGCAACACGCTAGTCTGCCTGTTACAGGCCTATTGATGCACACCATAAAAAAAAGCTCCGAACATTGTCGGAGCTTTTGTCTTAGCGAAATAACAACATGCCTGTTACGGGCAGGTTGGTACATCCTGCATAGACGGTTCGATGCGAATGTCAGATACCTTGAGCGTTACCGGTGCTGATGCACTAAAGCCAAGCACGGAGAACACTTCATCGAAGGCTACGCCGGCGTCTTTCAAACACTGCGTGGGAATGGCAACGTCCTGCCACTGCGTTGTCTGCTGTGCAAAATCCTGCAACGCAACGCTTCCTTCACAATCTTCACCACACGTCATGCTCACCTTAACATCAGCGTCGGCCTGTGAAAGCTGAACAGCCATCTGAATAGCGGCACTGTCAGATAAATAATCACGCAAATCTTCCGGGAACTGAGCGGCAAAACGCACTGTTGCCTTGTCTTTAAAGGTCAGCTCAAGCGTGTCTTCCTGCACATTACGATCGGTGGTGCGAACATCCGCGCCTTTTACCGACATCGTGTTGCTGGTCATAACATGCTGACCATCTGCATCAAGTACTTCAAGTTGCCATGGCTTTTGAATATCACGCACAAAGATATCGTGCGCAAGCACCAGGTCTTCACCTGCGCCCGCTTCTTCGGAAAGTGGCGCAGTGATGGGGTCGTCTTCACCATAACGCAGACCGTAGCCATAGGCGAACTGGGCTTTTTGACCATCATCTTTGTTTACAATTTGCGTAGGTTTCGCCGGCCATGAGAATGACAGCTTACCCTGCATCGGATAGTCAATATCACCGTTTTTATCGGTGAACAGTACATCTGCCACGCCCTGCCCTTCTGAGCCAGGCAACCAGGCCACAACAAATGCATCACTGGCGTTAATTTCAGGATTGGTCCACAGCGGCCGACCAGTAATAAATACTGAAATCACGGGAATACCCTGTGATTTTAACTTACGCAGTAGTGCCAGGTCGGTTTTATCGCCACGCTGGTATTCCAGGTTCGACAAATCACCATTTCCTTCGGCATACGGGTTTTCACCAAAAACCACGATAGCGGCGTCTGGCTTTTCTTCAAAACTTCCATCTTCTGAAAGTGTTGCTGTACCACCGGCTGCAGAAACGGCTTGCTCAATGCCAGAATAAATAGACGTTGCGCCCGGGAAGTCGCTGTTTTTATTGCCTGTTCCCTGCCAGGTAATGGTCCACCCACCTGATTGCTTACCAATGTTATCGGCGGCGTCGCCGGCCACAAGCACGTTCATATCAGGTGACAGTGGTAACAGATTTTCCTGGTTTTTCAGCATAACCAGCGACTTTCTGACCGCTTCACGCGCGACAGCACGGTGTTCATCAGAACCCACAACATCTGCTTTTGCTGACAATGCTCTGTTGGCTGGCGATGGCAGGTCAAACAGTCCAACCCGCATTTTTACGCGAAGCACACGGCGCACGGCATCATCAAGACGTTCCTGAGAAATCTCGCCGCTTTTAACCTGCGCGACGGTATTTTCAAATAACGGCTTCCACGCATCGGTGGGCACCATGTACACATCCAGGCCGGCATTAATTGCCTGAGGACAGCTTTCGTTTGTACAGCCTTCGATCTGGCCATGACCGTTCCAGTCACCCACGACAAAGCCGTCAAAGCCCATTTTTTCTTTTAGTACATTGGTCAGCAGGTACTTGCTGCCGTGAATTTTCTTACCATGCCAGCTATTGAACGACGCCATAACAGACTGTGCGCCGGCATTCAGGCCGTGAACATAACCCTGCGCGTGGATGCGATAAAGGGTTTCTTCATCTGCCAGATTATTGCCCTGGTCATCACCGCCATCCGTACCACCGTCGCCAACGAAATGTTTAACGGTGGAAACCACATGTTCTTCATCGATATTGCCATCGCTGAGATCGCCCTGCAGCCCACTGACAATGGCACGTGCATACTGCCCGACAATTTCCGGATCTTCAGAATATGACTCATAGGTGCGTCCCCACCGGTCATCACGCGCGGTTGCAACTGTCGGCGCGAAAATCCAGTCAATACCGGTTGCACGCACTTCTTTAGCTGTGGCTGTGGCAATTTCTTTCATGAGCTGTGGCTCGTGCATTGCGCCCAGACCAATGTTGTGCGGGAACAATGTCGCACCGATCACATTGTTGTGACCGTGCACCGCATCGGTTCCCCACATGGTCGGAATTGTGCTGCCATCCAGTGAATCGTCAACCGACGCTTCATACATTTTGTCAGCCAGCGTTATCCAGTCTTCCAGCGAGGCCTGTTTGTTTCCGTCAGGAAACGATCCGCCGCCGTTCAGGTATGAACCAAAACCGTATTTCCGCATATCTTCCACGGTGACATCACGGATTTCCGGCTGCATAATCTGCGCAACTTTCTGCTCCAGTGTCATGTCGGCCAGAAGGGCATCTACCTTGGCCTCAACCTCGTCACTGTTTTCCACCTCGAAGGTGATCTCAGGCCAGTAATCCGGCACTTTCGCATCAGCAGATGGTGGCATTGTCGATGCCGCAGCCTTCGCCGCCGAATCGGTTGTGGTATCAGCCTCTTTCTGCTGGCAGCCACTTAGTATTAATGCCGCTGCAATCAGACTCAGCGACTGTTTAAAGACTGGTTTCATGAATGTGACTCCTTGCTGGTTGCCGGTATTGAACCAATCACGCCATAAAACGCGATGTACAGGTAACAAAGCACCGGAAGTAGGAACGATATCTGCAGGCCGAAGGTATCGGCTAATGCACCTTGTACCAACGGCACTATCGCACCGCCTACGATCGCCAGACACAGCATACCCGACCCCTGGGCAGCCTGGCTGCCTAGCCCCTTGAGGGCCAGACTGAAAATAGTGGGGAACATAATAGAGTTACACAGACCTACCGCCAGAATGGTCCACATTGCTACCGAGCCATCGCTTACTACTGAGATGATAATCAGTGCACACGACAGCAGGCTGTTAAATGCTAACAGTTTGCCCGGATCAATTTTTTGCATAATAACCGCGCCGATGAAACGACCAACCATGGCCCCGCCCCAGTAGTATGCAATATATGAAGACGCCTCAGCCTCACTCATGCCCATGACATTTTCAAGGCCTAAGTAGTTAACCAAAAAGCTGCCAATAGCAACTTCGGCGCCCACATAGGTAAACAGACCGACAACACCCAGCGCCAGATGACGATGTTTCAGCACGGAGCTGTCAGCAGAGGTAGCAAGTTCAACATCATCGTGCTGCGGTGTAGGCAACGAAATCTTAACCATTATAGCGGCCATAATGGCCAGCACAGCTGCTAACGCCAGATAGGGAAGCACTACCGAATCTGCCTGCACCTGCGTTTCCATCGCATCATGGGATGAAAAAAGCAGCATCCCGCCGATAATCGGCGCAACAGTGGTACCTAATGAGTTAAAGCCTTGTGTCATGGTTAACCGGCTGGACGCAGTATCAGGATCACCCATCACAGTAACCAGTGGGTTCGCGGCAACCTGTAAAATGGTTACGCCTGAGGCAAGCACGAATAAGGATGCCAGAAACATCCAGTACTGCGTTAAGAAAGCAGATGGGATAAACATGACACAGCCAATTGCTGCCGTAATCAGACCAACACCAATCCCCTTCTGGTAGCCAACCCGGCTGACCAGTTTACCGGCGGGAATAGACACCAGAAAATAAGCACCAAAGAAACAAAATTGTACCAGCATTGCCTTGGTATAACTAAGCGCGAACAGCGCTTTAAGGTGCGGAATAAGAATATCGTTCATGGCGGTGATGAAACCCCACATGAAGAATAAAGATGTTAGTGCCCACAATGCGAATTGTGAAGTCGAGGGCCTATCAGATGCTATTGCCTGTGACTGGTGACTCATACAACGAACCTTATAATTAGGTAAAAAGTGCTGTAGTGGCAAAAGCTTAGGTTATCACCCTAAGTTAATACCGTTGCTTCACTTGTTAATGGTTTGTTGGGCAGTATAGAGTTACACACACAAAATGCAAGCGCTTACATTTAGGTTTGGGATACTACACATAGGTTAATTGCAGTAAAGCCTGCACGA
>CAZOYR010000053.1:0-12364 GCA_964584105.1 uncultured Alteromonas sp.
TTTGCAATAACAGATGAAAGCAGTAACCCAGTGTGAGGCTCATAATCAGCATTTCGCCGCCATCCTCAAGCATTGCAAAAAATGTATTTCCCCAGGGAACCATCATATGGATCATATCGATGACGATGCCAAAAAATGCGATGGCTGCTACCAGGGCAAGCAGTCGGTGAGTCACCTGCCGGGCGTAAGGTCTGGCTTTAAAGTAAGTAACAGCCAGAAAGCTGAACAGAAACGTTCCTGCGATAGCGGTTACCAGTAATTCACCGAAATCCTGTGCCCGCAACCTGAACGCAGGCTGGATATCGAGATTAGCAACCAGATAGCGACCAACGGTTTCATGAATCTGTAATGAGTCATCTAGCAGCATATATCCGAAAATAAATATCCATGCCAGCATTACGGACGCCTTGTAGCGTGTAAACAGCAGGGCCAGCAAACAAATTATCCAGAATATTTTGAGGTACTGAAAGACTTCCGCGTAGCCGCGATCACGCGTCATCGAAAAATGTGGATGAGAAACAAAATCCAGCTTGAACGCCAGATGCACCAACATAAAACCTACGTCCGATAAGGCCATAAGGGCGATAACGACTGTTATCGGAAAGCTGAAACGCCACTGGGGAAACATCGTGCAAATCCTATTGCTTTATTATCATACTGTAAGAAAAGTATAACCATTTTGTCACATTTAAGATCAGATACTTTTCACTTCAGTATTTTTCTCCCGGACCATTTTGGCAGTGCGCTGGAACGTTAGATCCAACCGGTCAAAAATGCCTTCAATAAGTGTAAGGTGGGCCGGGCCATTCGCGTCCTGGCGGACCTGAGCTAACACGGAATCGCACATTTGTCTGAAACGTTCCGTTGTTTTACCCTTGGCGGCCTCAATGAATGTATCAGCCAGTACATATTGCCAGTGCTTCAGAATAACGGATAAATCCTTGTCTGTGACAGTCTGTACCAGATTTCTAACACGGATAGAGGTATGTCCCAGATTCAGGCCTGTCAGGCCCAGGTCGGTAATCACCCGGGCATCACTGGCTGCTTCCTTATCGTAGCTGGTAAGTCTGAGTAACCGGTCGCCCATGCGGGCGTTATACCAGTGTGCTGGCGCGTCTTGCTCAATCAGGCGCTGCAGATCGCGCCTGGTAGCATGTAAAAGTCGCCGCTGCATGGTTTGTACACCAGGTCCGGTAATCAGCCGAAAAATCCAGTAAAGCAAACTAACCCCTGCCACAATCGCCATAGCTGCACTTAGCGTATAGTCTACCGACAGCGGTCGTGACATATCATTTGCAGGTTGTACCAACAGCGTAAAGGGAATACAGAACCCCAGCCCGTAAGGCAATGTGGCCCGCTGCGAGATAGCCATCAGCCCCAGAAAGTATGGCGCACTTAACACAAGTATCAGTAGGGCATAATCGCCACTACTTTGTGCCAGTAAATTCAGGGCGTAAAATATTGCAACCGGTATCGCCACGGCGACCCCCGCCAGCATGCGTTTAAGTGCCTGTTTCACCACAGCAGGTGGCATTCGCGCGAACATTATTGAGAAAATGACCGGCATTATCATGACCATGATTGCAGCCGGTGAGCCGGTATAAAGCCATAGCAATGCGCCACAGTTAAATACCAGAAAAGTACGCAGGCCGGTTGCCAGTCCAATCAGCGGGTCGCGATACGGCCGGTGCTCGGGCGCTTTAAGCACCGACGCATGCCCCTTTATTAGCGTGTTATAAGCGCGCAGAATAAGTACGACCTCAGAGAGCATTTCATGGGCGGTTTTCAGCAACCTGGCTTCAAGAGGCGTAACGGTCTCTGTTTGTTTGGATATTTTAAGAAGCTTGCGGCGCTGTGCCTGCGCCAGTTCATAACAGACTTGATAGTCAGAGGTGTCGGCTATCTTTTTCAAATCGCGGCGTAATACATCAAGCAATTCATTGAGCGTACCTGATAACACTTCGGGATGGTTGCGTTGCAACCTGCCGAAAATCTGAATAACGGCAACCACCGATAGCGTTTTATTGCCGATAACACTGGCGGCACGCGCCCTGCCCGGCCCCTGAGGCCCTTCATAGGCAACCGCACTGGAATCATCGTTCAGTGCGGCCAGCGATTCCAGTATTTCATCAATGCATTGATGGCGGCTTTCATGGGAGCCTTCCGGATCCAGCTCAAGATTGACGTAATGTAGGGTACGGTTTATGACGGTTTTTGCCTGATTTTGTAACGAGGTTTTCAGCCGCTTGGGAAACACCAACAGACTGACGGTCATGGCACACAGCGCACCGACAATAATCTCGGTAATGCGCGCCTGTGAAATACTGAAGATAGTCTGATTGGTAGCCAGTTCCGGCGCCGACATGGTGAGCAGCACAATGATACACGGGGTAACACTGGCCATGGCAAAAAAGTAGATAAAGTTAACGCGCCGGACCATAGCTGACAACGATGAATTAAGCGCCAGCCATGCTGCCAGCACGCCCATCGCCGGGACCGGTGCCGCGTGCAGGTAGTTGAGCACAAACATCCCAAACACACCGCCCAGCAATGTGCCGGTGATCTGGCTTACCGTTTTTTCCACCACCAGCCCGCCCTCGGGCCTGACCTGTAAAAAGACCGCTGAGACAACAGCCCAGTAAGGTTTTTCCAGATTAAAATACAACGAGATATACAGCGCCATTGCCATCGACAATACGCCTTTAAACGCAAAAATCACGCTATCTTTTGAAGGCGTAAGATAGGTTGTCGCGAGCAGAGGCAGCTGCATGATTACTGCTCGTTTAAATGAATAGAGGCGGTAGTGCCCGCCACCAGCCTGACATTATCAGGCACCGGGTCCAGCTCAATATCAACGGGCACCCGCTGAGCCAGGCGCACCCAGTTAAAAGTTTGCTGTACCCTGGGCAGCAACTGTTCATTACGGTGAATATTGGTATCAGCAATGGCTTCGCCGATGCTTACAACTTTGCCCGTCAAAGGCTGCTCATTACTCATCAGGCGTATCGTCGCTCGCTGCCCTTCATGGATAAGAGACAACTTGGTTTCTTCGAAGTAGCCGGTCACATAAAAAGAGCCCTTTCTGACCAGCGAGAGCACAGGCTTGCCCTGACTGACATAATTGCCCTCGCGCAAGTCAAGGTTCACAATGGTGCCCGCATGCGGGGCTTTAACCCGCGTTCGCTGCAGGTTTAGTTGTAAGGTATTGAGTTTGGCATTCGCCAGGTTGTACTCGGCCCGGGCTGCCTCGGCATTCATGCGGGTGATTTCCAGCTCTTCCTGGCTGATGGTGTTTTCCTGTGCCAGCCCTTTACGACGCTGGTATTCATGCTGTGCCAGTTGCCACGCCAGCTCCTTGGCCTCACGGGCGGCACGCTGCTCATTGATTGCGGCCTCGTAACGGGCATCATCAATGGTAAATAGCAGCTGGTCTTTTTCTACTTTCTGATTATCGCTAACCGATAATGTTGTCACCCACCCTGATACATCCGGCGAGATGGTGGTTATCTGGGCCTGTACTCTGCCATCCCGCGTCCAGGGGGCGTGCAAATATCTGTCCCATACCCATCGACCGGCCAGCACTGCCAGCGCCACAATTATCAGGGTTACTATAATTCTTATCACCGTGCCCATAGCCGGCTAACCTCCTGCAATTAAAACCACTGCTGCCAGATAGCAGATGAACAGACTAACCTCACACCAGGCGGGTCGCCATAGCTTTTGATACACGCCTGCTTTAACCAGTGTCAGGCGTGTGATCACAGATAGCAGAAATGCTATGGGCAAATAAACAATGAGCGGGCTGAAAAGCATGCCACCTAACGCTATTTCAGTGAGCATGCCATGCCTGCCTTCTCGCCAAGGGTTCCATGTCGCATTGTTCTGCTCTCATCACCACACCGTTAACTGATTAAATCGTGCATTGCTTCAATGCCTGGCAACTGATGTTCAGGCTGATAAAACAATCGATTCAAACGTCCCAGAAAATTTACGCCGCGCCCCGGCTTATTCGGCTTCTGACGTCGCTCGCTGGTGGTTTGCATAAACTCCCAGGCTTGCAGGTCCATCCCTTTTATATCCTGCTCGGTAGCACCATGATTTAATACTGTGGACAGAATTCGCTCTGTTTTACTTTCATTGATATCAAGGATCTCGTCGCTGTACAGGTCGTTAAGTGGTGCATCGATGACCTCCAGTGTCTGATTGATCGCATGCCAAATCTCATCATGGGATAAGTACGCATCGCGAGGCGCATAATAGCCATCAATCTCCCATTCAAGTTCAGCATTACTGACCGCAATCGAGCTCTCCAGTTGCTCACACAATGACAGGTCAGGTTTTGCGCCAATATTATAGGCATCAACTGACAGCGCCACGCAGACCACGATATCGCCCAGTTTGGCGGGGTTGTAATACAGCGCTTCGAAAGCCGCTCGCTTTACCCCCATCCAGCCGTGAACACAAGCGGGCTGCTGCACAAAATGCCGGACATCGTCCGGCAAATCCTCACCGTACCGTTCGATAAACAGAGGCAACGGATCCTGTGTCGGGTCATCATTGGGCATCCAGACCTCATATTCCTGCCTGTCGTCTCCCTTGCCCCGGCTTTTAATACCAAATGACAGATTGACGGGCCTGCAGATACTGCGATCTTCATCTACCCGGTGAAAATACTCCGAGCGAAGTCGTTTAATAAACGGCGCGTTGGTATCGGCAAGTGCAGCTGTGGGGTAACGATAGCCAACTTCGCTGTTTATAACATCAGTCAGCCCGGGGATCCGGGCTCTTAGCTTTTCACGTACATTTTCCAGCACGCTAAGCTGCGGCACGATGATGCTACGCTCCGGCTCAATGGTCAGGCGCTGTCCGGATGGACTATAAAATTTGGGTGTTTTGTGAAATTCGTACCCCGACAGTCCCATACCTTCTACCGTTTGATTCCGGTAGGTAGCCAGTTCGGCGAACAGTACACTGTGGTCACGTATATGTTTTAAAAGCGGGCGATGCGCCATACAAACTTCCTGCTAAAAATGGCGCAAACGGTATGTCAGTTTGCACCGTTAATGGTTATCACGCTGATTTGCTTTGTATTTACTTATACCGAGTTTTTTCACAATCCGATTTTTTGTTGAGTGCCAATGATTCTTTGGCCGGGTCGGGGCCTTTTTAATAATGTCATCAAACGGGATGTTGTTGGCTTCAAGCGGCTTCACATGGGCACAGAATAATGTGTCGAGATGTAAGGCTGCCACTCGTTTTAACGAGCGTCGGTATTGATTGGGGTGGCACACCGGATAAGGCGGGCACAACTGCCCTTTTACTTTTACCAGCAAGTCCGCCACGTACATCTTTCGCGACGTGGTGTGTAACAAAGACAGGTCATGATTGGTATGCCCCGGTGTATACAGCACCTGCCAGTCAGAGAAGTGCGGCAGCGATTGTGTATCATCCAGCAGAATATCCGGCTTCAAAATGGGTGAATACCAGGTCATTCGCTTTCCCTTGCCTAATCGTTCGGCCACCCAGTACATCAGTGCCACATCAATAATATGCGCGGCACGTCCCATCACGCCCGCATACCACCTGGCGGCTTTGGGATGCGCGGCGATTTGTGCGCCGGTCATCTCGCGTAGCTTGTGTGCCCCGCCGGCATGATCCGGATGCATGTGCGTCACAACCACCAGCTTTAAATCAGATAAGGGGCGGGTCAGGGTGTCAGTGATGTAATCACAGACCATTGTGACATCTGCACGGGAACAGCCATCAAGCAACAAAAGGCCGCCGGCATCCTCAATTAAGAAGATGTGCTGAATATAACCGTGCAGTGTATGTATTTGCATGATGCTTATGTCTGACCAAAACCGTTTGCTACGCTAGCAAAATCCGGCTGGTAAGACCATAACAACACAAAGATTTATGTTTAGTAACTGTATTGCACGCTGAGCATATAATTTCTGGGGCGGCCCGGAAAATATCTGTCACCGGAAAATGATGAATAATCCGCGCGCTCGGCATAACGCTCATCCGTGAGATTATTCACCCTGGCAAACAACGTCAGCGCGTTCGTCAGTGCCCAGCTGCTACGCAGGTGAAACAAATCGTGCCCTTCGTAGGCATGTAAGTTTTCCGGGTCGGTGTAGTAGTCAGACACGTGCTGCCACTCCAGCTGCACCCGCGCCGCCTCTGTTATCTGCCAGCCCAGCCGGGTATTAATCAGCGTGTCCGGCGCCGTATCAATATCGTTGCCGTTGATATTGATATCGCTCAGTACCTCATCATACTCGTAGGTATGACTGGCATAAGACGCGGCCACGGCCAGGTCCCATTGGGCTGTCAGTTGCTGCATAAATTCAAGTTCAATGCCCTGATGGCGGGTTTCACCATCAGATACCGTATAAAAGTCACTGTCACGGAAGATGACATGCTCTTTATCCATGCTGTAGGCGGCGAGCGTAAATCGCATTCCCTGATACTGCCCTTTAAGCCCGGCTTCAATACTGGTCACCGTTTCCGAATCCAAATCGGCTACCTGCTGATCCCGCTGTAATCGATAAAGTTCTGTGGCCTGAGGCGCGCGATACCCCCGGGCGATATTGCCATAGATAGTCAGATTATCATTGAGTGTGTAGCTGGCTCTTAATTTGGGTGAAAAATTTGAATAGTCATCACTTGAGCTAGGCGGACGCGCGTAGCGACAGCCCCCCATCGGACAGCTTGTACCATCAGCGCGGGTACGGCCTGCCGGCAGATAGTTAGTATAATCGTATTCCATAGACTCAAACCGCGCAGCTGCGGTGACTTCCCAGGCGTCGTGTTGCCAGGTCAGCGCCGCAAACGGTGCAATCATCGTCGCATCGACCTCATAATCGTAATGCAATCCTTCTGGCACTGTGGCGACCAGAAAGGCTGACCCCTGAGTGGGTCCATCCTGAAACTGGCTCAGGCTGCCTTCGGTATACTCAGCATCAATACCGGCCTGCAATTGCCATTGTCCGGAGAAATCATGCTGATACAGGGATTGCACGCCGACGCCCTGCTGGGCGTTTTTCTCTAAAGGTTGCCCCGGCAAGAAATGCATCAGAAAATCCATGTTCTGGTCGCGATAGTAAGGAGTCACTACCAATGAACCACCATTATCCATAGACCATTGCACTTTGCTCCATATACGCAAAGCCCGGTTTTTACGAAACGCGTCCGGATCGCCATTTTGCTGCGCCAGCGTTTCGTTTTTATAACTTTCGAACCCTTCTATATACCCTGCAGTATCCTGATCCAGATTTGTATAGGTCAGGCCGCTGGTGAGTGTGACATCGGAAAACTCATACCGGTGGCGCAGGTTTACTTTTTCCTGATGCACACTTTCGTTTGCCCGGTAGCCACTGTCGCGGGTAATACTGGCGTTAATACCAATACCGCTTGTACCAAAGTCTTCGCCATGCCTGAATTTATAGCGGCTATAGCCGTAAGAGCCGTAATCCACACCCAGCAGACCAGCATCCCGGGTGACATCCGGCGTAATAACATTCACCACGCCATGAATGGCATTTGAGCCATATAACGCTGAGCCCGGCCCTTTAAGTACCTCAATCCGCTGCGCCATCTCGGTATGCGCTTCAAACAGTTCATTAATATTGCAAAAACCGGCGGCGCGCAGCGCAATATCATCTTCAGCAGTCAGCAGGCCACCACATGCGCCGGCACCGGTAAATACCTGCGAGCGTAATGCTGGTAAATACTCCTGCCCGTTGCCCCGCTGCACGCCAGCGCCGGCAACAAACTTTAATACTTCTTCGATATGCATAGGTGCTACCAGCGCCAGCGTGTTTTCGTCCACATCGCTGACAATAATGCCTGCTGGCGATGGCTGGGCGATTCGGTTACCGGTGGTAACAATTCTTTCGATGGATTCATCTTCCTGCTGCGCAATGGCGCTTACAGATACTAGCGAGGTACATACTGCAAAACACAGTGTGGCGGGCAATCTGGCCGGCATAAGTAAAACAGTCCTTCTTTTCTGTCGGTAACCTGGTAACGCAATACAGCGCACACCTTATAGGGTGTAAGTATGCTGAAAGTTTATCTGGCTTGTGAATATGTGCTGTATCTACAGTGATAATTGCTCGTGTCCACGCCGGACACACAATGTGTCCGCGTACAGCCCATCGGACACATCTAAATTATAAAATACATATATATCAAAAAGTTAACTTTTGGCATGAAGCTGGTATCTGATTGATTAATCGTAACAAATCAGGATATACCCATGTTACTCGGTCACTTTTTACTCTCCCCCATGGTCGTCTTGGCCATGGCACTTTTTATTACGCTGAGCGAACGGGCCTCATACAAAGGAGAGCGGTCGTGATTAAGGATACCCGGGCACAGGATACTGTGATCACCAGTAAAAAGCGCCGGTTAAAACCGTTCGTACTGGGTACAGCTGTGCTTATCGCCGTCGCATTGTCGGCCCATGCCATTATTAGCACCGAAACGGTCTCGCAATCGGTGGACAAATCGTCGTTGCAAATAGCTACGGTTAAACGGGGCGAACTGGTTCGTGATATTGCTGCCACTGGTCGAATCGTTGCGGCCAACGCCCCACAGGTTTACAGCCCGGAACAAGGCCTGGCGACATTACTGGTACGTGCCGGCGACGCTGTCAAAGAGGGGCAGGTAGTGGCTGAGGTAAAAAGTCCTGAGCTTGAGAACAATCTGCAGCAGGAAAAATCCGAAGCGTTACGGCTGGAAGGTGAATTTGAACAGCAAAAGTTGGAAACCCGCCGTCAGACGCTACTGCTTAATAAGCAGTTGGATCTGGCAAAAGTCGAATTACAGGCGGCTGAGCGTGAGAACCGTCGTGCGCACGCCTCGATTGAAGGCCATCTCATCAGCCAAATCGACTTTGAAAAGGCAGAGGATGATTTGGCCCGCGCCCGCCTGAACGTGGCACATGCCGAGCAGGAAGTTGAGCTGGCAAAAGACACCCTCGCCTTCGCCCTGCAGTCTTCCCAAAGCGCACTTAACCGGCAACGGTTTGTCGTTTCAGAACTTGAAAGAAAAATCAGCAATCTTGCCGTAACGGCCAGCGTCACCGGTGTGGTCGGTAACCTGCTGGTCGCGCCCAAATCGGTTGTCACGGTAAATCAGCCATTAATGACACTGGTAGATTTAAGTGCCTACGAGGCAGAAGTGAACGTCGCGGAAAGCTATGCCAATAACATCGGGATCGGCATGGATGTAGAGCTGACAATTGGTGCTAAAAAAGTCATTGGCACGCTGTCAGCCATTTCGCCTGAAGTAACCGAGCGCGAGGTGACCACGCGGGTGCGGTTTTCTCAGGATGCGTTGTCCCAAATTCGCCAGAATCAGCAAATCAGTGCCCGCATCCTGCTTGAAAACAAAAACGATGTGGTGAAAGTACGCCGTGGCAGTTTTCTTGATGCGGGCGGCTTTGTGGCTTACAAGCTCGACGGTGATGTCGCCCGCCGCATCGATATTGAAACCGGTGTGACCAGTATGCGGGAGGTTGAAATTCTGAGCGGCCTGCAACCCGGCGAACAGATTATTGTGTCCGGTTATCAAAAATTCCAACAAGCGCCTTCAGTACTGCTGCGCTAAGACAATAAAAGGAAGTCCCATGCTTAAAATGAATGATGTCAGTAAAGTGTATCAGACAGAAATGGTCCAGACGCACGCCCTGCGAGATTTTAACCTCACGGTAGATGAAGGCGAGTTTATTGCGGTGACCGGCCCGTCAGGCTCCGGTAAAACCACATTTTTAAATATCGCCGGCATGCTGGAACCCTATACGGGCGGTCAGTACACGCTGGATGGCATCGATATTGGCTCATTGTCTGATAATCAGCGCGCCGACCTTCGCAATCAAAAGATCGGATTTATTTTTCAGGGCTTTAACCTGATCCCCGACCTGAATCTTTATGAAAATGTTGAAGTGCCGCTGCGCTATCGCGGGATCAAAAGTGCTGAGCGAAAGCGCCGTATTAATGAGTGCCTTGAACAGGTCGGTCTGGCAAGCCGCGCTAAACACCTGCCGCAACAATTATCCGGCGGGCAACAGCAGCGCGTTGCGATTGCCCGTGCGCTTGCCGGCGAGCCGCGTTTCTTGCTGGCGGATGAGCCGACAGGCAACCTGGATAGTCTGATGGCGCGTCAGGTCATGGAATTGCTGGAAGAAATAAACCGCAACGGCGCAACCATTGTGATGGTGACACACGATGCTGAGTTAGCGCGTCGCGCGCCGCGTAATATCCAGATTGTAGATGGGCAGCTGGCTGATTTCACCCTGTATCAGGGTGCGCCAGAGTCCGCCAGACAGGTGGCGGGAGTCTGACATGTTTACCCATTATCTTGATTTAGGCTGGCGCAGCTTCAGGCGCACTCCCCTGGTAAGTATCCTGATGGTGCTGGCCATTGCCATTGGTATCGGTATAACGATGACCAGCTTGTCGGTGTATCACATGATGACCGTCGACCCGATTCCGCAAAAAAGCGATAAGCTGTTTCACCCTCAGCTACAAACCATGGACGATGGTGAGGAAGGCTGGGGACTTGATAACATTCCGCTACAGCTTACCTATAAAGACGCGGTTAACTTATACAACCTGCCCTTTCCTGAACATAAAGCCGCCATGATCCGCACGGGCATGACGGTAACCATGAACAACAGCGACCTGCGTCCGTTTATCGAAAGCGTCAGGGCTACTCACCGCGACTTTTTCTCCATGTTTGATAAGGCGTTTATTCACGGCGGCCCATGGAGCGAACAGCAGGCTGAGTCAGCCAGTCCGGTCGTCGTTATCAGCCGGGAACTCAATGACAAGCTGTTTGGTGGCGCTAACTCTGTTGGTGAACAAATCTTTCTGGATGAAATAAGCTATCGGGTCGTCGGGGTCACACAGGACTGGGACACCCACATGAAGTTTTACGATGTGAATAACGGTGCGTTTTTAGACCATGAGCAGGTGTATGTGCCTTTTGAGCGCATACCCGCTCAGAGCATCGACACCTGGGGCAATACCCAGGGCTGGAAATTTGAAAACGTGAACAGCTTTAAAGACAAAATGCAGTCTGAGCAGTTTTGGGTGCAGTTCTGGGTGGAACTTGATGATGCGCAGGCTGTAGCCCAATATCGCGAGGATCTGATGGCCTACATGCAGCAACAACAAGCGCTGGGCCGCTTTAATCGCGAAACACTTGAGTTTGCACTGCGCGATGTGAACACCTGGCTGGATTACCGGCAGATTGTCTCTGAGGATAATCAAATTCTGGTGGCATTAAGCTTCATGTTCCTGGCGGTGTGTCTGGCCAATATTCTGGGACTGTTACTGGCTAAATTTATGCGCAGGGCGCCTGAAGTAGGCGTGCGCAGAGCACTGGGTGCCAGTAAATGGCAGGTGTTTATGCAACATATTGTGGAAGTGTCGATGCTGGGTTTTGTCGGCGGCGTGCTCGGCATTGCCATTGCGCAACTCGGTCTTTGGGGTGTTCGCGTCACGCAGGACAGATATGAGTCCCTGGCGACCATGGATATGTCCATGCTGTTTTCAGCCCCAATCATTGCCATTACCGCCTGTGTTATTGCCGGCGTCTATCCGGCGTGGCTGGTTTGCCGTACGACACCTGCCACTTACCTGAAAACCCAATAGGAGCCTCCCATGCTGGAAATTAAACCAATTTTTAATGCGTTGCGACGCTCTAAGGTGGGTGCCGTACTTCTGTTGATTCAAATCGCCATTACCACCGCGATTGTCAGCAATGCCGCGTTTATCATCAACGACCGGATCACCTATCTAAATCAGGATACCGGTTACCCGGAAGACAGCATATTTTCGTTTGGTGTTATGACCTTTGGAAAAGACCGTGACATCTCTCAGCAGTTTGAAGAGGACGAAGCAATGTTGCGCAATATGCCCGGCGTGATTGATGCGGCATTGTTCAGCTCTGTGCCGTTGTCCGGCAGTGGCAGCTCTACCAGTATGCGGTTAAAGCCAGAGCCACAGAAAAGCCGCACTATTCCTACCGCCTACCTTTTTGCTGATGAGCACGCGCTCAACACACTTGATTTGACGCTGGCAGAAGGGCGCAATTTCGACATCAACGAGGTGCTGGTCACGCAGGACAGAAGCAAGCTGACTGAAGTCGCAATCGTTAGCCGCGCGTTTTTAAATGACGCTTTTCCGGAGGGCGACGGCTTAGGAAAAATTGTTTATATGGGCGATCTGCCGTTTAAAATAATCGGGGTGGTTGAGCAAATGAAAGGCCCCTGGCTGAAAAGTGATGCACCCGATAATGTGATTATTACGCCGTTTATCCAGGCGCAGTCGTACCAGAAAATTGTGGTGCG
>CAZOYR010000053.1:12464-20264 GCA_964584105.1 uncultured Alteromonas sp.
ATATCACCCAGTGTTGCTACCCGCAGTATTTAAATATAAGGAACGTGTTACACTTCATTTTGGTGTAACACCTTCCCACAAGAATAATAACGATGGAAAAAATCCTTCTTGTTGATGATAACAACGCTGTGCTGGAAGCGCTGTCGCTGTTACTGGAAATTCATGGCTATCAAGTTGTTACCGCCCAATCGCCGATTGAGGCGAAAAAGGCGGTCAGTTACCAAAAAATAGCACTGGTTATCCAGGATATGAATTTTACGACCGACACCACCTCCGGTGAGGAGGGGTGCTCGTTGTTTCATGCCCTGCGTGAAATTAATCCTGACTTACCAATTATACTGATCACGGCCTGGACCGAGCTGGAACAGGCCATTTCACTGGTGAAGGCCGGTGCAGCCGATTACATCCCAAAACCCTGGGACGACGAAAAGCTACTGGGTATTATTGCAGACTTACTGCAAGCACAACGGGATACGCCGGGTAAGCATCCAGCCCGATACACCAATGCCAAATCTACCGCGTCTCAAAGCGGTTTAATTTATCAAAGTCCGGCCATGCAGCATCTGGTGGAAATGGCTTTGCAAGTGGCTCGTTCTGATATCAGTGTACTGATTACAGGTCCTAACGGCAGCGGCAAAGAAAAAATTGCAGAGCTCATCCAGTCAGCGTCTGATCTGCACAACAAGCCTTTTATAAAAGTAAATGCCGGCGCCCTGCCTCCTGACCTGATGGAAGCTGAGTTGTTTGGCGCCGAGGCCGGTGCGTACACCGGCGCAAATAAAGCCCGGATAGGCCGCTTTGAAGCGGCTGATGGCGGCACATTATTTTTAGATGAAATTGGCAACCTGTCAGCCGCCGGACAAATGAAGTTACTAAGAGTATTACAGACCGGCGAGTTCGAGCGTCTGGGCTCAGTCACTACGCAAAAAGTGAATGTGCGGGTGATTTCAGCCACTAATGCAGACCTGCGGCAGGATATTGCGAACGGCCAGTTTCGCGAAGATCTGTTTTATCGCCTTAATGTGATTGAACTGCATCTGCCGGCGCTGCGCGAGCGCAGCGAAGATATCGCTCCGTTGTTGGCGCATTTTCTGCCCGATCGTGACATCAGCCAGGAAACGCTTAACGCACTACAGGCCTATTCATGGCCCGGTAATGTTCGTGAGCTTGAAAATGCCTGCAAGCGTGTTGCTGTGTTGCGGCCTCAAGGCGAGATTCAGCTGCAGGACTTTGCGTTGCACCACTTGCCAGCCACCGGTACCAGCGAGCCTCAGACGTTGGCCTTCGATGAGCCCTCGAAGGCTGAATTAGAACGCAGTATCGCACAGCACAATGGTGTCATCGCGCATGTTGCCCGGCAGTTTGGTTTAAGCCGGCAGTCTTTGTATCGTCGTCTTAAGAAGTTTGGAATTGACTATTGAAACACGCCGCCCCGCCCTTCACCCCTGTGTATGCGGCTGTCATTCTGGCAGTAATTATTGGTTTTACACCGTTGTGGTGGCTGACTGAACTGAGCCTTGTCTACCTGTTGGCGCTTTTTGTGCTGACACTGGCTATCAGCTGCTGGCTTACCCACCTTGCAGTAGGCCGGTTGAGTCGGTCGCTGGATGCCATAAAAATTGGCCTGCTTAACTTCAAAGACGGGGATTTTGCGAATACCCTGACCTATCATGCCAATGATCCGCTGGGTGAGTTATGCACACTGTACAATGAGGCTGCCAACAAGCTGCGAAGTGAAAAACAGTGGCTTTACCAACGCGAGCTGATGTTAGACAAAGTTCTGCAAAGCACGCCTGAAATTATTCTGCTGGTAAACGATCATCACCAGGTGGTCTTCAGCAATTATGCGGCGCGGGATTTTTTCCAATCTACCTCAAGGCTGGAGGGCGCATCCTTAAAGGACTTATTACAGCAAGCGCCGGTGGGTGTCAGCGATGCCATGAACGAGCAACGTGAGGGCTTATTCACGCTTAGCCGAAAAGGCCATGAGCTTGAAACCTGGCATCAGAGCACCGGCGAAATTCTTTTAAATAACCAGCACCATACGCTTTTTATCTTAAAGCCGATGACCCGTGAGCTCAGTCGTCAGGAGGTGGCGGTCTGGAAAAAGGTGATCAGGATCATCAGCCATGAGCTGAACAATTCCATTGGCCCCATCTCATCGATGCTGCACAGCGGCAAAATTTTAAGCGAGAATGTCAATGAACCGCGCCTTAGTCGCGTATTCGCCACAACGTCTGAGCGTATTGCGCACCTGACCGAGTTTGTTCAGGGCTATGGTAAATTCGCAAAACTGCCCGAGCCCAGGCCGGTAAAGATCAATGTCGTGGCGCTGATAAATACGCTGCAGCAACAGTGGCCCTTTCACTTTGAGCAACACGGCAGCGGCGTACTGATGGCCGATGAAGTACAGCTTGAACAGCTTCTTATTAACCTGATAAAAAACGCTCACGAGTCCTCTTCACCCAAGGACGACATCGAGGTAATTCTGACACTGCGCAGGCAGGACGCCGTTATTGATGTCACCGATCGCGGTCAGGGCATGTCAGAAGCGGTGCTGTCTAACGCGCTGATTCCGTTTTACTCGACCAAAAATGCTGGTAGCGGGCTAGGTTTGGCTCTATGCAGAGAAATAGCCGAGGCCCATCACGGGCAAATCGCCCTGCAAAATCGCCAGGACGGCGGTTTGCGGGTGCGGGTGATATTACCCGCCCAGCAATAGGTGAACGCATATCACGCCATCAGGTGTGTTTTTCATCTTTGGAGAACACGCGATATACCCAGACAAAAAAGTATGGCGCGAAAAAGACCACGAAGAGTGTGGTGGCAGTAATACCCCCTAACACACCAATACTGATTGCATTTTGGGCGCCAGAACCCGGCCCGGTGGCAAAGGCCAACGGCATCACCCCTAAAATAAAGGTCAATGAAGTCATCAGAATGGGCCGCAAGCGCTGCTTGGCGGCAGTTAGTGCGGCATCAAAGGCGCTCATGCCTTCATTCACATTATGTTGAGCAAATTCCACAATCAGAATGGCATTTTTTGCGGCAAGCCCGATGGTCATCAGCAGACCCACCTGAAAATACACATCGTTGGACTGACCGGTTAGCCAGGTGGCCAGCACGGCGCCCAGTATCCCGAACGGCACCGTCAGCATAATTGAGAGCGGTATCGCCCAGCTTTCATAAAGGGCCGCCAGAATCATAAACACGGCAATAACAGTAATGCTATACAGCAGCATGGTCTGACTGCCGCTTTGCTTTTCCTCATAGGACAAGCCGGTCCAGGCGATATCGATACCCTTAGGTAACAACTGCGCGATACGCTCAACTTCCTGTAGTGCCTCACCAGAGCTTATGCCCGGTGTGGTCGAGCCCTGAATTTCCCGCGATGAGCTGCCATTGAACCGGGTCAGCTTGGGCGGGCCGTAAGTCCATTCACCAGCGGCTATCTCTTTAAGCTGAACCATGCCACCGCTTTCGTTTCTTACATACCAGTCGTTAATATCTTCAGGCAGCATCCGGTACTGATCCTCGGCCTGCACATAAACACGTTTAATACGCCCGTTCTCAATGAAATCATTGACATATGTACCACCCAGCGCGGCACTTAACGTCTGGTTGATGGTAGATACGGGCACGCCCAGCGCACGGGCTTTGATTGTATCCACATCCAGATTGTATTGTGGGTTATCTGCCAGCCCGTTAAAGCGAACAGCCGTTAGCATCTGGCTCTCATTAGCTTTGCCCAAAAACTGATTGGTCGCCTGTACCAGGGCTTCATGGCCCAGACCGGCTTTATCAATCAGCTGAAACTCAAAGCCACTGGCGTTACCCAGTGCGCTTACCGGCGGCGGTATCAGCGGAATAATCATGGCATCGGATACACCAGAAAGCGCTTTTGCGGCTTTTTCCTGTATCTTAAAGACACTTTTCTCCTGTCCCCGGGCCTCCCAGTCACTCATCTTCACAAATGCGATACCTACATTCTGTGCCTGACCTGAAAAACTAAACCCGGCAGCGGTGAATAACCCTTCCACAGCACCATTGGTATTATCCAGATAAAAGTCTTCCACCTTTTCAATTTTATCGCGGGTCTGTTGCAGCGTTGTACTCGGCGGGCCGGTGACCAGCGTGAACATGCGGCCCTGGTCTTCTTCAGGTAAAAAGGAGGTGGGAATGCGCAAAAATATGAATACTGCCACCGCGATCACAATGAAAAAGATGATGGGCAGAATGAACCGATTATTTAGCGTGTTCTCCAGTACCCTGCCGTGACCGGCACGCATTTTATTAAAGCCGCGATTAAACAGTCCAAAGGGCCCGGTATGCTTTTCTTCTTTACCCTGCTCAAGGAAAATAGCACACAGCGTGGGCGACAATGTCAGCGCGACAAACAGTGACAGCCCCATGGCGACTGAAATGGTGATAGCAAACTGACGGTAAATAACCCCGACAGAGCCGTCGAATAAAGCCATCGGCAGAAATACCGCCCAAATCACCACGGTTGTGCCTAACAGCGCCGAAGAAATTTCCTTCATTGCCAGACGTGACGCTTCTTTGGGCGATAACGTCTCATCTTCCTCCAGCTTTCGCTCGGCATTTTCAGTGACAACGATGGCGTCATCCACCAGCATGCCAATGGCCAGCACCAGCGCAAACAGCGTTAGCACATTTATCGAGTAATCGAATATCAGTAAGAATGCGAAGGTGCCCAATAGCACGATGGGAATAGCGACGGCTGGAACCAGCGTGGCGCGAAAGGTTTGCAGAAACACATAAATCACCACAACCACCAGCACCACGGCGATACATAATGTTTCAACCACATTTAGAATTGAGGCTTCGATAAACGGCGATATATCAATGGGGTACTGTACTTCCAAGTCATCCGGGATAATGCTGTCAAAGTCTTTTACCCGTGCTTTGATGTTCTGAATCGTTTCCAGCGCATTGGCAGACGGCGAAAGTTCTATCGCAATGCCCGAGGCAGGCTTGCGATTCCAGCGCCCGATTACCCGGTAACTTTCGGCGCCAATTTCAACTTTTGATACATCGCCCAGGGTGACATGTGAGCCGTCGCTATTGACCGATAACAGTATTTGTTCAAATTCCTGCGGACTTGAAAGCAGTGTTTGCGCGGTGATAGTGGCATTTAACTGCTGCCCATCAACCGACGGCGCGCCGCCTATTTCACCGGACGCAAGTTGGACATTTTGTTCCTGAATGGCGTTGATAACATCCAGCGTGGTGATATTAAAGTTGTTCATGGCGTGCGGATCGAGCCAGATACGCATTGCATGCTCAGGCCCGAATGTCTGGATTTGCCCGACACCACTAACCCGGCTTAAGGGCTCTTCCAGGTTCGAAACCAGAAAATCGGAAATGTCGTTGCGGCTCATACTGCCGCTTTTAGAGAAAAACGCGACGATAAGAGCATAACTGCTCCCCGCCTTTTCCACCGACACGCCAAGCTGTTGCACCACCGGTGGTAAGGAGGACTGGGCTTGCGACACCTTATTTTGTGTCTGCACCTGTGCAATATCAGGGTCTGTGCCCGGCTCAAAGGTCAGCGTAATGGATGCCGTACCTGCCGAAGAGCTTTGCGATTGAATATAGCGAAGGTTATCGATACCGGTGAGGTTCTTTTCGATGACCTGGGTAACCGTATTTTCAAGAGTTTGGGCCGATGCGCCCGGGTAACTGGCCGAAATGGATACCTTTGGCGGCGCGATATTCGGGTACTGCTCCAGCGGCAAGCTCAACACGCCAAAAATGCCAGCACCAACTATCAGCAGCGCAACAACAATGGTGAAAATAGGTCGGGCAATAAAAAATCGTGAGAACATCGTTTAGCGCCCGCCGGATTGTGCAGCAGTATCTGCCGAACCATTGGGCTGGGTCTGCTCGCCGGCCTTTTTCTTGTTTGCTAAATCGGTGGGTTTAATGGGTGCCCCCGGTTGAAGGTTCATCGTTCCCTCAACAATGACGCGATCGCCCTCGCTGAGCCCACTTTCGATCACCCATTTATCTTTAAAGGCTACGCCGGTTTCTACCTGACGCTGTTGCGCTTTATTGCCACTGCCTACCACCCATACATGCTTGGTCCCGCCATTACCAATCCGGACACTTTTTTGCGGCACCACCAACGCTTTTGATGAGGCTAAATCTTCTATTGATGCCCGCACAAACAGCCCGGGCAATAGCTGGCTATCAGGATTGGGAAATACAGAGCGAATACGAATCGCCCCGGTCTGTTCGTCCACGGCAAGATCGGTCGCATCCAGTCTGCCCTTGTGCGGATAAGGCTCCCCTGACTCGGAGAAAAACAGACTTACCTGAAAATCTGTATTTTGCTTTCGCTGAATTCTTGACTCGATTAGCCGCGCTTTAAGCTTTTGTGCATCTCCCACAGACTGCGACAAATCCACATACACCGGATCAAGCTGACGGATAATAGCCAGCGGTTCCTGCTGCTGCTGGGTCACCAGCGCGCCCTTGGTCACTCTTGAGGGGCCGATAAAACCACTGATTGGCGCATACACCTTGGTGTAGGTGAGATTAATTCTGGCTGTTTTTACTGCCGCTTCGGCCTGGCTGACCGACGCCTGCGACTGTTTAAGCTGGGTCTTGGCATCGTCATACTCTTGCTCGCTTAATACCTTTTTTTTAACCAGGCCATCGAAGCGGTTTACTAGTGCCTGAGCATTGGCCTGCGAGGCCCTGGCACTTTCTAAATCTGCCTGCGCGCTTTCCAGATTAGCCTGATACCGCTCCGGGTCTATCTGATAAAGCTGATCGCCCTCTTCAACCAGCGACCCTTCCTCAAACAAACGGGCCTGAATAATACCACTCACTTGTGGGCGTATCTCTGCCACACGATAAGACACCACCCTACCGGGTAGCTTTTGTGTGTAGTCAATTTTCTCAGGCGTAAGGCGAATAAAGCCCACCGGCATCGCCTGTTTCTGACCACCCTGTTGCCCGGCCCCCGCACCGGCACCCTGCCCTTGCGATTCGGCGTTGTCACTGCATCCGAAAAGCAATGCGAGCACAGAAATTATAGATATGAATGATACCCTGCGAGTCACCGACTTTTGCGACCACCCGCCAACGTTTGCCCAACGCGCCATTTTTTAGTGCCTGTTCAGCCTGATATTCTTACGACACCGGAAGAAGCACCGGCTCATGAATTGATTTTTAAGACGAATCAGCTACTTGCTACGCTGGTCAAATTACAGGCGATCAACTTATCGCTAGTGACAAATTTTTAAGACTCTGCGTGTTTATCTGCATTTTCCGGCAAAGCGATAAACCAGTCGCTACCCCATCGTATAGCATACGGATTGGTCGGGGGGCTTACTCAATATCCTTGTCAGGCCGAATATGCATAAAACTGGCGAAGCGAGGAATGCCGCGTGCGGTATAGCCGTAATGCTTATACGTGATCCAGCTTCCTGGTGGCGGTGGAGACTGCCGCTGCTTCATACTAAACCCACTACCAATTTTAAAGCGAACGCCCCGCCGGGTTTCCACCAATAATGCGCCCATCAGGCCGGCAAACTTTCCTTTGCCCGGCAGATGAGCAATGACTTTGGCCTCATCATCCTCGTAACGCTTTATCTTGAGTAGTGCTGCAGAGCGCCCGTTTTCGTACATTGCCTGCTTGTGATGCAGCATCAACCCTTCCCCACCGGCTTTAGTTACAGCTTCCAGCTCTGCATCAAGCGCCGCAGTATTTGTCAGGGTGCGCTGTGGGATCATAGACAGATACGGGCTGTTTGTTTGTGTAACAAGCCG
>CAZOYR010000054.1:0-11667 GCA_964584105.1 uncultured Alteromonas sp.
TGGCTATTGCGGCTATTCCGGTCAATGCCGAAAACGAAAGTATTGGTGATGCGGACATTCCAGTGAACTTCGGTGGGGTTACGTTTTTACCCGAAGATCACCTTTATGCAGACAGCACCGGCGTCATCTTATCGCCGGAGCCGCTGGATATCGATTAGTCTTTTTTGGCTGGCGCGAACACTTCGTTCAGATACGCCGCCATTCTAACGCCAGCCTGCTGCAGACGCACTTTTGCAGTGGGCAGGTGGTTATACAGGTAATCATACGACATATCGTTAGCATCTTCGGGATAAACGGTATCGCGAATTTCTGTACTTTCCGCAATCCAGTCAAGCGGGTCCGTGGTATCCCATTCGGCTAGCTGTTCAGGCGTAATCTTTGCGTTTAACCAGCGTGTCCATTCAGTAAACGACAGTTGTCGCTGATCCAGCATTTGTGAATCCCATACCCGATGGAGATTGGAATCTTCCCAGAAGAAGCGCACCTTTACGTCGTTGCCGCCGCGATCTGTGCCATTACCGGCATGTAACGGCTGGTGTAAATCGCCGATAATATGCACGATAAAGCGCAACGCCAGTTGTTTTTCTTCCCGGCTGGCATCATCGTTTTTCAGTGTATTGGTAAACCGTTCCAGTGCAGTATATGCATCGCCTTGTTCTGGCGCGTCGACCTCAGCGTAGGTCTTCTTTTCAGGCACGGTCACGTAATGAAAAGGTGGAGAAACTTTCTGCCAGAAGGGTTTGGGGTTCGAGCGCATCTCATCGGCATAGGTAGAGGCTTCAGCCAGCGTTTCATTGGGTAGCAATGTATCAACCGCGGCTGCGGCGTGCGGGCTCAGGTAGTGCTGCGCAATGGCGCCGGTTACGCGGTGACCGGTCTGGCCCCAGCCAAATGCCGGCAAACTTACCAATACACTGCTGGCAATACCCAGCGTCAGAACTGCTTTTTTTCGAAAAGACACGGTCATGTACTATTTAATCCTTTGTCGTAGAAGGCTGATATCCCCAGCGGGCAATCAGTGACTGATCGAGCCCCAGGTGGTCCAGAATTCGCGCCACTACAAAATCAACCAGGTCAGCAATAGATGTTGGCTGATGATAAAAACCCGGCGCGGCAGGCATAATTGTGACACCCATTTGTGACAGTTTTAACATATTTTCCAAATGGATAGAGGAAAGTGGCATTTCTCTTGGCACAATAACTAACTGCCCGCGCTCCTTCAAAACCACATCTGCGGCGCGTTCAATCAAATTATCGCTGGCGCCGCAGGCGATGGCTGAGAGTGTTCCTGTTGAGCACGGGCAGATAACCATACGACGTGGCGCAGCAGAGCCTGATGCGACAGGTGAAAACCATTCTTCTTTACCGCACACTGTAATTTGGCCTTCCCGGGCACCAAAGCGCTGGGTGAAAAATTCAGCCGCTGCATCCGGGCGTGAGGGAATTTTAATATCTTCCTCGGTGGCGAAGACCACTTTGGCCGCAGACGATATCAACACAAATACGTCAAAATCGGCATTAACCAGACACTCTAGCAGGCGCAATGCATAGGGAGCGCCTGACGCGCCGGTAATTGCCAGTGTTATACGCTTGTCGCTCATACCATCTCCTGTGCCTGAGTTTGCTTGAGCGCGCCGAGCAGGCGCAAATGAATACCCTCAAAACCGCCATTACTCATCACGAGGATATGGTCGCCAGGTCGCGCTGTTGCCACAACCTTATCAATTATTGATTGCGTAGCGTTATATACAGACGCGGGTGTCTGGCTGTGCGCAGCGGCATCTTTCAGCGACCAGTTCATCGCTGGCGGCTCATACAGCAACACTTCATCTGCCTGTTGCCAGGACTGGGCGAGGGTGTCTTTGTGAATACCCATTTTCATTGTGTTAGAGCGTGGCTCGAGTACCGCAATAATGCGCTGCTGTCCCACTTTATTGCGCAGACCGTCCAGGGTGGTCGCGATTGCTGTGGGGTGATGGGCGAAATCATCATAGAGCGTAATGTCATTGACGATGCCTTTAAGCTCCATACGTCGCTTCACATTCTTAAATTGCGACAAGCCGGCGATGGCATCGCCAATTTGCACTCCAGCATGGTGCGCGGCTGCCAGTGCCATCATGCCGTTATCAACATTATGCTGGCCTAGTAAAGACCAGTGCACCTCACCAACTTTAACCCCGTCTTTGATGACCTCAAACACACTACCGTCAGGGTTTATCAGATTGGCCTGCCACTGTTTACCCAAAAACTGCTGCAGACTCCAGCAGCCCCGGTCCAGTGTCTGGGAAATAGTGGCGTTATCAGCAGGGGATACAATCAGGCCACTTTGCGGCACCATTCGCACTAAATGATGAAACTGCGTCTGAATCGCTGCCAGGTCAGCAAAAATATCAGCATGATCGAATTCGAGATTGTTGATGACCAGGGTCTTAGGGCGATAATGAACAAACTTAGAGCGCTTGTCGAAAAAGGCGCTGTCGTATTCGTCAGCTTCAATAACAAAAAACGGGCTGTCGCCGATTCGCGCCGACACGCCGAAGTTTTCCGGCACACCGCCAATCAGAAAACCGGGGTTAAGCCCGGCGAACTCTAAAATCCAGGCTACCATGCTGCTGGTGGTGGTTTTACCATGGGTGCCGGACAGGGCAATCACCCAGCGATCGTTAAGCAGATTTTCCAGCAGCCACTGCGGGCCACTGGTGTAAGGCAGATTGCGATCAAGAACATATTCGACAGCCGGATTGCCGCGGGACATCGCATTGCCGATGATTACGATATCCGGCTGAGGCTCAAACTGCGCGGTATCATAGCCTTCCGTTAAAGTGATACCCAGCGCTTCCAACTGCGTACTCATGGGTGGATATACATTGGTATCCGAGCCGGTGACGGTGTGTCCCAGCGATTTTGCAATCGCGGCGATGCCTCCCATGAAGCTGCCACAAATGCCCAGAATGTGAACATGCATAGTTAAAACTGCCTTACTAATGATGTGGTTACTCTACCAGATGGCGACGGCGGATCGAATAACTCATTTCCCTGTCGCCCGTTTCGCAGGTACAATCATCGACGCCGGTTAAAAAAGAATCGATGCAAATCATACCATTGGATTATGTTGGTGAATCATTTGCATATAACAATAAAAGAAGACCGGTTAATCAGGGATATGTTTATCCATACTGATCATATTTATAAACCCTACAAAAGACACAAGGCTTAAGCACACATGAAACGATTAAACTCACAGCTGCAGCACGACGGCGCGCCACTTGAACTGATTCTGTTGATCAGAACACTACTGGCCGGATGTAAGGAAATCTCCTTCCGGGTCAGTCAGGGCGCACTGGCAGGCGTACTGGGCTCCACGTTAAGTGAAAATGTTCAGGGTGAGACACAGAAAAAACTGGATGTGATCTCCAATCAAATTCTTAAGGATACCTTGCGCGACTCCGGCTACGTGAAGGCCATCTCTTCAGAAGAAGAAGATACGGTTGTGCCATGTAATCCGGAAGGCAACTATCTGGTCAGTTTCGACCCCCTTGATGGCTCATCCAATACTGAAATCAACAGCCTGATTGGTACCATCTTTTCCATTACCCATGCACCACAATGGATGGAAGCTGACGATCCTTCCGCTTTTCTGCAGCCGGGTACACAGATGGTTGCCGCAGGGTATGTGCTTTATGGCCCTTCCACTATGCTGGCGATGACCACGGGGCGGGGTACGCACATTTATACACTGGATAAAACCCATGGTGGTTTCCTGCTGACCCACCCGAATGTAAAAGTCCCTGAGCAAACCAAAGAATTTGCCATTAATACGTCTAACGAAAGACATTGGGAAGAGCCGGTGAAAAATTATATCGGCGATTTGCTGGCCGGAACTGAAGGTCCGCGCGGTAAAGATTATAACATGCGTTGGGTAGCAGCGATGGTCGGCGATATTCACCGTGTGCTGTGTCGTGGTGGAATATTCATGTACCCGTTTGATAAACGTAACCCATCAAAGCCGGGTAAGCTGCGTTTACTGTACGAAGCCAACCCAATGGCATTTTTAATGGAGCAAGCGGGTGGTCTGGCGAACACAGGGCATGGCCGAATTATGGAAGTGATGCCCAAAGAAATTCACCAGCGGGTACCTACTATTCTGGGGTCAAAAGAAGAAGTGGAAACCTGTCTGACTTATTATCAGACTGATAAATAATCAGTTGAGCGCGCTGACAGCGAACAAGTGGGTATCACCAGTTTTTATTTTGCAGCGCGCACCGTATACTTGACTTATTCGCCACGCCTGAAGTCTGAGAGGTCTTTTTCGGCTTCACGTGGTAAAACGTTTTTAGCATAACTTAAGGAACCATTCATGAGTCTGAACGATGTTACTGCAGGTAGTAATGCACCTGATGAAGTTAACGTTATCATTGAAATCCCGGCGCACGCTGATCCGGTAAAATATGAAGTCGATAAAGACACCGGTGCGATGTTTGTTGACCGCTTCATGGCAACCTGCATGCATTATCCGGTTAACTATGGCTATGTTAACGACTCATTGTCAGAAGATGGTGATCCGGTAGATGTGCTGGTCATGACGCCGTTCCCAATCCATAGCGGCTCAGTAATCAAGTGTCGCCCTGTTGGTGTTTTGAACATGACGGATGAGTCAGGTAAAGATGCTAAGATTCTGGCGGTACCGGTTGATAAGCTATCCACCATCTATCGCGATGTGAAAGAAATCACCGATGTGCCTGAGCTGACGAAGCAGCAGATTGAGCACTTCTTCACACACTATAAAGATCTTGAGCCTGGTAAATGGGTGAAAATTGATGGTTGGGCAGACGCTCAGGCAGCAAAAGATGAGATCACCAGCAGCATCAAACGTTTTGAGCAAAACAAATAAGTTGTTTTGTCATTAAAAAAGGGCCGTCAGGCCCTTTTTTAATGCGTGTTGACTTTCGCAGTGAACAAATTAGCCTGAGTATTGCTATCAGAATAAGTACAATAACACCAAGTGTCCTGACAGGATTGAATATGATGAGAAAATTAGTTGGCCTTTTTTTGCTTTTCGCTATGGCTGGAATATCTGCTAATGCGTTAAGCGCAGAGCCGCAGGAAGTCTATTGGGAAGATTTGGTACCGGAAGGCTTTAATGAGCTGGACGCGCCGGCAGTAGAGCATGAAGGGCAGATGACACAACTGCAGCCCGATGCGCCGGTGGTGGAAAAGTATGATGGCATGCAGGTTAAAATTCCTGGTTTTGTTGTGCCGTTGGAAGGCACCGCCGAACTAACAACTGAATTCTTACTGGTACCTTATTTCGGTGCCTGTATTCACGTGCCGCCACCACCTTCTAACCAGATTGTATATGTGAAATTTGAAGAAGGTGTGGCCATTGATGACCTGTACGACGCTATCTGGGTGACCGGCACGCTTTCCACCAAAGGGTGGAAGGGCGATATCGCTTCTGTTGGTTATCGTTTAACGGGCAAATCGGTTGCCCCTTTTTAAGTTAAGTGCGTTTTTATTTTTAACGTTGTAAACGCTATTTTCTTGCCTGACGGGCGAATATGAATGCGCCCGTCGAAAAAACGCAAACTACAATAGTAAACAGCATATAGGCGATCCCGGCCATCGGGGCGCCATGAGACGCACTGGCACTAACCGCTTCTGATGCCGGCTGTTGCAAAAAACGCATCAGCAAACCTGCTGTAATGACCGCTGTTGCGGTCAGGCAGACAAACATGCCGATGCGTTTAATCATGCCTGTGGTTCGCGCGACCACGTAGCCATTCAACAATCCGCTTACCGCGCAGAATATCCAAATCAACACAGGTTTGCTCCTTTCGTCCCCCACTTACGTTCACTGTAATGCTTTGGCGAAAAACATTATCGCGCTTTTTGCATTTGACGCAGTCGGAGTGTGTATCGTGAATTTCAATAGATACTCAGTAGGATGAAACCTTGGTCAGAATTTTGAATATAGGAGGTATATCTTAATAAATAACCGATTAATAGCATCTATTTTTCTGTAACGACAGCCAAATGGAAACGGCGTAGTGTAGATGTTACACGCCCGATAGGGGGAAACATCATGAGTAAAGCAATAGTGGTAGAAGGCGGTGCAATGCGAGGTGTGTTTGCTGCCGGGGTACTGGATGTCTTTATGCATCGCGAGCATCAGTTCGATTTTGCTATTGGCGTCTCCGCGGGGGCGACCAATCTGGCCACCTACGTATCGCAAATACCCGGTTTAAGCCGCACTATCATTACTGAATATGCAACCCGCAGAGAATTTTTCAGTCCGCTTCGCTTTATTCGTGGTGGCCATATGACCGACGTGCACTGGTTATGGCATCAGTGCAGACAGCAACTGGACAGCCGGTTGCCTGAAATAAACACCGCGATCCCACTGTATGTCGGCGTCACTAATGTTGATACGGGGCAGTGTGATTATCTTCGGGCGCAACCCGATAACATTGATGACTTAATGGTGGCATCCTGCTCCATTCCCATGGCCTATCGTGACCAGCCTAAAATTGGCGAGCATCGTTATGTCGATGGCGGGGTAGCGGATGCAATCCCAGTGAAAAAAGCTTATGAGATGGGTGCCCGAGAGATAACGGTTGTGCTGTCGCAGCCTTTGGGCTTCTCAAAGCCTACAATCAAGTCTCCCTGGTTGTTTGAACGGCTTTACGGGCATCAGCCGCAACTAATGCAAACACTATTATCCCGCCCCGGTATTTACAATGAGACACTGGCGTTTCTCAAAAACCCCCCTGCCGATTTAGCGTTAACTATTGTTGCACCGCCCGCCGACTTTCAGGTTAAGCGATTAACGATGGATAAGAAAAAGCTGACAAGAGGCTATAAGCTGGGCAAAATCGCTGCACTTAAAACCTTAAAAGCACAGCGGCTTGCCGCAGCCTGAAGGCCGGGCCGTAAAGTAGCCGTTACTGATTTCCCTGTGGCGTGTAAATATGCTCAGCACGGCTGAATAACAGCCAGGACGTCAGTATGTATTTATCGTTACTTTTTGGCATTTGACCACGGTGGGTATGAGTAAAGTAAGCAGGAGCAATCACCATCCGTCCGGCTTTGGGTGACACAGATGTATTTTGGTAATAAAAGTCAGTCTCACCGCCTTCTTCCACATCATTAAGATAGAACATAAACAACAGCACCCGATGCAGCGCGTCATTATGAGGCAGTTGAGGATATACTTCTGAGTGCCAGTACGGATAGCCGCCTTCGCCAGCTGTATAACGCTGGGCATTGACCTCGCCGATACGAAACAGGTAGTTGAGCAGGTTAGCCAGATTTGGCTTGCCCACTTCCTCAAAATTTTCATGGGTCAGCTTGACCGGCTCGCCCGTTTTCGGGTGTCGCACCGTCAATCCAATAGGCCCGACCAGCGCGAAAAAATATTTCTCTATATAGTTAAGCAGTGCCTGACCGGTCTTCTCCATCACAGGCTTAAACAGGGGCGCGAACTCTTCGCGCTCACTGAATGAGACATCCATACTGCGCTTTTTATCCAAATCGACCCCGCCACCGGTGCGGCCGGGGGACAAATTCGGGCTGCTATCAAATTTATCGATAATTTGTGCGCACAGCTTTGGATCTAATACATCATCAATGACTTCGATAAAGTTATTTTCGTTATTCATCGTCAGACTCCAGAAGATGAACCATCAGCTTATCTTTTACCGCTTCAGAAATCGGTGCAGAGCACTGATTCTGATAATCAAAGTTGACCAGGGTGGTGGTACCGGTCGCACACTTTTGGTCGTTTTGCCATACTTCCTGGTGGGTCACAAACGAGCTGCGCCCGATGCGTTTAATATACGTTTTGATGGTGACCGGTTTGCCGTAAAAAAGCTGATGATGAAAATCGACATGGTAACTGGCCAGTATCAGTGGCCATTTCTTAATATCCAGCGTAGGCACAAAATACGCAAAAACCGGGTCCCTGGCCGCTTCAAACCACTGCACCAGTACCGTATTACCGACATGACCTAACGCGTCAGTTTCACAAAATCTGACATCGAATGTTGTTTCTAAGGGATGTGCTTCACTCATAGATGGTCGATTAACCCTTTATTTACAGTGCTTCCACCTTAGCATGGTGAAAGCACCAGTCAAAACTACGCCCGTTGCTTATCCAGCATTGGCTTTAAAAAACGGCCGGTATGAGATACATCCTGCACAGCCACGTGTTCGGGTGTACCTTCAGCAATAATTTGACCGCCGCCAGAGCCGCCTTCGGGGCCCAGATCCACAATCCAGTCAGCGGTTTTTATCACATCCAGATTATGCTCGATCACCACCACTGTATTACCGTGGTCACGTAGACGATGCAGGACCGCCAGCAGCTGTTTAATGTCGTGAAAATGCAGGCCGGTGGTGGGTTCATCCAGAATATACAGGGTCTGGCCGGTATCACGCTTGGACAACTCTCTGGCTAATTTCACCCGCTGTGCTTCACCGCCTGATAAGGTGGTGGCTGCCTGACCTAAGCGAATATACGACAGACCTACGTCTTTAAGGGTCTGCAGCTTGCGGGCAATGGCCGGAATAGGGTCGAAAAATTCGCGTGCCTCCTCCACCGTCATATCCAGTACTTCGTTGATATTTTTACCCTTGTACTGCACTTCCAGTGTTTCGCGGTTATAGCGTTTGCCTTTGCACACATCACAGGACACGTAAATATCTGGCAAAAAGTGCATTTCGACTTTGATCATGCCATCACCCTGACATGCCTCACAGCGCCCGCCTTTAACGTTAAAACTAAAACGACCGGGTTTGTAGCCACGCGAACGCGCTTCCTGCGTACCGGCAAAAAGCTCCCGGATTGGCGTAAATATACCGGCATACGTCGCCGGGTTAGAGCGCGGTGTACGCCCGATGGGGCTTTGGTCTATGTCGACCACCTTATCAAGGTGCTCAAGCCCGCTCATACTTTTATGCGGTGCAGGTTCATTGGCTGTCGCATTGTTAAGCTCTCGTTGTGCAATGCGATAAAAGGTATCGTTAATCAGTGTTGATTTACCCGAGCCCGAGACGCCTGTTACACAGGTCATCAAACCCACCGGAATATTCAACGTCACCGATTGCAGGTTGTTGCCAGAGGCGCCTTCCAGAGTCAGCAATTTTTTCTTGTCCGGCTTGTTGCGTTCTGGGGGAATCTCAATTTCTTCCCGACCAGACAAGTATTTTCCGGTAAGTGAGTCTTCACTGTTGATGATGTCATCGACGGTCCCTGCGGCAATAATTTCCCCGCCATGAACCCCGGCTCCCGGGCCAATATCAATCACATAATCGGCTTCGCGAATGGCATCTTCGTCGTGCTCAACCACCAGCACAGTGTTGCCCAGGTCACGCAATCGGGTAAGCGTCGCCAGTAACCGCTCATTATCGCGCTGATGCAGACCAATGGACGGCTCATCAAGGACGTACATGACGCCCACTAACCCGGCACCAATCTGACTGGCCAGACGAATACGCTGCGCTTCACCGCCTGACAACGTATCAGCACTGCGTGACAGATTCAGATAGTTAAGGCCGACGTTAACCAGAAAGCCCAGACGGTCCTGAATTTCTTTTAGAATTTTATCGGCAATCTGCGCTTTCTGGCCGACTAAATCCAGCGTTTCAAAAAAGTCGAACGCATTGGCGATAGACATTTCAGCGATGTCAGGCAGGTTGGTCTGCTGAATAAATACATTGCGAGCTTCTTCACGTAACCGCGAGCCGCCACAACTGGTACACGGCTGCTGGCTTAAGTATTTGGCCAGTTCTTCACGCACCGCATTAGACTCGGTTTCGCGGTAGCGGCGCTCCATATTCGGTATAACACCCTCAAACGGATGTTTGCGCTCCATGATATCGCCGCGATCGTTAATATATTTAAACTTCAGCGATTTGCCTTTGGAGCCATACAGCACCACGTCACGCTCTTCTTTGGTCAGCTCGGCAAAGGGTTTGGTCAGATCGAAACCGTAGTGGTCAGCGACTGCCTGCAGCATTTGAAAGTAATAATAACTACGTTTATCCCAGCCACGAATAACACCGCCTGACAGGCTCAGTTCATCGTTGTTGATAATGCGTGAAGGGTCAAAGAACTGACGTGTACCCAGCCCATCACAGGTCGGGCAGGCGCCTGCCGGGTTGTTAAAGGAAAACAGGCGTGGCTCAAGTTCACTCAGGCTGTAGCCACAGTGAGGGCAGGCAAAGTTAGCAGAAAAAACCGTAGGTTCAGCATCCGGATTGTCCATATCCAGCACCCGGGCTGTGCCGCCTGATAATTCCAGCGCCGTTTCAAATGATTCTGCCAGACGCAGTTGCAGATCTTCGCGAACTTTAAAGCGGTCGACCACGACCTCTATGGTATGCTTCTTATGCAAATCAAGCTCGGGCGGATCTGACAGGTCGCACACCTCACCATCAATTCTGGCGCGGATATAGCCCTGCGCGGCAAGATTTTGCAGTAATTTTACGTGCTCGCCTTTCCGGTCAGATACCACCGGCGCTAAGAGCATTAGCTTGCTGCCTTCAGGCATCTCCAGCACTTTATCTACCATCTGACTGATGGTTTGGGCATCCAGCGGTTCATCATGGGTGGGGCACCGCGGCGTACCGACCCGTGCAAATAGCAGGCGCAGGTAGTCGTATATCTCGGTGATAGTGCCCACCGTTGACCTTGGGTTATGTGATGTGGACTTTTGTTCAATGGAGATGGCCGGCGATAACCCCTCAATGTGGTCTACATCAGGCTTTTCCATCATCGACAGGAACTGACGCGCGTACGCTGACAACGACTCAACGTAGCGGCGCTGACCTTCTGCATACAACGTATCAAATGCCAGGGATGATTTTCCGGATCCGGATAAGCCTGTAATGACAACCAGCTTATCTCTGGGAATTGTTAAATCGATATTCTTCAGATTGTGAGTGCGAGCACCCTGTATTTCGATTTTATCCATTGAAACCCATAATTTGCCAAAAATTCCAGTATGCCACACTGGCTGTTAAAAATATTGTTTAGTTACGCCAGCGTAAGGGGGCAGATCATTTGATGAAAAAGGTGTCATGGGCGTAAAAGCTTTTTATGGTACACTGCGCAGCTAAGTGTACTGACAGGATAATGTAAGGTTTTGAACGCGTTAGAGGTACGCGCAGCAGTGTCACTGGCACTGGTTTATGTGCTGCGCATGATGGGTTTATTCATGGTAATGCCAGTGCTGGCCGTTGCTGCTATGGATTATCCTGACTACTCACCGGTATTGGTAGGTCTGGCCGTCGGCGGCTATGGACTGACGCAGGCTGCGCTGCAAATACCCATGGGTATGCTATCTGACCGATGGGGGCGTAAGCCCGTTATTCTGTTTGGCCTGGCCGTCTTTGCTGCAGGCAGCTTTATTGCAGCCTCTGCTGACTCACTGGCCTGGATGATCGCAGGGCGCATTTTACAAGGCGCTGGCGCCATTGCCGGGGCCATTATGGCATTGGCCACCGATGTCAGCCGCGAAACCCAGCGCGCCAAGGTTATGGCTGTTATTGGTATAGCCATTGGGTTCTCTTTTTATCTTGCTGTGCTTGCTGGTCCTTTGGTTGCGCAAAGCTGGGGCCTGGCTGGTATTTTCGCACTGACTGGCGTACTCGCAATTTGCTGCATGC
>CAZOYR010000054.1:11767-20218 GCA_964584105.1 uncultured Alteromonas sp.
TGGGGCCTGGCTGGTATTTTCGCACTGACTGGCGTACTCGCAATTTGCTGCATGCCACTGATTCAATGGGCTGTCCCCAATGTCGCTATGCAAAGCAGTGGCGATGTTCTGCCTCAGCGCGGGCAGCTTCGCCGTCTGTTATTCTCTTCTCAGCTCTGGCGCCTTAATGTCAGCGTATTGTTACTGCACATGATGATCACGCTGCTGTTTGTTCAGTTGCCTGTCACCCTGGTACATTTTGACCTGACGCTGGACAGCCACTGGATGCTTTATTTGCCGGTGTTGGTCGCATCTGTCATCGGTCTGGTAATTTTGATGGGAATTGGTAAAGGCCAGACACCCCGCAAGGTTGTACTGGTCGCTGCGCTGTTTATGACGATTGCCTTTGCCATGCTGGGCGCGCAGGATCACCACCGCTGGGTGGTCGTGGGGGCGGTTATTCTTTTCTTTACCGGCTTCAATTATCTTGAGGCAAGTTTTCCTGCGCTGGTATCCAGTATTGCGCCGGCCGGTGAAAAAGGCACCGCGATGGGCATTTATGCCAGCTTTCAGTTTTTCGGTGCGTTTTTGGGTGGTGTGCTGGCAGGTATTGTTGCTGACCACTGGACCGCCGAGACGGCCTACTTCGTTGGCGCGGTTGCCGCCTCCTGCTGGCTGCTTATTCTGCGCGACCTTAATGAAGTGAACCGCATCAAACGTGTTGCGTTTAAATGGCAGGGCACCAGTGAGGATTCCTCTGCATTACGTGAAGCACTCAGCGGGTTAGCAGGTGTTCAGGAAACCACGTTTTCGGTACCTGACGGGATGATTTACCTGAAGGTAACCGGGCAGTTTGACCGTGAGGCGGCCAGCCAGTTACTGCGTCGCTATCCCGGCCGTGCAGCGTAAATACGGTTAAAGGTCGTTTGTACCTCTGCGTAAAAAACAGGATAACTATGATAGATTTAAGCGCGTATCAGGGTATTATTTTTGATATGGATGGCACACTGGTGGACTCCATGGGCTCACACCTTGTGGCCTGGGAGAAAACCTGCGACGCGTTCGGTTATCCCTTCGACAGGGAATACATGTACAAGCTTGGTGGGGTTCCAACCCGCAAAACGGTCGAAATATTAAATGATGCGTTTGATAAAGCGCACGACGTTGAAAAAGTATCTGCTTACAAAGAAGCAACCTGGAAGCAGTTAGATCATACGCCGACACTGATCGCCGATACGCTGGCAGTATTTAACGATTATTATCCGACAATGCCGGTGAGTATCGGTACCGGCGCGGAGCGCGAGGATGCAGAAGCCTTACTTCGGTATCACGGATTATTCGACAAAATAACTGCACTGGTCACGGCCACAGATGTCACACATGGCAAGCCGCATCCCGAAACATTTTTGACAGCGGCTGGCAACATGAACGTGTCGCCCGAAAAGTGCGTGGTGTTTGAAGACACACGAATCGGGCTGGAAGCAGCGCATCGTGCCGGCATGGATTGTTACCTCGTTGAAAACGGCACAATTACACAACCTGTGCGTGCGGCCAGTCTTTCAAACAATTAAAGCAACGTAGTTATCAAGTGGTTTAATCATCGTATGAACATATTGTCTTTTCGGTTCTGGATCCTGTGTTTTTCAGTGTTGATTGGCGGATGTGCCATTGATGTAAGCTCGGGCTCTTTTGTTCATCAGGACTCAAAAGTGCTGCCCCTGGATACCACCCAGTTGCACCAGCGGGTCAATGAAGACGAGGCTGAGGTCTCAATCACTACGGTAGAGCTCACCAATGCTCAGGGGCTGACACTCAAAGGCGTTGCTGTTTCCTATCCCGACCCGGTGGTTAACATCGTCTTTTTTGCCGGTAACGGCATGAGTATTTCTAATTCTTCGGGGTTGATGCACCGGTTCGGGCAGATACCGGCTAATATTCTGTGGGTGGATTATCAGGGAGTAGGCGCCAGTCAGAAAGCCGCCAGCATGCGGATGGCGAACCTCAAAGCCGATGCGCTACAGGTTTATGATTACGGCAGAAGCGTATTTCCTTCACACCTGCCAACCGTGGTGCATGGTATTTCCATGGGAAGCATCGTGGCCAGTTACGTTGCGTCCGTACGCGATGTTGATGGCTTAGTGCTGGACGGCCCGATTAACCGGGTGACCGATGTTGCACAAAATATGATTCCGGCCTGGACCAAATATTTTACTTATCTGGAAGTGTCCGCGGATTTGGCGCTGGTGGATAATGCGGACTACATTCGCAATTATCAGGGGCCACTGATGATTCTGACCGGCCGAAATGACGAGCTGACCCCGGTTAAATTCGGGCGTGAGCTCTATGACATTTCGCCCAGCATGAATAAGGAAATCATTATCGTGCCGGGGGCGGAACACGCCGAAACCATGGAGCATCGGCGTGTTATTCCTAAATACCTGGAATTTATCAGCTCCTTCGACCAATTCCCGGGCTATTAACGTTACTTTCTGAAATCGACGCCGCCGTCGGTGGCAAACAGTGCAAACATACTGTAAATCGCCGTGTTGGTTTTCAGCGCGGCTTTATCGACCTTATCCAGCGTGTCATTTTCTGTATGGTGAAAGTCAAAATAGTCACTGCCATCAGGATTGAAATTCACCGCGGGCTGCCCGGCTTTTCCCAGAGCGCTCATATCAGACTGGCCCTTTGCGCTATTCGTATCTGCCATCGTTACGCCCAGCGGTGCAAGTAACTGTGAAAAGGCGCGCATGTCATCCAGCGATTGCTCTGATACGCCGGGGGCGAGCTCATAAATCTTACCATTACCAAAGTCCCACTCAGCGCCGATAACATGGTTATCCATCTCATTCTTATGTTTTTCAACATAGTCTTTAGCACCGTGCAAACCAATTTCTTCGGCTGCGAACAAAATGACGCGCAGTGTGCGTTCGGGACGCTCTTCCAACTGACTTAAATAGTGACCGGCGGCAAGCGTGATACCCACGCCTATGCCATCATCAATGGCACCCGTGCCTACATCCCAGCTATCTAAATGCGCGCCAAGGGTAACTACCTGCTCAGGGTATTTTGACCCGGTGACCTCGCCAATAACATTGGCAATGGTCGTCGTTTTACTTTTGGAATTTTCATTATCCATCTTAATGGAAAATGTCACCGGCTCATTACGGGTCAGCATCGATGCTAATAAATCCGCATCCGGATTGGACAGGGCAAGCGCGGGAATCTTTTTAACGTCGTCCTGATACATTTGCACGCCGGTATGAGCAAAGCGGTTTGTATCAGTACCTACTGAGCGCATGATAAATCCGACCGCACCTTTTTTCGCCGCTTCAGAGGCCCCGGTAACGCGCGCGCCGACGGCTTTGCCGTATCCATGACCATCGCGATGACGCTCCATCTGATACGTCACAAACGCTATTTTATTTTCCAGCGAATTAGCCGGAGCGGATTTCAGGGCATCCAGGTTGTCAAATGCCACCACCTCAGCCGATAGTGTTTCACCATTGGTTCCGACACTGTTACCCAGCGCCAGCGCTTTAACATGTTGCGGGTAGGGCGCAGTAATCTGTGCGTCAAGCTCACCGCGTTGCCATAAGGTGGCTTCGCTTTCCTCGGTCCAGACCTTATCAAAGCCCAGTGCTTTCATTTTATCCACGGCCCACTTCACAGAAGCCTTTTCACCCGGGGTGCCAACCATTCTTGGGCCCACTTCTGTGGTTAGTGACTCAATAATGTCGTAAGACAGATCGTCATTAATCGCTTTATCTTTTAGTGCCTGAATTTGCTGCTTCGTCTCACCCGCCAGTTGGTCGGCCCAGGTGACGGAGGTAGTAAGCACGAGCAAGCCGGCCAGCGCCGACTTAAAGGGAAAGGGGATTAGCATGTCGTTTCCTGTGGTTATTATTTTAAAGTCATCATCAGGGTTGCCAGCGCCGATGAACAGCGCTGAACGACCAAGTTTGGAGAAAAAGCGACTGATGTCTGGTCAGTCGCCTGATTGACGCGGCGCGTAGCCCACCTGGGTTTTTGCTACGTAATCATGAAGGCACCGGCGTGATTTGCCGAAAATAAAAAGCGGATCGGCAAGCGAGATGAACGAGCCGATAAACGGAATTGAATACACAACTGCCATTGGCAGGTAGCGCAAAAAAACGTACCGCGAAAACGTCGCTTGCTGGCCGTTTAAATCTTCAACCCGAATATGCAGAAAATGCTTACCGACGGTTTGTGCGTAGGTGGCAATAAAATAGCCGTGAATGATTACAAAAGTAAAAATGCTATAAATGACAGCGGTGACCATCATGCTGACATCAGGCTGCTGAAGACGCTCAAGGCCAAAGTAGACCCACAGCGGAATCCCTGAAACGATAGCGATCAACAAATCGATAAGAAATGCGGCAAACCGCTCACGCCGGCGCGCCAGCTTGTGATGCTCAATGCCATTGATGGTATCCAGCTCTTCTTCCTCGCGGTTTCTGATGTATTGAGAAAGCAGTGCCGCACGCTCAGGGTGTGCATCCTTATCCAGGTGCTCATAGGCTTCACGTAGCTCTGCCAAAGAATAACGTTCGTAATCTGGTGCCTGCACGATATTTCACTTTTTGTTTACGTTAGCTGCAGTGTAACGGGCAAATCAGAAAACGCCAACAGGGCAAAATATCGACAGGCGCACCACAACGCCCTCTGGCCTTCCGGCCAGCCCGCACCATAAAGCTTACCGGGTTAAAATCGATGCTTTAAATTTTTGCCGAATGACGTATAACAGGGCTATCTGACTTTATCTGAGCTGTTTATGGCTGACTTTGATTCTGCAACGCATCCTCACCGCCGGTATAATCCGCTTATCGATGAGTGGGTGCTGGTCTCACCACACCGGGCAAAACGCCCCTGGCAGGGGCAGTCTGAAACCACGGCACCGGCGGCGTTACCGGTTTACGACGAAACCTGCTATCTGTGCCCCGGTAATGAAAGGGCCAGTGGCCATCAAAACCCTGATTATTCGGGGACATTCGTATTCGACAATGACTTCGCTGCGCTAAAGTCTGATACACCGGCTCATACTGAGTCAGGCCCACTGTTTCAAATGCATACAGAACAGGGTTGTAGTCGGGTTATCTGCTTCTCGCCTGATCACAGCAAGTCATTACCCGAATTGTCAGACTCACAAAGACTGGCAGTGGTTCAAACCTGGGTTGAGCAGACGGCGCAATTGGGACAGCGCTTTAACTGGGTACAGGTTTTTGAAAATAAAGGAGCGGTGATGGGGTGTTCGAACCCGCACCCTCATGGTCAGGTCTGGGCTCAGCAGCATCTGCCTACTCAGGCAATGCGAAAGCGAAAGCAGTTCACGGATTATTTTAATCAGCATGGCCGTAGTTTATTAGCAGATTACGCTCAGCGTGAGCACGCGTGCGGCGAGCGTGTGGTACGCAGTAATCCAGACTGGATTGCTGTGGTACCTTATTGGGCCGCCTGGCCCTTTGAAATTTTGCTTTTGCCACGGTTTGAGGCGCAGTCGCTTACGGCGCTGACAAGCACGACGGAGCAGTCCCTGGCTGATATTATCGGGCAAATCACCATTTGTTACGACAACCTGTTCAAGACGTCATTCCCTTATTCAATGGGGTGGCACAGTGCGCCATTTGACCGCGAAAATCAGCCTGAATGGGGATTACATGCGCATTTCTTTCCCCCGCTGTTGCGCTCTGCCTCTGTGAAAAAGTTTATGGTTGGCTATGAAATGATGGCAGAAGCTCAGCGTGATTTAACGCCCGAGCAGGCCGCGCAACGTTTAAAGGCGCTGCCGACACAGCATTATCGGGAAGCCTGTAATGAACAGTGAAGCCATTGCTACAAAATTTCTGGCCTCTTTTGAACAGGCCCCTGAATGCACTGTGCATGCGCCGGGTAGGGTCAATCTTATTGGCGAACATACCGACTACAACGGCGGCTTTGTTTTACCGGTGGCGATAAATTATGGCACAACCGTGGCAGGTTCTGTGCGTCATGACAACAAGGTCAATGTTATTGCCCTGGATATTAATGAACAAAGCAGCGAGTTCGATCTGGGTGATATAACCTATGATCATCAGCAAAGCTGGACAAACTATGTACGCGGCGTGCTGCAAGTTGTGCAGGCACGCTATCCTGCCGTACGCGGCGTAAATTTGATGGTGACCGGCGATGTGCCGCAAGGGGCTGGCCTGAGTTCGTCAGCGTCTTTTGAAATCGCACTGATTCGATTACTGACGCAGCTTTTCAGCCTACCCATTGACGGCATTGAGGCTGCGCAGATTGGCCAGGAAGCAGAAAATACTTTTGTCGGGTGTGCATGCGGCATTATGGATCAGCTGGCCAGTGCGATGGGAAAACCCGGCCACGCCATGTTGCTTGATTGTGCGCACTTAAATATAGCCCATACACCGATACCGGCCTCGCTGGCGATCATGATTATCAATTCAAATGTGCGCCGCGGGCTGGTGGACAGTGCTTACAATGTTCGACGACAACAGTGCGAACAGGCTGCAGAAGCGATGCACGTTGCCTCATTACGCCAGGCGTCACTGGCGATGTTAAGCGATGCTAAGCGTAACATGAGTGATACCGTTTACCGCCGCGCCCGGCACGTGATAACTGAAAACGCGCGGACTAAAGCGATGTTCGACGCCTTGCAAAACCAGAACGTTTCAGCAATCAGTGAATTGATGGCACAGTCGCACCTGTCAATGCGGGACGATTTTGAGATCACTGTGCCTGAAATTGATTATCTGGTTGAGCTTGTCAGTGAACAGCTCGGAAATCATGGCGGCGTGCGCATGACCGGGGGCGGATTTGGCGGGTGTGTGGTGGCGCTGGTGCCAAAAAATCGAGTATTAGACGTGACTAATGCTGTTAATAAATTCTATCATGCACATACGGGCCTGAAACAATCTGTTTACGTTTGCTCGGCTGAAGGTGGGGCATTTGTCTGAATGTCACTCACAATGAAAAAATAAAACAACAAGTGTTGGGAAAGCTATGAACATCGAAACACTGGATCTGGCAGTATTCGTTATATACGTTATCGCCCTGATTGGTATTGCCTGGTGGGTATCCAGAGAGAAAAAGGGCCATGAAAAAGACACCAATGACTACTTTTTGGCAGGCTCCAGTTTACCGTGGTGGGCTATCGGCGCGTCGCTGATTGCGGCAAACATTTCAGCTGAACAAATTATTGGAATGTCTGGCTCCGGCTATGAAATAGGTCTGGCTATCGCCTCCTATGAATGGATGGCGGCGCTTACGTTGATTATTGTGGGCAAATACTTCCTGCCGATTTTCCTTAAACATAAAATCTACACCATGCCGCAGTTTCTTGAGCAGCGTTATGATCACCGTGTACGCATGGTTATGGCGGTGTTCTGGCTGGCGGTATACATATTTGTGAACCTGACAGCAGTACTGTGGCTGGGTGCCCTGGCTATCAATACCATTGCGGGTGTTGAACTGATGTACGGTATGATTTTCCTTGGCCTGTTTTCGCTTGCCTATTCGTTGTACGGGGGCCTTAAGGCAGTAGCCATGACGGACATTATTCAGGTGGTGCTACTGGTCATCGGCGGTCTGTTCCTATCATTCACCGCGCTGGACATGATTAGCGGTGGCAACGGTGCATGGCAGGGCTTTATTGATCTCACAGAGCGACTGCCAGGCAAGTTCGATATGATTCTGTCTGAGGATAATCCACACTATAAGAGTCTGCCGGGTATTTCTGTACTGATCGGTGGGATGTGGATAATGAACCTGTCTTACTGGGGCTTTAACCAGTACATTATTCAGCGCACGCTGGCTGCTAAGAGTGTGAGCGAAGCACAAAAGGGCATTGTTTTCGCTGCATTCTTAAAGCTGTTGATGCCTCTCATTGTCGTTTTGCCAGGTATTGCAGCGATTATACTGTCGCCAGATCTGGATAAAGCTGACCAGGCGTACCCCTCCATGATGACCCTGATGCCGGTAGGCCTCAAAGGGCTAATATTTGCTGCGCTGGTCGCTGCTATTGTTTCGTCGCTGGCATCAATGACCAACAGCGTATCGACCATTTTCACTATGGATATTTATAAAGACCGTCGGCCGGACAAAAGTCAGCATCATTACGTTACGGTAGGCCGGATAGTCAGTTTCTTGTCTCTGGTTATCGCGATGCTGGTGGCAAAACCGTTATTAGGTAATTTCGACCAGGCTTTCCAGTATATTCAGGAATTTACCGGCTTCTTTACACCGGGTATCTGTGCGCTGTTTGTGCTGGGCATGTTCTGGAAGAAAACCACTGCAAACGGTGGTCTGGCTGCTGCGCTGGGCTCGTTCGTATTCAGCCTGCTGTTCTGGATATTCCTGCCAGAACTGCCATTTATTGACCGGGTCGGCATCGTGTTCTTATTGTGCGTAGGCGCTGCTGTTGTGCTATCGCTGGTACAAAACAAAGTATGTCAT
>CAZOYR010000055.1:0-20156 GCA_964584105.1 uncultured Alteromonas sp.
GAGAATCCTGACCCATCAAAACGTGCTGGCAACAAGCTATGCACAAGCCTGGGTGTATCAGACCGTCCATGGTGCATCGTCCAGCTCGGCATCCACGCCTCGCGCTTCACCCCGGGTGGACCTGCCAATGAGTGCGCACCTTGCTAGAGAGTTAGTATCTATGCAGATAAACAAGGGCTAGTTAGCTTCTGACGATGAGGGGATATCCTGGCGCATATCATAGTAGCTCATACTATTTAGCGTATTATAAACGCCCTCAATATTTTGCTCGCGCCATTCTTTAAACATCTTCAAGTGACTGAACTTGGATAGTAGCAGCGATTTTTGAATTGATTGCAGGCTATGACCTTGACGCATGCGAGTTTCAACACCGTCATATAGCGCCCGCAAATAGCCTAAATAACTTTCTACATCTTCGCGGGTTCCAATATCAGCATGTCCCCCAATAAATACATCGAATGGTGGCTCATTTAACACAGCTTCTGTGGATGCAATCATCCCCTCTATGTCATAACCCTTCAGATTTTTATAAGGCAATCGGTTAAGCGTTATCCAGTCCACTACAAACAAAACATTGGCTGGTTCAAAACGCATGCTCACTGAACCGTATCCATTGTTACGCCCATAATATTGTAGTTTTACCTGACTCTCATCCAGCTTAATTGTAAGTTCATCACTAAACGTGACGTCAGGAAGCGCTGTTGGCAATTGTGTATTGACAATATTCTTAGCTGCCTCACTGTGAGCTATTACAATCGTATCTGCTGCTTTCAGATTCTGCCCGCCCGCAGTATGATCGACGTGATTATGACTGTAGGCCATATAGGAAACTGGTACATCAAAGTTTTCTTTTATATAGCGTCTGAGGTAGCTGGCAGACTGGGCATCAATAGGATCGGTAACGAAAGCACCTGAGCGGGTAATCATAAATGCTGAATGATATTTGCCGCTGGTAAATCGGTAGACATTATCTTTTATTTTCTCTACCTGATATTGAGTGTCGGAAGCGGCGCAAATGCTACCGGAGAAGCTGAGTAGTAAAAGCAGAGCGCAAAGCCCGCGATAGATAGACATAGAATTTCTCCCTGGTATGAAGTATTTATAAAGCAAACAGGGAGCAGTTGATCAGTGATGAGGTAAAGTGTTAATTGGCAGCGGTGTCTTGCTCGACTTTTGTGTTTAATCGCATTCTGAAAAACAACATTGTTTCTAATGAGCAGAAAGACACAAAGGCTGCAAAAATAATCTGAGGCTTTTCAATAAATTCGAAGACAAAGAATAAGATACTAGCCATAATCGAAAACAACGCGACGCTCGCGTGAATGCTCAATAACCATTTATGTGTGTCTTTCATGTGCCCTCCCTACTAATGCCTGTGAACGTCTGAGATCCGCCGAGTGTGTGAAAGAATATTACTTCAGATGACAGGGCTGATATTACCTCAACTTTTGCGATATGTAGCTATTTATATACACCTAAAACGCAGAATCATAGTTACGGGTGGTGGAGGGAAAAAGTGCAACTTTATTATTGTTTTGTGGTTTGAAAGCCTCAGAAAAGGTCCATCTGGTCAGCCGTTATTTGTTCAAAAGACAGGCCAACATACGGAAGAATACTGTCTGCGATAGGTTTTACCTGCTTTTCTATGTAGTGTTCATAATCGAAAGGCGAAGTGACATTCTCGGTCGGTTGGGGACCTTCAAGAGTGATAACGTAGTGAACGACAGAGGCGCTGAAAATAGTGTCATTCTTTGCCGACGACTTTTCATGCTTTTGAAGCAGCAGTGCAGCCTTAACGTGAGGGGGGCGACTGCGCGTATACTCTGAGAGTGGTTTTCGTAGTCTCTTTTTATATATCAGTTCGCTGTCCCGCTCACCGGCCCTGATTTCAGCGAGCGTCTGTTTGATGAAGGGGATGACGGGCTGCTCGGTAAACACTTTTAGATAAAGCGTCTCCTGAAAAACCTTTGCAAGTTGGGTCCAGTCCGAGCGCACGCTCTCAAGCCCCTTAAACACAAGTGACTGACTGTTATCCTTACTTGTCACTAACCCGGCGTAACGCTTTTTACTGCCAGTAGAAGCGCCTCTGATGGTTGGCATAAAAAATTTGTCGTAACAAGTTTCGAACTCAAGCTCAAGAAAACAGTCTAGCTGATAGTGTTCTTTAAGATACTGCTGCCACCGATCATTTATTTCCTGCTCCAAATGCATACCGATTTCTATTGCGTCCTGGCGAGCCGGAATTTTCGAAAGGGTGATGAATAAGGAATCTGTATCACCGTAAATGACTTCATGACCTGACGCTTCCACCCACTGTGCTGTCTTCTGCATAATCTCATGTCCACGCATCGTGATAGAGCTTGCAAGCCGGGGATCGTAAAAGGGACAGCCACCGCTACCCAATACGCCATAAAATGAATTCATCAAAATTTTTATTGCCTGAGATCGTGGTGCGTCGTTATTTTTTTTAGCTTCATCGCGCTGTCGCCACAGGTTGGCAATGATATCGGGCAAGTAGTGTTTTGTGCGGGAAAAGCAGGCTCCTTTGAAGCCGGGGATAGCGTTATCAGGCGAAAGTAATCCCTCTGCCAGCCCCATCGGATCTATTTTAAACGTACGAATAATCGACGGATAAAGGCTTTTAAAATCCAACACGAGGACATAATCATACAGACCCGGCTTAGAATCCATGACGTACCCGCCGGGTGAGGCCAACCCGCCGTCATCAGGTCGGTTTCCACTAATGTACCCACCCCGATGTAAGTGAGGCAGATATACGTTGATAAACGCTGCGACCGAGCCGCCCGGGCGCGATAATTCTAAACCGGTCAGCGTGCTTCGAAGTACCAGAAAGTCTATGAAATCTGTCTTCTGCGCAATCTGGTTCACAAGCTCACAATCCTGGAAGTTGTAATTAGCCAGCCCGGCCGGGTCTTCATGATACAACGCTTTAATGGCAGCCAGTTGATCGCGCTCTTTCATCAGCTTACCGGTATTTAAAAGGCTGGCGGCGACGTTATCAAGCGAAAAACTATCAAACTGATAAGTCATGGTTTTTAACGCTTCTATACCATCAATCACCGCGCGACCAGGCAGTTCGACCCAGGTTTGGCCGCTGCTCCAGCTTTTTACCTGTAATGCGTGATTACCTCTGCCAAGCGTTAATGTCATATTGTGCTTTGCCGCTCGCCTGGCAAGTACAGCAAAATCAAATTGCTTAACATTCCAACCTGTTACGACATCCGGGTCCGCCACCTGGATCAGCGTACAAAGCCGGGTTAGAAGGGACTTCTCATCGGGCACAACTTCCAGCGTGTAAGAAGTATTATCTGTACTGAGTACCTGGTGATGAACCAAAAGAACATGATTAAGGGCCGGACCGGCCAGTCCAACCGAATAAAGGTTTTCGTTTTCATCACATTCGATATCAATAGCAAGTGTTGTTAACGCTGGTCGGTAGGCGGCACCTTTCACTTTTGCATTGGTAAGGACACCGTTAAAGGACGTCGCTTTATAGCTGACACTGCCATAAGCGAAACGCTCCATTAAAAAGCGATCAGCGAGCTTAATATCGGCCTCATAGAGTGTGATCTGCGCTTCTTCACACAGTCGGCGCAACTCATACAGCGCATTCTCATTATTGACTTTGAGCAGGCACAGAGGTCGCTGGGTAAGGGTTTTTAAGTGCGTGCACTGAATTGAAACAGCCAGCTTCTGACGCGTTAAAAGCTGTTCAATACGCTCTCGTTCAAAGTGTTCTGCAAAACATACATTATATTGAGGTTCTGAGTGCAGACAGACAGGACCATTTTCGGTCGCCAGCCAAAGCTCAATATATTGTTCATCCTGAGCCCGAATCAATCGTCGGCTCAGGATGTGGCCTTTGCCAAAAACGTCTGCAGTATCAGCGTGCTGCATCTTGCACGTGCAGGTGACCATTATAAATGCGGATACGATCTCTGCCTGCTTCCTTGGCCTCATAAAGCGCTTCATCAGCCAGCGCCATCAATGCGGAAGGTGTCTTCGCCTGATCACCACTGATAAGCCCGATTGACACGGATAACGTCAGCGTATCACGGTTTATCGTTGCCGGAATATCCTTTACCGATTCGGAAAACCTCAGAAGCAGTTTGCGGGCGTCTTCAACGCTGGTGTGAGGAAATACAAACAGGAACTCTTCGCCGCCAATTCTGCCTAAAATATCCGTGTTGCGGAATGTTTGCCGGGCCAGTGCAGCAAAACTTTTAAGCACGTCATCGCCAGCCTGATGGCCATGTTGGTCGTTGATTTGTTTGAAATAGTCCAAGTCTAACACAGCCAGGCTGATATCATCGTCGTGCCGGTGCGCCAGATTAAGCTGCTGCTCTATATCTTCAAGCGTCTTTCGGCGAGTCAGTAAACCGGTAAGGCCGTCGTGATTGGCCAGATTTTCAAGGCGAATCTGGTGCCGCTTGCTGATGCGGTGCTGCCAGAACAATAGTAAACTTATCACCAGCAACAACGAAACCACTATTGCAGTATACCGCTGCTGCTCACGCTCCTGCTCAAGTTCTGCCTGCTGACGAAGATTTTGCTCCTGAAGTAAGGCATTCTGTGCACGCTGCTTTTCAGTATCAAACGCAGTTTTTAACTTGATGAGGCGCTGGCTGTTCTTTTCCTTCTGCAGGCGCTGCTCATCGTCCTGCATAGCCAGTAACAGGGTATAGGCATCCTCGAAGTCGTTTCGTGCCGCAAAAGCTTCGGCTTTAAGATGATTTATTTGAATTTGGTGGGGTAAAAAAGCATCGCCCAGTGCGATGCCTTCAGCCGTTTCTATTAAAGACAGTGCGTTCTCATGGTTGCTTTCTATCAGCGAAATTCTGGCCTGTAACAGCAGAACACCGATTTGCTGATAAGGGTTCTGCGCATCTTCAAACAATTGCAGTGCATCATCCAGATAAGATTTCGCCTCGTCCAGTTGTCCGCCTTTTATCAGCTGTTCGGAAATTTGCTGGTAGCTGTACGCAGCGCCCTGAATATCCTGTATATCAAGTGCTAGGCGTGCAGACTCAACCAGCAGTTGCAGCCCTTTTTCAGTGTGCTCAAGTTTAAGATGGCTTCGCCCAAGACCGAAAAGCGTATTGGCTAACTCCAGGCGCTGGTCGGTCTGACGGTAGTAAGCCTGCGCTTCTTCAAAGTAAGGGATCGCAAGCGCTGGCTCATCCCGGTATTCATACACAAGTGCGATCATACCGCTGAAATCGGCCGGCGATAATCGCAGGGACGCTTCCTCAGCCAGCCGATATCCTTTCTGAAAACTAGACAACGCCTCATCGGTTTCACTCAGGGTCAGGCGCATATAACCTGCGACACTGTAGGCATAAACTAATAATTCGTGTGACTGATTTCGCTCAGCCCATCGAATAGCTTTTGCGACCTCGCGTTCACCTTCACGGGCCCGGCCCAAACCTTTAAGTGCTTCAGCTTTGGCCAGTTCAAGGTAGGAATGTAGCCATGGCTGTTCGTCATAAGATAACAGCGACAGACCCTGGTTACTGACCGTAAGCGCCTTTTCATGCAGCATCAGCGAGGAGTAGGCACGGCTGATAACAAAATAAATCCCGGCCTGTATGGTCGGCTCGCTCGTTGTTGCAAGAAGGGGAAGTGAGTCGTCAATAACCTGCTGTGGGTTATCTCTGACCAGCGTTAATTGTTGCAGGATAGACTGAGGCCAGTCAACATAGGGGCTGACTGCAGCGCTGGCCGTGGCCTGTGCGCAGGATAAAGCAGAAAAAAAACACGCGAATGCTAAACACATAGCGCGGAGAAAATGCATCCGGCCGCCAAACAATATCAAAGTACTCACTCGCTACTACATTTCACAGGCGCCTATAATAAGGTGTACGCCGGTTGCAAACAATATATGGCCGTTGATTAAGTACCGCTTTGTACAACGTGAGCGCTTAATTATACGACCTTCAGAGATGGTTGAGACTGGCCATTCGGGCGGTTGACTTGCGACACCGCAAGCGTATTGTGAACCAATAAATCATTGGAGGGAACGTTGATGAGCAAGCTCATTCTTTGTCTGGACGGCGGGGGCATTCGTGGTGCAGCAACCACACAGTTTCTGGCACACGTAGAGACCGTCCTTTCAGATGAACATGGTATATCGATCAGGGATTGCGTAGATTATTATGCTGGTACCAGTACCGGTGGCATCATTGCGCTGGCCCTCGCGACCACGGATATTTCTGTAGCGCAAATTAACCGGCTTTATAACCATCGAAGCGGTAAAGCTATTTTTGCTGAAAACCGGGGCTTTTTTGAAATTGACGGAATAAATGCTCCCCGGTACGAAGGTAAAGGTAAAACACAGTTTTTAAAACGCTGGTTTGATGATGCTGCCTTATCCAGTGCGGCGAAGCGTCAGCGTCATGTGCTTACAGTTACGTTTGCTGTTGAGCATCACCAGCCTCTGGTGATTAAAAGCCACCATCCGGAACATGCACATTTAAAAAGTTATGAAGTTGCTGATGCGACATCGGCAGCACCTACCTATTTTCCCAGCCGACCCATACCGCTAGGTGCGCCACCTGAACAGCGCTGGCTTATCGATGGTGGCGTGGTTGCAAACAATCCGACACTGTGTGCCGTTGCCGAAGCGCAGCAACTTTGGCCTGGTATTAAAACAGAAGAAATAACCGTTCTGTCAGTCGGTACAGGTAAGCGGACCCGAAAAATTAATGGTCCTTCAACACGAGGGTGGGGCGCGTATCAGTGGATTCGGGAAGGACAAATTATTGATGTGTTATCTGATGAGCAACTGGTGGCCTATCAGGCAAAAGCAATTCTTTCTGACGGCAATTACATTCGGGTAAATGCCAGCATGCGAGAGCAGCCAGGGCTACCCATGCCACCTGACGATGCGATGGATGATTACAGCAAGGATAATATTGCCAGACTGAAGAAAATGGGGGATTTCTGGTATCAGCAATACGGTAATGCTGTAGTTGAGATGTTGTTAGGTCATTATTCAGGCCCGTCGCTCGATGCCATCGACTCTGAGACAGGAAAGCCGGGTTAAGTGCCAGTGTTTTGTTTATCTGGGGTTGTCATAGTAGCAATCGATATAGCTGGGAAGATCACTGGCATCATTGCCTGAGGGTATGTCCGATACTATTTCGTCTTTATGAAATGACGGCATGCTGTTATCGCCCTGCATCCGGTAGTCAGGTCTAAATCAGTAGTGCTTCTTCAACGCGTAGCTACAGCAACAACTGAGACCTAAACTATAAAATAAAGGGGGAGTGAGCAGAGCAGACGCGCATGTGCAGGTGAAGACCTGTGTCATTGTGAACAGCGTCCTTTTTGGGTTTGGGCAATAAGTGATTACGTCTGATGCAGGTGACGCCGCGATAATACCGGGATGATGACAGCGAGCTTTTAGCCGTAGAAGGGCTGCGTGATTTCATCAAAGGGGATCAACAATAAGTAGGGCCAACAATAGAATTGTCAGGTGGGGCTCGCCCATAAAAAAAGGGCCATCCCTGGCCCTTGGCGGTCTGGTTATTGGTCGATTAAGTCATTAAAGGCGTCAGGGTCTTCAACATCCTGCTGAAGTTCCCGGCCATTTACAGGAAGCGGCTCATCCGTCGGTGCCTGATTAAAGGCCGCACGAACATACTCTGAAGTCGCTACCTGTTGTGCTTCAATCGTGATCGTGATTGTAGCTGAGACAGGGTCATTTACACCGTCACTTACTGTAAAGACGAAGCTGTCTTCACCGGTTACTTCTTCAGACGGGGTGTAGGTAAAGCTGCCGTCATCAGCCAGCTCCAGCGTGCCTTGCTGAGGTTCTTCACCGACCGCATAAGTCAGCATGTCTCCATCAGCATCAGTAGCTGTCAGTTCTTCAGAAAATGCAGTATCCACCTGTGTCGTAAAGCTTTCAGAAATAGCTTCAGGTGCAACATTTTCCTGGTCAGGCATCTCCTCTGTGTCATTGTCGTCATCATCATCAAAACAGCCTGATAGCGATAAAGTCAGTGGTAATGCCAGTAGTAGTGCTAATCGTTTATGCATAATGCCTCCTTATTCCGCTGAACCGGAGATAGGCGTAGTCAGATAAGGGAAGCTTGAATCGAACATAGATGCATCAACTGGTGCCCCGTCAGTAAATGGTACATTACCCACAGCAGCGTCTTCCGGCGTGCACAATCCTAAGTCAGTATCTTCACCGTTAACCGGAATCGGATAACACAAGCGACCCATAACCACGCGCAATGCAATATCGACAACATCATCGCCCGGGCGACGACCATTCGGGAAGCCTGCAAGGTCATTACCGGCTACACCGAAAGCTGATTGTTCTTCAGCTGGCGTGGCAGGAATACCTGTATTAAGACGAAGCATCTCTGACGGGGTAACAGTGGACTGCTGATTGACACCTTCAAAGCCTGTCAAAAACGCTGTGACTAAGTCATTACGCGGGAAGTTAGTCGGTGCCAGCGTAGTTAGCTCAGTCCCCAGTGTCTGGTTAACCGGATCAAGGAACAGAATGCTTAACAGCTCTGGCAAAACAGGGTTTGTTACATAATCAGCAAACTGGCCATCATCAGCCGGCTCCGACGACGAAAACTTATCTTTGTCGCCAATACCAATGACCAGCTCGTTGACCAAAGGACTACCCAGGCGAGAAACCTGCGTCATGGCACCGCCGGATACAGCAGGCTTTTCATACGTTGCATTCGGATTAAGAATGCGGGCTTGTGGCAGGCTTGCTGTAGTCCATGCACCGATAACACCGTTACCTTCTCCGGTAACACATAAAGCAGGAACTTCTACCGCAATGGAGGTGACATTTTTATCTTTCAGATCATCATTCGCGCTGTCCTGCGTAATACCACCCGGGAACCCACCGGCATCCCCGGCACCTGGTGCGCTGTCACCTTCTACAGGGACATAATTGACCAGGTCAAAGGTATCCCCGAGATTGACTACAAACGGGTCTTTGCGTTGACCGACAAACACTCGACCCTGCGTATCACAGCCCTCGATTGAAAACATGTAAACAAACTGGCTGGCATAGTTGGCATAGGCGTCAGCGTCACCAAATGTTTTATCCCCGATGTAGTCTAACGGTTTTTTAAACATGTCAGCGTCTGCAGGCATCAAAGACGTTCTGCTTCCTGAACGCATATCGCCAGAAACCATTTCTATTTCATAGGTCTCCATGAAATTAGCATTGGACTCATCACCGGCGGATACAGGGCCTACATTTTTAAGTGGTACCTTAATCATTTTTTCTTCGCCATCCGGCCCTACTGGCAGTGCTACACCTTCACCGTCAGCGCCCAATGTTTTATCGAATGTAAATGCAAAGCTGATATCTTCAACAGCATCACCGTTGTTATCAATATGGATAACATACTCAGCGGCAGGATCCATTGGGAAGTAGTTAGGGCCGCCATACGGGTCCTGCAAAGGCACGTAGTTGGCGATCATGGTGACAAACCCCTCCTTGCCCGACTCATAGCTGTTAAACATGTAAAAGTCTGTCGCATCAACAGCAGGCATTTGTGTTAGGTGAGGGGCTTCGCGGTGACTGGATGCCTGAGCGGATGAAATAACCAGAGCGCTGCTTACGGCGGCAGCAAGGTAAGTGAATCTAAGCATATGTTTTCCTTTATTTGCTTGATAATTAAACGTACCGTACGGCGCCCGATCCGCTTTAGATGCAATAAAGGTAAATAAAATGATTAACAATTATTAATTAAATGTAGCAGTTTGATGCGGCTTGATGGTCGAGCGCTTTGGTGACGTGGTGTAAGCACGACATCTGATTCAAACTGTTGTGAAATGTTTACGCAAGCGGGAATCGGAAAGTATGGGTGATAGACAAAGATGACCGCTCCGTCAAAGGGCGACGTGAGCGGTCATTATTCTCAGCAGAATGATCAGGTGGATTCAAGCGTCGCTGTAAACAGAACCTGCGTTGGCTGACCCGACGATGAGCCGCCTTTTTCTTCCAGGCTGACAGCCAGCGCCTTCACATTTTTCTGCGTGATGAGCGGATGAGTAGGTCGCTGCCACACACCTGACTGGGGAATGACCCCCAGTGAAACCGGTGCACTGTTATCATCAGGTACTATCCATAATTCATAATCTTTAGCGCGTTGTTCCTCTACCCGTTGTGTGGCTTTGACAATAAGCTGTTCGTCACTAACCTCAATAAGCCATAATGGTGCCTGCGATTCATTGTTGAATACGGCAACAGCAGAAGGCGTGATATCTTCAGGGGTCGGCAATCGGGTCCATAGTAATACTGCTGCCAGAATAAAGGTGGCCGCTAATCCGCCCCACATCGCCCATCCAGGTTTTCCTGAAGATGGTTTTTCAATCGCAGGCGCAGACTGGCTGGGCGGGGAATCGAATGTACGCGCTGCAATGCGTTTCCAAACCTCATCAGAGGGCGATTGCGCCGGCAGGGACACGGTTAGCACATTGAGCTGTCTTTCCCAGTACCAGGTGGATCGGGCTACTGCTTCATGCTCCAGCATCAGCTTTTTGTAGCGATCCCGCGCTTTACCGCGAAGTGTACCCAATACGTATTCTGCCGCCAGAGCGTGGCGTCGTTCCCGGTTCAGATAATTCATAATGAAAGACACTGCATAAGGTTATTCAGACCCCGGCGGATCCAGCTTTTTACTGTGCCCAGCGGACTACCAAGATGATGCTTTACCTGTTCATGGGAAAGGCCATGAAAATACGCCAGCGAAATTGCCTGACGCTGGTCGTTATCTAATTCTTCGATACAATGATGAAGTTTTGTGTGCTCATCCTGAACCGGTTTGTTATCGCTGATACTAATATCATCCTCCAGCGTTCGTTCCGGTCGCACCTTCTTGTAGCGAATGATATCCAGAGCGCGGTAACGGGCAATACTGATCATCCACGTAAGCACTGTACCCCGGCCACGATGATAACTGTCTGCATGACGCCATACCTGAACAAAGGCGTCCTGAAGAGCCTCTTCGGCGAGCTCGCGCTGACGCAGCATCTTTAAAAGCACCGCGTACAGGTGGCCATGGGTTTTTTCATAAAGGCTGGCGAAGGCCTGTTGTTCGCCGCGACCAATACGATATAAAAGGGGTAATAGCTCTTCTTGTTCCATCAATTTCCAGCCTGTAGTCCGCCCTGGTTAAGCGCGGTGCAATGCGTTACCAACCACTTTTGTGATTATTCGTTAACGTTATATAAGTATTGTAAATACCGTTCTAACATGGTGACGGTTCAGCGACCAGAAAAAGTGTCGGTAATACGCGCTTATAAAAACCCCATGTCAGTGAGCATCATTTCAATCTTGTCCCTGTCCAGTGGTAGCTGAATGAACGTAACCGCTTCGATATTAATACTCTGGCAGGAATGCTCTGGCTTTACCTTGGCATAGCTCACAACAATTCGTGGCTGGCACAACGAATAGGTTACAGCATTTAGCACTCTGACATTATCGATGTGCGAGGCCGTTAGGTTCAAAAGCAACAATTCAAATTCTGCGAAATTAAGCAGCGTCATTGCTTCCTGGCTATCAGATGCTTCGGTAACATCAAAGTGAAGCGTCCGGGGTAGGTGATTGATAATCCGTTTTCTGGATGACCGAGAGTCATCGACCACTAATATGCGAACAGTCATGATACCTCCACAGCAAACTGTCACTACCTATTAGTATTTGCCAAAATCAGATTACCGCAAGTCAGGTTTGCCGCACGTGCTAAAAGCAGGAATGTGTATTTGTGGTATCAAACCATACAAGACTACAATCGCGAGCCGGCCTTTACGGCTTCCAGGTGCTCAAGAAGTGCAGGAGGTATAGCTGAAATATCCAGGATGGCACTCGCGGCATTCAGCGCAATGGCTGCTCTTGGCATGCCAAAAACAACACAAGACGCTTCATTCTGACAAATGGTATAGGCGCCTCGCTGATAAAGCGCCAGCAAACCTTCGGCGCCGTCTTTGCCCATGCCTGTTAACAGCACACCCAGCGCATTTTGTCCGGCACATTCACTGACAGACTTGAACATAACATCCACTGAGGGCTTATGCCCACTTACCCGCGGCGTATCCAGCAGCACTGTTCTGTAGTCAGCACCGTCTCGCCTTATGGTCAGATGCTGCGAACCGGGGGCGAGATAAGCGGTCCCCGGGAGTAACCGCTCATTTCCCTGTGCTTCACGCACGTTGACTCTGCTGCATGCATCCAGACGCTTCGCAAAGCTGGTGGTGAATCCCGGCGGCATGTGTTGTGTGATAATGGTGGCTGGTGCATTGGCAGGCAGCGATTCAATGATACATTTTATCGCCTCTGTCCCTCCTGTTGACGCGCCGATGGCAATTATTTTTTCTGTGCCAGTATAGGTGGTCCGGCGCAGTTGTTGCGCCTTTGGACGTGGGCGAGTCACGCGAGAGCTGGCGGCAGCGCGTATTTTAGCGACAATAACTGCTGCGTAGTCTTCAAACCCTTTTGCTATATCCAGTCGCGGCTTGGGGACAAAATCCACCGCACCCAGCTCCAGTGCACGCAGCGTTGCATCCGCTCCCGTTTCTGTCAGTGTAGATATCATCACGACGGGGGTGGGTTTGGCCTGCATCAACACATCTAAGAAGCGTAACCCGTCGACCTTTGGCATCTCGATATCAAGGGTAATGACATCAGGTGTCAACTCAATCACCATTTTCCTGGCTGCATAAGCATCGGGTGCAGTGCCCGCGAGCGCCAGCCCGGGGGTTCGGGAAATAATATCGCTGAGCAGGCGGCGAATAAGCGCCGAATCGTCGACGACCAGTACATTAATTGTCATGACGACTCCATGTTGAATAAATCAAACGGGGTACGGGTTTTTTGCTCTTTAAGCTTGCGCTGATAAATAGACTCCCGGTCGAGGATGGTGGTGTTGTGCAGACGCTTGATTTTTTTGACCCGTACTTCGCCCGTCTCAGGAATAAAATAGACCTTTCGCGGGAATTCGCCCAACAAATCACTGGCCTGTATAGGAATGTGCTCCGTTCTTAAATAATCGATAACAAATTCAGCATTTTTTTCGCCGACATTGGAGTGGGTAAGCTTACCCATGACGCTGCCACCGCCGAAAACCTTTGCCTGAATATTGCGGCGATCAGCACCCAGCCTGACCATATCGTTGATCAATAACTCCATGGCGTGCATGCCGTAGCGGGCGGGCGCACCATATTTATAGTTATCATCCTTAAAGTCAGTAGGTAACAGAAAATGATTCATTCCATGTACTTTATTTTTGCAATCTCTGAGACAAGCGGCAACACAGGAACCCAGCACCGTGACAATCATTGTGGCACTGTTTGAAGCAAAATATTCACCGGGCAGTATTTTAACTGCCTGACGATTAAAGCGATTGTCATAATAAATGTTAAGCCCGGACAATCGCTCCTGCGCAGCTTCAGCCATGAGGTTTACCTTTGGCAGGCTGGTAAGTTGTATTGCCGACGGATTTGACCAGGTGTGGCGCCATCGAGAAGTTTTCTGAGTGACCGGCAAAATACAATCCCCGGGCTGGCATCATAGACACCATTTTTTCCAGAAGTCGCAGCTGTGTTTGTTTATCAAAATAAATCATGACATTTCGACAAAAAATAACATCAACCTGTCGGGGCAGGGGCCACCGTGGTTCGGTCAGGTTAATCTGCCTGAACGTTACCATTTTTCTTAATTCCGGCACGATGCGCACGCTGCCAGCCTGTTGCTTTTTCCCTTTGTGTAAAAAGTGTTTGCACTGTTCTGGCGACAGTTGACGGGTAATTTGCTCCGGATAGATGCCTGCCCGCGCTTTGGCCAGCATATTACTGTCTATATCCGAAGCTATAATGTCTATCGGCACATCAAAACGCCCAAAGTGTTCTGCAACGGTCATAGCGATAGAGTAAGGCTCTTCGCCAGAACTGCTCGCAGCGCACCAGATTGTTTTAACATCCGACGTAATCCCCAGGTGCTGAGCCAGCATTGAAAAGTGATGCGGCTCACGAAAGAACGATGTCAGGTTTGTGGTCAATGCGTTGATGAAATGCTGTTGTTCACCCGGGGTGCGTGTGAGGTAGTTGAGATAGTCGGAAAAGCTCCTTCTCTTTAGCGCTCTGATGCGTCTGACCAGGCGGCTGTAAACCATTGCATCTTTTGTATCAGCCAGACGAATACCGGTGATGCGATACAGCGTTTGTCTTACCTGATTAAAGTCTTCCGGACTGTACGAAAATTCAGAGCCCCTGGTGCGAACGGACACACCAGGCTGCTCAATGGCTTCAGAAACTTTCCCATTCATCGTCTGCAGGCGCCGATGTTTTTAGCTGGGCAAGTTTACTTTCAGGACGCGATCTGGCGGCCCGGGAGGCAGGTGGAAGTGCTTTAGGCTGTGCTGCATGCGCCTCGTCCGTTGCATCTTCTTCCGATAATTTGAAGGTATCAACCCGCTCGGCCAATTGCTCGGCCTGCTGCTGCATACTTTCTGCTGCCGCCGCGGCTTCTTCTACCAGGGCGGCATTCTGCTGGGTCATTTCATCCATCTGCGATACCGCTTTACTGATTTCATCGATACCAGTAGCTTGCTCGGCCGACGATGCCGCAATTTCAGACATAATATCGTTAACCCGTTTGATGGAGGTCACCACATTACCCATGGTTTCACCAGACTGATTGACCAGAGTATTGCCTGACTCAATCTTTGCCACCGAGTCAGAAATCAGCTCTTTGATATCTTTAGCGGCTTCGGCAGAACGTTGGGCCAGTGTCCTAACCTCAGACGCTACCACCGCAAAGCCGCGGCCTTGTTCACCGGCGCGCGCAGCTTCAACCGCAGCATTAAGCGCCAGTATATTGGTTTGAAAGGCAATGCCGTCAATCACACCGATAATATCGGAAATTCGTTGTGCAGAATCGTTAATGCTGGACATGGTGGCCACCACTTCCTGAATCACTTTACCACCCTTAACGGCAATGTCTGCAGCATCCGAGGCCAGTGAATTGGCTTGTTCGGCATTTTCGGCGTTTAAGCGAACCGTACCGGTTAACTGCTCCATACTTGACGCTGTTTCTTCCAGGCTGGATGCCTGCTGCTCGGTGCGGGTGGATAAATCTGCATTACCCGTGGCGATTTCGCTGGAGGCGGATGTGATCGTTTCTACCGCTGTATTGATGCGCGCAACCGTACTTCTCAGGTCGCGTATGAAGTGGTTAATCGCAGACCCTAAGACCTGAAATTCACCTTCCAGTTCATGGTCAATCTCGCAGGTTAAATCGCCCTGCGCTAATTGACTCATAACCGCTTTGATGTCATAGATCGCCGTGGTTCGCGCTGTCACGTCAGTCGCATACTTTACGACGCGAAACGGATTGCCGTTTTGATCAAATATCGGGTTATAGGATGCCTGTATCCAGACCTGCGCATTATTTTTGCCTACACGGCGATACTCGCCGGACTGGTGCTGGCCTTTATTCAAACCTTCCCAGAAGGTGCGATAGTCGATGCTGTTTCGGGTTTCTGTATCAACAAACATGCTGTGATGTTTGCCTTTGATCTCTTTAAGTGTATAGCCGGTCACGCTAAGGAAATTATCATTGGCATTAAGGATCATTCCGTCCATATCAAATTCAATAACTGCCTGTGATTTACTGATTGCCTCAATCTGACCTTCAAAATAGGCGTTTTTCAGCTTTTCCTGCGTGATATCAATAGCAAACTCAACAACCTTTACCACCTTACCTTTGGTATCAAGAATCGGGTTGTAGGAGGACTGAAGCCAGACTTCCTGCCCGGTTTGCGTAATACGCTTAAACTCGCCGGACTTTCGCTCGCCATCTTTTAATGCCTTCCAGAATGCCTGATAAGCTTCTGGCGCCCGTTCTTTTTCATCCAGCAGGATACTGTGAGGCTTACCCACAAGTGCCTCTTTCGTGTAACCACTTACAATAGAGAAGTTATCGTTACAATCTACGAATTCGCCGTTCACCGTATATTCGGCCAACGCCTGCGCATTACTTAATGCGTTGAGCATGCCGCTTTTTACCAGCAGTTCTGTCTGGTCAACCCACTCAACCATGGTGCCGATGTTTTCATTGTTGTGGTCAAACATAGGGTTAAGTGTCAGCTTAAAATTAAGCGTGCCAACGGTAATAGAAGACACCATCGGTTCTTTCAGTGACGCCAGAATGTTGCGCTGATGTGCCGGATGGCGGTGAAACTGATCGATATTCTGACCGACCAGATTGTCAGCCGAAAAGTTCGGCAGGACCTTTTGAAGCTCCTGTTCACTTTCCTTAAGCAAATGTTGAACAGCTTTATTGGCGTATATGATATTTCGGTCTTTATCCGCCATCATGATACAGGTGGTGGTGGCTTCTAACGATTGCTCAATACGCAGCATCTGTAGTTGCTGCGCTTTGATTGCTTCGTTATTAAATATGTTAAACATTCCCATGTTAATAATCCCCGGCTTGATTATGGGCGTCGAAAAGACCCAGTTCACTACTGGATATCAGGCTTTCAATATTGACTAAGATCACCATGTTCTCCTCGACAGACGCTAAACCTTGCAGATATCTGCTATCGAATGCCACGCCGAACTCAGGTGGCGGTCTGATTTCGTCATCGTTAAGACGGATAACATCCGACACGCCGTCCACCACAATACCTACAATGCGATCAAGCACATTCAGCATGATGACGATGGTGAACTCGTTATAAACAGGTGTACCAATGTTGAATTTAATTCGCAGGTCGATAATCGGAACGATATCACCGCGAAGATTTAGCACACCCTTGATAAAGTCAGGCGCATTAGCGATTTTCGTCACTGGCTCATAGCCGCGTATCTCTTTGACCGCGGTAATTTCCAGTGCGTAATGTTCTTCACCCAGCACAAAGCTGAGAAACTCCTGTTGTGTTTGCAAATGCGTTTGCTCTGCGGCGCTCATGCCTGCATTTCCTCCTGATAATCGGGACGACACTGACTTGCGATGGCATCTGCATCCAGAATCATGGCCACTTTTCCGTCCCCCATGATAGTGGCACCGGATATGCCCGGTACTTTTCGGTAATGTTGTTCCAGGCTCTTTATAACGACCTGTTGCTGCCCTAACAGGCTATCGACCAGAATGCCGAACTGTTGCTTGCCGCTTTCAAGCAAGACCACGATGCCCCGGGTGGGGTCGGTAATCGCATCTTCGATATTCATCAGCTCGTGAATAGCGACCAGTGGCCAGTATTGCTCACGAATAAAAAGCAGGGTGTCGTTACCAAGCCGCTTGAGCTGGGTCTGGGTTGGCTGAATGGATTCAATAATATTGGCCAGTGGCACCACAAAAATCTGATCACCAATGCAGACGCTTATCCCGTCTACAATGGCCAGGGTGAGTGGCAGGTGAATATGAAATGCCGAGCCGCTTCCTGCCCTGGACTCAATATCGATTCGTCCGCCCAGCGCTTCAATATTACGGCGAACCACGTCCATTCCCACACCACGACCAGATACATCGGTCACTTCAGCCGCGGTAGAAAAGCCGGGCTCAAAAATGAGCTGCCACACATCTTCATCGGGCATCTCTTCATTCACAACAAGACCATTTTCTTCCGCTTTGGTCATAATACGCTCACGGCTCAGGCCGGCCCCGTCATCAATGATGCTGATAACGATATTGCCACCTTTTTGTTCCGCCCGGAGCACCACGGTTCCGCTGGTCGCTTTACCTGATTGCTCGCGCTCATCTGGCATCTCAATGCCGTGATCAATACTGTTTCTGACCAGGTGCGTAAGCGGGTCAACCAGCTTTTCGATCATGCATTTATCGATTTCAGTCGCGCCCCCTTCAATCTTCAGTGTGACTTTTTTATTCAGCTTGGATGATAAATCTCTGACAACGCGGGGGAAGCGGTTAAACGTCATATTGACAGGGAGCATACGCATCGACATGGCCGACTCCTGTATCTCCCGGGTGTTACGCTGCAGTTCAGATATCGCCGTCTGCAGTTTTTCACCCAGCGCGCCCTCAATTTGCTCACTAATAAGCGAGAGCATCGATTGGGTAATAACCAGCTCGCCAACCTGATTAACCATGGCATCAATTTTGGCCGTGTCGACGCGAATTGATGACGATTCTTTTTTCGCGGTATCACGCTTGATTGGGCTGACGGATGCTTTAGCTTGTTGCGCTGTCGATGGGACAGACGGCTGGTGCTTATTTGACGTACTGGTGTCGAAAAAACCAAAGTCGTTTGGTACAGGTTCGTCGGCGTTGTCGCTGGTTGGCTCGCTATCGAAAAAGCCAAAACTGTCGTTATCACCGGTTAGCGTATTTTCAGATGTTTGCTTTGTTGTTAACTCAGGTTCAAAGAAACCAAATGTATCGTCATCGTTGTTTTCTTCCATCGAAACGACGTCGTCAAAAAAACCGAACTCACTGTCAGCCGCTGTGATAGCGACAGGCGATGAATTCGCTGAAGACTGCTGTGTCGATAGCGCTGCTTCCAGCCTGGTTTTTGCGTCGCTGATTCGCGTTTCAGGTAGCGCCGAGCGTTCCCGGTAAGCGGTAAGGATCTGTTGCAGTACGTCTATAATTTCAAGCAATAAGTCGACGGTTTCGGTGGTGATGCAAAACACACCATTTCGGGCTTTGTCGAGCAGGTTTTCCATAACATGCGTCACATCGCCAAGTGCGTCAAAACCGAAAATACCGCTGCCGCCTTTTATCGAGTGGGCAGCGCGAAAGATACTGTTAAGCGCTTCGGCATCTGGGGCATCGACATCCAGTGCCATCAACACCTGCTCCATGGTATCCAGATGTTCCTGACTTTCCTCGAAGAACACGCTGTGGAACTGCTCAATATCAATAGACATAACCGGTCAAATCCTAACTTAACACTTTACTGGTCACGGTAAGCAGTTTGTCGGGATCAAACGGTTTAACCATCCACCCGGTTGCACCCGCCGCCTTGCCCTGCGTTTTCATGCTTTCACCGGCTTCAGTAGTCAGCACCACGATAGGGGTACGCGCATACGCACTCATTTTGCGCAGCTCGCGAATCAGCGTAAGGCCATCCATTCTGGGCATATTCTGGTCGGTGAGCACAAAATCGAAGCGGTTGAATTTGCATTGGTCCAGTGCATCCTGGCCATCCTGGGCGGTTGTCACATCGTAACCGGCCGACTTTAGTGTCATCTCAACGACCTGCCGAATTGAAGCAGAGTCATCTACAGCAAGAATCTTTTTGCTCATAAGGGGATCTCATTAATGCGTTAACGATAAATTGAATCTGGGGTTTGTCAGAAAAACTCGATGTCTCCGGCATCCACGCTGGTGGATGACACCGGATTATGATCGGGGCGGCCACGTTCCGAGACGCGGTCATGGTAATCTTTCAATTGCCGGGCAATGGCCTCAGGGGTGTCGCCAGCATGTAAGGCTTGTGTCACGCTGTGCAGAATTTCTTTCGTGTAATCAATGTTCTGGCCGTTGATATCGCCAAACTGTAAAGCACGAATTGAATCAGAAAGCGCTTTATCAAGCTGCTGACCAATGGTTTCAAGCGTCTGCGTTGTCTGCGTGTCACTTTTTGCCTTTGCAATGATACGGTCCAGTTCTGCCTGAATATCCTTCTTAGCTTCAATGATATAACTGGTATCCTGAGAGGCCAGTTCACGCACATTCCTGGTCAACTCATTGATAAGCTCGCTCATGCTCTCAATTTGTTTTTTTATCACGTCACTAAATTGTGTAGAACGATTCGACAGCGCGCGCACTTCGTCGGCAACGACCGCAAATCCACGGCCAGCTTCACCGGCACGTGCAGCTTCAATCGCCGCGTTCAATGCCAGCAAATTGGTCTGTGCCGAAATATCATCAATATCACCCAGCGCTTTCATTACCGTAGGCATGGTTTCATGCACCACGTTGACCTTTTCCAGAATGATGCTGGTTCCGGTGGAAATGACTTTGGTAGAATCCAGAAACTGATTAAGAGACTGTTCTGTGCTATCGGCAAATTGCTGCATACGCGACGCGTACATTTCGTCTGAATCCGAATCGGCATGAATCAGGTTGGTGATACAGCCGTTTTGTTCACCCACCATGGTGCGTAATGTGGCAAAGGATCCAC
>CAZOYR010000056.1:0-12429 GCA_964584105.1 uncultured Alteromonas sp.
CAAACGTTCTGGTGAAGATCAAGAAGACCATGACACCGACGACGGTCCAGCGACAGATTCTGGAGCTGTTTCTAACAAGTAACGGCGACCCCATTACGAAAGAAACGCTATTCGAACTATGGCCAGCACAGAGTATAGCGTCAGAACAACAACTCGCCACTGCAATATCAAGGCTTCGCAAAAATTTTAATCAGGCAACTGGCGAGCCTGGCGTGCACTTCATCAAAGCAGTCCAAAATGTTGGGTATGAGTTTATCGCTCATGTCCAGGTTGTCTCAGAAGCGCCTTCAGTTGAGCGGGATGAGCCAAAACAAGAAAGTAAGGCCTCAAGGGTAGTTCGATGGCTACTATTGCCAATTGCCTGCGTCATTCTAACTGCAATAGTAAGCGCGTTTTATTTCGATAAAGACCTGTCAGAATTCACAGCCGGAGCCACTGTTGGTTATGTTGACTCATCGAACGATAAGCGCGAACCTGCATTCTCATCATTTAGCGATGAGTATGCTTATGGCGTGAAAAGCGAGGGCGATGAAAACTGGCATGTTCTCGCCTATGAATCCTCGAATGCTGGCAGTATAGAAATAACAGCCCCTAATGCAGATATTAGAGAACCCGTATGGCTTGGCAAAAAGCAGCTATTATATGTCGAGAAAAGCGCAAAATCCTGTGAGATTATGCAGGCCAGCCTTGATTATGAGCAAGCCACGTACAGCAGCAAACCGATTTTATCCTGTAACCCTGCAAGCATTACAATAGACATCGCTTATCTCAAAGGTGACCGCGTATTGCTGGCTCAGATTCCGCCCGGCAAAAGCCAATCTCAACTTGACGTTTATGATTACTCGACTGGTGAGCTATTGTCTCAACGAGCTCCCGGTAAAAAAGGCATCGGCATTTATGCTGTTTACACGTCGCCTGATGGTAAGTATTTAACAACACTGCGAACAGAGGATAATTTCTCCACTATCGTAGAGCTATACGATTCAAATAACCTATACGACAGTCTCTGGCGAACTGATATCGACTATACGATGTTTAGTATAGCAATGCACAATACCTATCTTGTTTTTAAACATGATAACGGGGTATTTACGGGGATGAAATACGATAATTTACAGCTTACTCCCCTGGTAACGTTAACACATCCAGCCTATTACCCTACCTACCATCCGAATGGCTTCGCTTTTATAGATGGTAATTTCAGCGCCAGTAATCTATTAATGAGCGGTAACAAGAGAATGACCCCGGTTAATCAGCCGGTAACAACTGACGATTCATCGGCGAATTACCTTTTAGCTGTTCATAAAAATGATGTTTTTTACAGTTCGGACAGAACTGGCACGACGCAGATCTGGAAGTTCGATACAAATACCCACTCACACGTTCAGCTCACTCGCGCTCCGTTAGGCGTGGATGCGCTTCAAATGTACATCAGCTCAGATGGCAGCAAGTGCGCGCTCATTCGTCGGGGACGAATCACCCTGTGCGATTTGGAAAAGAATAAAATGACACTGGGCGCGCAGTTTGACGGTCGCTCCCCTACTTTTGATTCACACTCCGTTTTATACATCAACGATCAGGATGGACAGGGTGTGGTTTTCAGAATGAATCCGCGGACTAATGAGCATCACACTGTCGGTTTGCCCCCTGCCCGACGAATTGTAAACACCGAGCATGGCCTTTTTATACAAAAGCAAAACATAGATGGAATATGGCGGGTAAACGATAGTGATGAGGTAAGATTAATAGCTATTAATACCACCCCACTTAGTTTTGAGTGGGAAGTTGTCGGAGATAGCCTCTACACCCAAACAACATCGGACTCGCAGATAAAAAGATTTGATATAGTGACAGGCGACCCGCAACCAGTTGAGCTTAATTTTCAGTGTAATATTGTATATGGTCTGGCCGAAGACTTTTGCGTCAGAGTGGCGCGACAACGCCCTAAAAACCGATTAATGGCTATCAGTCTTGATTTGAATGAGCATTAATAACGCTCCGTGGTAAGGATGACTTGAACGCGACAAATGCTTTCTGGTTTTTGCATTTTCTCTTCGAATCGTCATTTCAGCATTTGCTATCAAACCGTTGATTAGCAATGTCTAAAATAATCTACGAACGAAAATAAAGAGCCCGCCACTACTGTTATGGAAAGCCAGTGCATAGTTTGCAATGAGCTCATGCAAAATCAAGATTGAACAGCCACCCTCTACCGCAGTACAGTTGGATTTCGCGCTATCTGAAGCCAAATTGTACATTGCTTTTCTTCTCAATGCTTAATCGTACGGCCAAATCCGTACGCGCTTTTTGGAGTGTAAAGATGCGTATAAATGAGTGTCACTGTCCGTGCTGCGAAAGTCAGATAGGACTGCGAGCAAAATTAAGGCTATTGGTACATGAAACAGTCACATGCCATTCCTGTAACGCTACGTTAGTTGTTAGTATTTTTTCAGCTGTGCTAGCAACCTGCCTCTTAGGTGTGCCCGCCTGGCTGTTATTCGACGAACTCCTGACAACTACTGATATCCACAAATATGTGAAGCTCTTTTTAGGATTCAGTGTGTGTATGTGTGCGGCGCGGCTTGGCTTCCCATACTCCACTCTTGTCCAGGTAAGGCGCTGAATATTCTCATTCACTCATTTAGCTTACCCCCAACGGCCGGAGCGGGCTTTTTCAATCGGTTTCATCCTGATCTAGTAAATTTTCCTGGCTGACCGGGACCTTGTTTTATTTACATCAGCATGGGGTGTTATACGCAATTTATATGGATGGAAAGCGTGATCTATGCAAGTCATCACTACAGCGTAACGATAGAGCGAAAATAGGATTGACTATAAAATTGTATTCACTACCATTGATGCTGCTTATCACTGCACCTGCTCATGCTCGGAGAGATACCATGCTAGGTATGATTTTTACGGTCGTCTTTATTGTCATTATGCTGGTTTTATACTGGATAATTGTCGCCGAAGTAGGCAAAAAAGATAAAAGCTGAGCTATTCCTATGCAGTAAGCCTGATACACTCAGTGGTGGCGACACACATAATATGCGGTCATCACATTTACTACATAGCCTCGGCAGTTTGCAGAGTCATACGCATCGGGAACCACCAGCCAAAGCGCTTTTTAACACATTCAGTCTTTAGCACATCACTATTCATATTAAAATCACGCTTAGCATTGACCAATATCGCGTATCTTGCTTTGGGCATATAGCGTTTGCAAGAAGCGCACTTAATCGAGCGGAATAAGGGGTTAACTCCCTTCGCGGGCAAAATCTTCTCTAAAGAACAATCTTAACATCGGTGTCGTTTGTTTGAATGCTTAGGTCAACCCTTCTTCGCCCGTTCGCCTTGGAGCATGCTTATTAAGATACCAGATACTGGTAAATGAAACTGACTCTGTAGTTACGGTCAGTTCTAAAAACAAACCTTACACCCCTCGAATAAATTGCATACAGCAGCATACGTTATGCTCTAACTTTCCACGCTAATTTAACTACCGTTAGCCGCCGCGGTACAAATACCTCAGTATGATTAAAGATACTCTCGGGAAGCGATTATTTGTCACTACTCACTTTTTTTTCATTGGAATGTTCTCTAGAGTTGCGCCGTCAAAAATGACAAGCATTATATAAAGGATTTATTCAATGAAACGCACGTTAGTTGCAGCTGCTATCGCAACCTTCTCAATGAACGCATTTTCTGCTCAGACTTTTTCTAATGGCCCTACCTGGGATTTTGTTGAGGCTGGTTATAGCAAGGCAGATGTAGACGATATCGATATTTTTGAACCCTCAGGTATCAACCTTAAAGGTTCACTGTCGGTGGGTGAAAACTTTTTTGTAAACGGCGCTTATCGCAACCTTAGCGATGAAGAAATGACAGTGGAGCTGGAGCTGAGTCAGTTGAGCCTGGGTGTTGGCTATCGTTACGGTATGACTAAAAGCACTGACTTATTTGCAGCTGTCAGCTTTGAAAACCTAAACGCCGAAGCTAAGCTCGATGGTGAAAGTTTCGTCGAGGGTGATGAAAATGGTTTCGGTGTTGCCGTAGGTGTTCGTTCTATGGTTATCGACCAGCTTGAGCTATCTGCGCAGGTTAAACAAATCGAGTTAGACGAGACGTCTACTACCGGATTTGAGGCTGGAATAAATTATTACTTCACGCCTGCTCTTGCTATCGGTGCGACTTATGAAGATCGCGATGAATTCACCTTTACTGGTGCGCACCTGCGTTACGCTTTTTAAAAAATCGGCGGGCTAAAAGGCCCGCTTTTTTTCACCACCGCTGCCCCATAATACCGACTTACTTTATACATTTGGCACTGATGGCGCCGCCACTTACCAAGTCGCTTTAGTGTCACTCTTATAGCCGCGCCACACAAAGCCAACCCCCATGCTGTAGGTAATATCTTTTTCAAACAGCGGACTTTCTTCATTGCTCGCCCCGTGATGAAACTGCATTGACGCACCAAAGAAGCCACGTAAGTTCTTCATTACCGGAAACGCCAGACCTGCAGATACTTCGGCGCCAAGATACCCGCCGTCAGCATTATAAGCAGGCCGGAACCCGGTCTCATATTCAGGCGCAACCTGATAGAAATAATCGTGTAGCTTTTCGGTGGCCCATGTCATCCGGGCGGAAAGGCTAAAGCCGGTATCGGGTGTAAATACGCCGCGCTGCTGATACCGTAAGGTGGGTTCAAACACGTACCCCCTGGCATCAATGTGACCAAAATCTGTGGAAAACACAGCTCTTGTCTGCAACTGGGCAGCAAGCCGAGCATTGCCGCCACCGTTGAAAGAGTAATCTCTGATCTTATAAATCAGTTGCGGCCCAACCTCGAATAAATAGTCCAGTTCAGGCATACCTTCGCGTACCGTATTGTCATCACTGTCTGCAGCAAATGCGCCGCCAAAACTGATATCGAGTTCCAGTTTCTGGTTTTCTACCACAACAGCGCGCGCACCGCCCTGCCCGCCAATGCGAATAATGTCACCCCGGTAGATTGCATAAGGTAGCGCTAACGCCACGGTGTTTCGCTCACCGGATGCAGGGTAGTCAGGCACCTCAATCGCGCCGCCGCCTATTCCCACCTCCCAAAGAGGCTGCTTCTCATCAAGCGCTTCAAACCCGGTCAGGTTGCGGTTTGGCGATGTATCAACCGGCTTATCCTGCGACTGAGCAAAGCTGATGGGGCTGATAGCTATCAATGCGATGAGAAATCGCTGTTTTAGATAATTGCGCAACACTGTCATCCCTGCTGTCATTTTATGGGCAAATCAAGTGTAGCGGGACTGTTGAATGATTAATAGCAATCTGTTCAATACTGCGCCCGCTGCCCAACAAAACGCAGTGCCCGGTTTTTATAGCATCGCTATGCCTTCCAGAAGCACAGTGTATTGAATCCTAAATATTTTTTAACCTGATAAACACCCAGTAAATTCTGTGATGCAACACCACAGGCATAGGCAATGGCTGCCCCGATCACACCATAAAGCGGTATCAGAATCACACCTAAGCCTACGCTTAACACACCGGCAAGCACAACGTTATCACGCACTTTAGTCTCGTTGCCGGTCATACTGAGCAAGTAGCCGACTGAGCCGGTGGCAATATTCACAAACTGTCCGATGGTCAGAATCATCAGTGCAGGCGCTGCCGCGGTGAATGCCTCACCGAACATGCCCATTAACCATTCAGGAAAAATAAGAACAAAAGCTGTGACCGGAACGCAGACAACAAGCATAATTCGGACAGAGAGCACTGCGGTGCGTCTGATGCCATCCATATCACCTGTAGCGTGCATGGCTGCAAATTTCGGCGCCACGATTGTGTTCACGGCGAACAGGATAAAGCTTGTCAGCATGGCGGTGCGTTGAGCGGTAGCAAAGAAAGCCACCGATTCAGCATCCTCCGCGACGCCCAGAATTAATTGTGATGACCACTGAATAATTTGATGGACAATGGCCACTGTCCATAACGGCATGCAAGTTCGGCGCAAAACTGATGATGCAAATGGTTGAGGCTGGCAAACCTTCGGTGCTGACTGATGCCACAGATACCCACCTATAATTGCACTGAACACTGCGGCGACAATACAATACGCTGCGATATTTTTTGCGTTGCTATAACCAAACATCAGTACGAACATCAAAATAATGAGCGGCAAAGTGACACTGGCCACACACATTGATTTTGATACTTGTTTGAGCCCCTGCAGGGCCTGAGCCTGAATGATATACAGCGCCATAAAAGGCGCGGCAATGACAGCTACTTTTAGCACCTCGTCAAAGCCGCTCAGAGAAAACACACTGTTATTAAGCCAGTCTGCCCCCAGGTAAACGATGATGGCTAATACTGCAGTAAAACAAAACGCCCAGACTGTCGCTTTACGATAAAGATCGTACAACGCGCTGCCGCCGCTACACGCCCTGTCTTTAGCCACAAAACGCACGACAGCCTGATCCAGGCCGCTTCGCCCCACGGTGGCAAGAATAGTCACGAGCGTAAAAGCCAGAAAAAACAAACCGGCCTGCGTGGGGCCTACTGCACGCGTAACAACCACATTCATTGCAAATAAACTGATTGCAGCCAGAACCTTGACTACCAGCCCTGCAAGGCTGCCCAGCAGCACTTCGCGCATGTGAGGGTCTGCAAGACTGGCTTGCCAGTTGAGAACTCTATCCATAATGAACTCTGATCAGCACTGGGATGAAATGAAGTTTTCTATACTATTGAGCAACGCCGGATTGGCGTACTGCCCCAACGTCCCCGCCCGCAAGGTAGTAATATCATCCAACGTGGCAAATAGTTGCTCTTTATCATAACTGACGTAACACCCGTCCAGCTTTTCAAAATTGCGACAGGTGGCCAGTTGATGCTCATTTCGATGCTCGCCCAGTGCCGCAATGCGCGGGAACACCAACACAGGTTTCGCTTCCATCAACGCAGTAATGATCGAGCCCATTGCCGCATGCGCCAGCACAATGGATGCTTTTTCAAATTCACGCTTATAAGCTATCTCGTCCAGAAATGCGCAATATTTCATGTGTTTGGGCTGATAGTCGCCATGACCAATCTGCGCAAAAATTTCCATATGCGGATTAGCTGCCGCCCAGGTATCCACCAGCGCGACCAAACGATCAAAGGGTAACTGTGTACCAACGGTAAGAAAAATCATAATACTCTTCCCTGATATTGTGGACCTGCAGGCTGAACCAGATTGGGCCATTGTGTCAGCCACAAATCTGCAAACGCACCGGCTTTTTTACCTGATAAGGATAATTCTTCTGCGTTGGCAATACTGTCAATCCAGATTGTTTTAGCGCCTATCATTTTGCCGAGCATAATTGCGATTAATCCCGGCGCAGCGCCACTTGAAATGACGACATCAGGGCGCTTGGTCACCACTATCCATGCCATTTGCACGCACAAAACAAGTAACTTAAGTTTCTCATCACTGTTGGCATCGATGACCTGTGAGAAATCCTCTCCCATGCCCTCGCGATATTGATTTGAAACATAACTGGTCTGGTACCGGTCAAAAACCGGCTTAAGTCGGAGCAGTTGAATAAGATGTCCGCCCTGAGACGCTACAGCTAACAGTTTTTTCTTTTTCATGTGACACTCCTTGCAAAGCAACGGCTGTGAACGTTGCACAACCTGTAAAAGCGTTATCGCAAAGGGCGAGCCAATATTTATTTACCAATAAATACATAAGCTTACATTTTATTCCTTTAAGTTTGACGATGTAATTCGCAAAATAAAAATGCAACAGAAAAATCGGTTTCAAAAATGCAAAAACCTGAAAACGCAAAGGGTCCGGGTCAACGTGCGTTGATGCTGTAGCGCATGTTGCGATACCAAAGATGGCGGGCAAGTCTACGAAGGCTCAGCACAGGGGGTTTGGTCGCTTGATGATGGCGCAGTAACCACGCCTTCCACCGGGCAGCGATAAGCGCATCTTCCGTTACCTTTACCCGGTAGGTTATGGCTGTGGCCAAACTGCTGCTGCCAACACCACTGTCAGTTATATCTTCAGCAATGAGTGTCAGCACCTGCAGCAGTTGCAATAAGAACGCAACCCGATCGCATCTGGAGAGCGAAGTGGCGACAATGGTACGAAAATAGGTGGGCTTGTTAATAAACCGGCAGGTCGCACCGGCGAGCAGCATCTGACTGTACAGCAACATGTCCTCACCGAACCGGATGTTATCGCTGAACCTGTGCCTGTGCTGACGCATGAGCCTGGCATTGAGCAACGGCTTGGTGGCGCCCATACCGTAGCGGATAAAATAGTCAGCATTAATATCAAGCTGAGTATACACAGGGCACAGTTGCCGGAACCTGGCTGCAAAGCACTGTCCGTTCTTCTCATCCGCCAGCCAGTAACTGTCGATGACCATGTCAACACAATGTGTCCTGGCTACATACAACAGCGTTGTAATGCGCTCCGGCGCCATCCAGTCATCAGCATCCAGCATTGTCAGCCATTGCCCTGAAGCGTGCTCTACCCCTTTGTTTCGGGCCGCGCCCGGCCCTGAATTGGTGCAGGTGGTAAGCACCTGAACCCGCTTATCGATACTGGCATACGCGCTGGCAACCGTTAGTGACTTATCGGTAGAGCAGTCATCCACCACAATAACTTCTATATTGTCGTGGGTCTGTCGCAGCGATGATGCGATGGCCCTGGATAATGTATCTTGTGCATTGTACACCGCAATAATGATGGATACTTTGGTCGAAGACATGATGCGCCCTCAATCGTTATGCGCCATTGCCCTTGCCGCTTGGCATCAGCGGCATGCAGATAACTCAGAGTTCGCCAGATTATCCAGCACGCCTTTGATGATCATCAGATTAGCCGCTGACGAATAAGCGGCGTCGTAGCGCCGGCGCGAATTTTTTGCAGCGCGCTCAATAAGTATCGGACTGCTGACATATCTGGCAATCGCAGCGGCTAGCGCTTTGATATCGCCCGGTTCGATCAAAAGCCCCGACTCATCATCAGGAATAGCCTCAGGAATACCGCCTACAGTAGTACTTAGCACCGCAAGCCCGGCTGACATTGCCTCAAGAATGGCGATGGGTAACCCTTCATTATGAGAAGGCAACAGCAGTAAATCGGACTCTTTCATCAATTGGTATTTTTGTTCACCCGTCACCCAGCCAACCACATTAAAATAATCATTTAACTGGCGTGCGTGAATCAGTGATTTAAGCTTATCAATCTCACCATTACCGCCTACGGTGACGGTGAAGCCGGTAATCCCCTGCTGCCGGAGCAAGTCCACTGCGTCGACCAAATCATAAATGCCTTTCCGCTCGCCGATATACCCCAAAAAAAGTAGCTTTATCGTCTGATGATTATCAAACCGGCGTTCGCTGAACAAAGTCTCGTAAACCGGAGATGGAAAATTGTTGATCACCTGAATATCGGCATTGGTAGAGATACTGCCGACATAGTCCGCCCAGTACCGTGAAAGTACAAAGACGCTATCGGCGCTGTTCAGCACATATCTGACCCAGGCTTTATAAAATGCGCTGGCCTGATCGTAAGTCCGGGCAAACACCGAGCCATGCAAATGAAAGATCACCTTACAGTTAAATGCTTTGCACATGGCAACGAATAGCGCTTTTCTGTAAATGCTTCCCTTGTGCGAGCCGTGCAAATGACAAATAGCCACTTTACCGCTGACCAGCAGCCCGAGTAAGCTAAACAGCGCGCAAAAATAGACATAAAAACGCTTAAGAAGGGGACCGTCATCATGTGACACAATCAGGTAACGGGGATAATCATCATAAACCCCCGCCTGAATATGGTTTTCAATAACAGCGTGGATACCTCCACGTGCTTTTGTACCAATAATGGCAATACCTTTTACTTTTTGTTCACGGTCCATAATCCGCCCCTTCAAACGTAACTTATTGATGTTTCGCTGTTTGCGACTTCGTCTGTCGCCATCCACAGGGATCGCTTTCAAACAAAGTAATAAACCAGCCAAAAATAGTCAGGTGATACAGTGATTGCGCGTTCGATGACAACGCACTGGTCAGTAACAGTAAAAACAGCAGCAGGCTGGCTTCCGGTCGTTCCAGCGCGCACACCATAAATGTCATTGAAAGCAGCAAAAGAAAATACCCGGGAACGCCGGTTTCACCGATGACGTGCGGCCAGTAGGTGTCATAAAAGTACTGCCCTAGCTTAATCCACCATAAGTCTTTCATCGCGTTGTACTCATACACATTGGCCACATCCGCCGCTGCGTGACTGCCAATAGTGCCCCAGCCGCCGCCCCAGAAATTGCTTTCAAATAAAACAAAGACAGCTTCCACCAGAAAAATCACTCTGGGGGACTCAAAGTTCTCAAGCACATACCAGACATTGTTCTTATCCCAGCTCAAAAAACTGATCAGCCAGGTAAAAAAAGCAAACACGATAATGGCCAAAATGAACCGGTAGTCCATATTAAAAGCGCGCTGCACTTTGAGCGCTATCAGTGCCATGAATAGCAGCATCAGCTCCAGACGCTGGATGGCACAAAATACAAATACAATGCACAGAAACACCAGGGAGTGACCAAACCGCAGATTTCCTTTGTGATATTCCACACTGATCAGCACAGCGGCAATGGTAAAAAACAGCGCTGATTGTCCAGGATGCCAGAACCAACCGACAAAGCGCGGCACCAGCCGCCCGCCTAGATGACCGGGTTCGAAGTGCCCGCCACTGGAAAAGATGGCGTCATAAGCCCCCGGTGCACTGGCCTGAAAAAATATAAGCAGTATGCAGGCGAAAATCAGAGGCTTAATCACTTTAAGTGTGCGCGCTGTCCAGATTTGCTCACACCGGGCTACAGCGAATAACATGACCATCGGGAAAAATTTCAGTTCGTGATAAAGCTGCACCAAAATAATTTTGATACCTTTCTGATTGGCCAGCGAAATGAGAATGCCGTACATCAGATACGCCAGGTACAACATCAGCGCCGCCCACCATTTGTAGTTAAGGCGTGGTTTTATCACTGTCACGAGCAAGCCGATGGCAATGATTGGAAACAGTTTCTCAAACAAATCAAAAGGGCCGTATAGCGCAAGACTCACTTTTTTGACCATCAAAAAAATCAGTTCCAGAATAAACATTCCAAACAGAATATGAGGCACAATTGAGACTTGCTTTACATCGTTCATAGCGTGTACAACGACTCAAGCAGCTGCGTGTCGGGCGTGTCAGGCAGAATTTTCTGGCGCTCGTCATTTAACAGCTGCGCAAAGTAGCGGCGCTCTTCGCTAGTCAGCACCGGCTTTTTCCCCGTATTACGCTCCATCAGCGCACGCTTGAGCGACACCACAAACTTCTCAGGAAACAATGAGACAAACAGGGTTTTAGCCAGCGAGCGACGCATGAGTATTTTCTGAAACACCTTTGAGCGCGGTATGCCGGAGCGGTTGGCGAAGTCCGGCTTCCAGTCAATCGGTTCCAGGCCAGTAAACTGCGCTACCCTGTCCATGACCTGCTGATTGTTGCGGGCATAATCGTGGTAGCTGATAACCAGCAGCCGGTCTCCAAACAAGCGACGTGCAAACTGCGTGGCGTCTACATAACGGCTTGACTGAATGTTCTGCCATATTGGCAGATGATTTTTTCTCGCCCCGGAAAGCTCATGCCTGATGGCCTGACTGAATGTCCGGGTTTCCCGGGCATCCCTTACCAGATGCGCGTAGGCGGAAAATGCCCTATCGATGGGGTCACGCAGCATAATAATGCACTTGGCGTTGGGGTAATCAAAATTGATACTTTTCAGCACGTCCGGGTGCTCTACTGACATCGCCGAGCCGTCAACTGACACCTTTCCGGGTTCATACAACGACTGGTACGTCGCTTTATCCACAACAAACATCTGACGCACCGTATCCTGATCGGCCGGCCCGCTAAATGTATCGCCAACAATATTGGCGAAGTGATAGTGAGGCTCTTTGCGCTTTGTTCTGGCCACACCTGGGTGTTGCATCAGCTGGTTATACAAGCTTGTGGTGGCACATTTGGTAAAGCCTAGAATAAATACGTCTGGCACGTTGCTTCTCCTTCGTATGCGTTGTTGCGTATTCAACATCGCTTACTTTTGCGCCTTTCCAAATTCCCTGGTTTGCTGTGTGCGTCGCATTTGTATGGGCTGCGGGACAATACAAAAACAGTATAGACGGCATTAAGTAAAACGGTGATGTCGTGTTCTTTAATTTGTCAGAACGCTTGTCAGACCTACTGTCAGATTGCCAGATCTATGCCAATGAAAGCTTGACCTTTTAGAGCCATTCAAAATTAGAAAATAACAAATCTAATCAGTAACTTGCAGATAGAAGAAAACTCAACTCTCTTTTTTGCACAATGCGAAATTCAATTTCAAAAACAGGAATTATTTGTTT
>CAZOYR010000056.1:12439-20125 GCA_964584105.1 uncultured Alteromonas sp.
TCGGCGATGCGGATCTTCTCGATCATTTGGGGAGGTTCCTGTTGCTTTGGTCGTCTTTGAGGTCAATGAAGCCGTGCCGGGCCGTAGCCGTCCAATTCATTCGGGTTGCCTTGCCATAGAGAAAATTTTTCAATTTTTTATATCAATTAATTCAGTTGGTTAGACTGCAGTCAGCTTTTTTTTCACTTTATTGCCTTTCCAGGATTGCTTCTTGCTCAATACTTAGTAGCGGAAGACGGTCGTAGCGGGTTGACTTATGACGCCGCATTAATCTTCAAAGGTGAATATGATGAAAGTGCAGCAAGGGATAAGACTCATTTTTGCATCCATAGTGGCAGTAAGTTTATGGGGATGTATCGCTACTGAAAATCTGGTTCATATCCCTGAACATGCACATATGGCCAAAGTTGATGAGTACGATACCAGCCTGCATCGCCAGTCTGTTCATATTTTCAATCCAATGCCTATTGATAACCGTGTAACACAGTTCAGGCTCGCGCCGCGTGTTGAGCACGTTATCTTTATTATCGATCAAAGCTCAGCACTGGATACGACCTACCGCGGTCTGGATACGCGCTTCTATGCCCAGGAAGTCGTTCGCCGCTTTGTGAAAACGATGCCAAACCAGCGTTTTAGCAGCACAGTGATTACGTATAAGGACGCACTGAACCCACAACTGTTCGCGCCGCTTGATGCAAGATTCAGCGTTAACACTCTGTTCCCCCACGAGCTTGAACAATCACTGGCAAAAGACCGGGCAGATCAGCACATCGAGGTGCCGACCCTGTCAGTTGCGCTGGACTTTGTCTCAGAGTTGGTGGGTAACTTGCCGGGCCCATCAGCCGTGGTGCTGGTCACCGCCTGGTCGCAAATTGATGCTTCCGTTGAGCAGGCTGTTATGCGTATGCGTCAACGCGTGACATTTGGAGATAAGGCACACGTTGTTTTACCAGAATCTGCGGCAATAACCTGGCCACAGAGCAATGCCGGACTATGCTTTTACACCATTGGCGTTGGCAACAGCATGTCCCGTAGCCGGCTGGAAAGCGCGGATAGCTGCGGTTTTTCTTCTGCGGTGGATAAGATTGCTCAACCCATCACCATGGCCAATTTTGTTCAGACAGTGCTCTATAAAGGCCCTGCTGATGAAGATGGCGATGGCATCTATGACTATCAGGACAGATGCCCTGAAACGCTACCGGGTAAGATTGTGGACTTTAGCGGTTGCCCTCGTTTTCCTACGAGCCGTTAACGGAGAAGTAAATCATGAATGTTATTAAACACATAATGGCAGTATTTTTCGGCTCTGTGATGGTTTGTAGTGCTAGTCAGGCACAGGAAGAGCGCGCCGGCGTTATCACATATGAACAGCAGCAGCGTCGTCAGGCGGTGGTATCAGCGCAAACCTCAGATGCCACCCAGCCTAGTCCGAATTACCAGATCTCCATCCAGGAAGTTGCCAGTGCGCCGGATGAGGGCCCAACTCAGCTGGAACAGAATGTGTCGCAGTCCCTGAAGCCGGTCACTCTGGAAGAGGAAATTCAGCAACAGCGAGTACAAAGCGAACTTGAGCTTTTCGGCTACGATATGTTTGCCGGGGTCTCAACGACATTTGCACCAGTATCCGATATGCCGGTGCCCTACGATTATGTAATAGGACCAGGCGATACATTCACCGTTCAGGCATTTGCTGCCACCAATGTGCAGTATGATCTGACTGTAACCCGCGAGGGGTTATTGCTTATTCCGGATGCGGGCGCTGTTACAGTCAGCGGGCTTACTTTTGAAGAAGCGAAGCTGGCAATATCCGAGGCCATTGAGGTGAAGCGCATTGGTATTAAAACAATCGTTACGCTCTCTGAGTTCCGTTCCATTCAAATCATGCTGGTTGGCGAGGTGACAAAACCCGGCAGTTACGCGGTCAGTGGGTTCTCAACACTTATCAATGCTCTGGTATCCAGTGGCGGTGTTAAGCGCACCGGGTCGCTCAGAAACATTCAGGTAAAACGTCAGGGGCAGCTGGTTACCACACTGGATTTATACAAGCTGCTGCTTGAAGGTGATGACAGCGCCAATATCTACTTGCGTCAGGGCGATTTGATATTCGTTCCCCCTGTAGGCCCCACAGTTGGCATTGCAGGTGAGATCCTGCGCCCGGCCATTTACGAAATAGCGACAGAGAAACATGTTTCTCAGATCCTGGCCCTGGCCGGTGGTTTGCTGCCCACGGCAAATACCCGCACAGCACAGATTGAACGCGTTTCAGCCAACGGTATGTATACGCTGATGCAGGCTGATTTACACCACAGTGGCAAGCATACCGGTGTGAAAAATGGCGACCTGATCCGCGTATTTCCGATACTGGATAAAATGGATGATGTTGTGTTGCTGTCCGGCCACGTATTAACTCCCGGTGGCTTTCAGTGGTCTAAAGGCATGCGCGTCTCTGATCTTATTCAGTCAAAGAATATTCTGCGTCAGGGCGCCGAGTTTGATGCGGCGATGATTCAGCGTGAAAACCGCAACGACAAGCGTACCGAGGCGATTTACTTCAATTTACGCAACGCCATCTCTGATAAATCTTCACCAGACAATATCGCGCTTCATCCACGTGACCAGATCATTATTTTTGATACGCACTCACCGCGCGCCGGTCAGTTGGAGAAGGTGGTCAAAAAACTGGAGAATGAAGCCACGGCTGATGCGCCTGTTAAGGTTGTCGATTTTAAAGGTGCCATTCCGCATCCTGGCACCTACCCGCTGCACACAGGCACCCGCTTGCTTGATATGATTCGCTACGCAGGCGGCCTCGAGGCCGGCGTGGATTTGAATTATGCACTGCTGGCACGCACTGATCTGGCATCTGACCGCCTGTATTTTATTCGGATTGCACTCAAGAAGGCGCTTAAAAACAATGCTGATCACAATCCTGTATTGCAGCCAAAGGATAAAGTGTACCTTTTTAATAAGGACAGCGACCGCGCAGCGTTGATAACGACGCCGCTTGAGCGGATAAAGCGTGAGACGCAGTTTGGGCAGCAGGCACCGGTCGTACAAATTAGCGGCGCTGTATTTAGCCCTGGAGCCTATCCTATGGTGCCGGGCATGCGGGTGGCGGATTTGATTGCCGCAGCTGGCGGCATGAAAGAAGAAGCTTACGGACTCGCTGCAACATTGTCGCGTCAGGTACTGCTGGACAGCGAGTTCAGCCGGACCGATTCGCGTGCAATCAGCCTGACCCGCAACGATGCGCTGCTTGATACCACTTCACTGATTCTGCATCCCAAAGACCATCTGATTCTGCGTCAAAAGCCTGAGTGGGTGCAGACGCCGAAGTTTGTGCAGATTGAAGGCGAGATAAAATTTCCTGGTAAGTATCGTATCGACAAGCGTGAAACCCTGTGCTCGCTGATGCAAAAGGTCGGCGGTTTTACTGAAGATGCCTACCTGTTCGGTACTGTGTTTTTGCGTGAAAGTGTACGCCAGAAAGAACAGCAGGCGCTGGACAGAATGTTTGACCAGCTAGAGCGTCTGCTGGCTGACAGCCACGTCTCCCAGGGCGTCAATAAGGACGAAAAGATGCCTAAAGACCAACGGGCCGACGATGTTTATTCTGTACTTAAAAAGATGTCGCCTGAAAAAGCCCTGGGCCGCATGGTGGTTGATGTTCATAGTGCCGTGACACGCTGTGATGAGTTGTCAGATATCGTACTGGAAGACGGTGATCGCATTGTGGTGCCGAAGTATCAGGATGACGTCAGTGTCATCGGCCAGGTCTATTTTCCCACATCGCACAAGTTTCGTAGTGATCGCGCGGCGCTGGATTACATCGGCTTAAGTGGTGGTGTTAAAGAGCTGGCGCAATACGAACATGCCTATATTGTTCAGGCAAACGGAGAGGTCATGTCTGTGCGATCAAGCACCAGCTCATGGGGCTGGTTTAATTCGCCGGCGAACGTGAAGGTTACGCCCGGCTCGACCATCTTTGTGCCGCTGAGTGTGGATCGTATCAATGGCAGAGAGTCAGCAGAGAAGTGGGTCGATATTTTGTACAAAAATATCATTTCAACCGCAATGTTAGCTAACTTACTGGACTAAGCACGGAGAGAATGTCATGGCGCGTCGTAATGAAACAAGCCCCCACGTTGCAGAATATGAGCTGCTGCTGAAGTTTATCAACCAGCTCTCACGCTACAAATTCCGGATTGCACTGGTTGCTATCCTGGGCGCTTCCATCGTATTTGGCCTGTCGCTGCTCTTAGAGGATAAATACTCTGCACAGGCCACGGTAGCCATAAACATCAGTGAAGATCCCGGCGGTGTACAGCCTAATAACTACCGTGGGGTGAACACCATTGGCGTACTGGAATATGATTTTATCATTGATGGCATTCAGGCTAATGAGCGGGAACGGTTGCTGGCGCGAATGGATTCATACAGTTACATCAGCACGTTTATCAGTCAGCAGAATTTGCTGCCATGGTTGTACGAAGAATTCTGGAATGCTGAGACGAAGCAATGGCTGGAAGATTTTGAGCCGGATATGCGCGAAGCGGTTAAAAAATTCAAGTCTGATGCGCTCTACATCTTTATCGACAAAAAAACCGACTTGCTGAATATTCGTATCACGTCAAAGTCGCCAACATTTTCGGCAAAGCTGGCCAATACATTCGTAAAATCATTCAACGATTATCTGCGCATGCTGGATTTACAGGAAATTAAAAACCGCCGTACTTATCTGGAGCAGCGCTTAAATGAAATTAAAAACTCAGAGATTCAGCGCTCTATCTTTCGTTTGCTGGAAACCCAACTGGCCGTTGAATCTTTAATTAATGCCCGCGCCAACTATCCGCTGGAAGTCATAGAGCCGGCGACTGTGCCATTGTTTGAATCTTACCCTGCGCGCAAAAAGTGGGCGGCGCTGACACTTATCCTGCTGGTATTTTTAGGCATCGCGTTTGTTGTTTCCATGAATGTCTTTAATGCGCTGCGCCGCGATCTTAAAGATTATGCGTTGCGCCATGAGCCTAAAAAGCTGAATCCTCCCAGACCTGCGCATTACACCGGAGAGTAAACGATGGGAAATGTCCTGAAGTCAGTAAGTCAGAAGGTGTGTCACTCACGCTTTGAGCGTTACAGCCCGGCCTATGCCGCGTTGTATCTTATGATGATAGCGCCTCCCCGGGCCTTTGATATCAAACACAAAGAAACGACGCACGATGGCGAGCTTGCACGTTTGCCAATATATTGTGTGGTTTCTGTCGAGCTTATTGTGCGTGTTGCCTGCGTTTTACTGGTGGCCGCTACCACAGAAATCTTATTGGGTAATACGCTGTATGAAACGCACCGAATTGATGTATTTTTTTGTACTCTGGTCGCTGCGGGGACCATTCACAGCGGCGCCTTCTACTTAATCTTTAACACCCGGTGTAGCACCGAATTACCCGCATCTATGCTGCTTCTTTACCGGCTGATTCGCAACAGTTGTTATGCTGTGATGGCCGGGTTTGTCAGCGTGGTGCCTGTATTTATTCAGCACAGCGATCATGAAATCCCGCCCTTTTCAGACGGCATTGCTGTTAACGCGTACATGTGGACAGCAGCGGTTTTGTTCGTCGCGGGATTTATTGAAGCCAGACTGGCAAGCCGGCTGCCCTTGGGTGGCAGAGTCATTCGCAAAACCAGTAAGCGGCCTCTCGGCGATGCGGCCTCACCCTCTAACTAAATAGGTGGCTGAACCGTCCCTGCGGCGTCTTCCGCCTTGTCTGTTCTAACGATACAACCTGCTAAACAGTGTGCTGCGATAAAATCGCAGCAGAGACATACCCGTGCATAGTTGTTGATTCACGCCTTTAAATGCAATAGGTTAGCGCGCATTTGTCGGCAAAGAGTAGTGGTATGTTTCAACTGGTGGCGGTTACCCTGTTATGGGCATTTTCGTTTTCACTGATCGGTGAGTATCTGGCCGGAAGTGTCGACAGCTACTTTGCAGTATTCACACGGGTGTTACTTGCCGCCCTGATATTTCTGCCTTTTTTGAAGTTTTCAGTTTTATCGACAACGCAAAAGCTTATGCTGGCCTCACTGGGCGCGGTTCAGCTGGGAATCATGTATATCTTTTTCTACCATTCTTTTTTATATCTTTCCGTCCCTGAAGTGCTGTTATTTACCATTATCACACCATTGTATGTTGCGATATTTAACGATGCACTGTTTCGGCGGTTCACGCCCTTTCATGTTCTTTGTGCTCTCATTGCCATGGGCGGCGCTGCGGTAATCCGGTTTCAGGGTGTCAGTACAGATTTCTGGGTGGGCTTTTTTATTGTTCAGGGTGCCAATGTTTGTTTTGCGCTGGGTCAGGTAGGCTATCGCAGACTAGTGGCAAGTTTTGCAGCGCCGGTAACACACCATCATATCTTTGGCTGGTTTTATCTGGGCGCGCTGGCCATTGCATTTCCCGCTTTTTTCCTTTTCGGAAACACCAGCCAGCTTCCCCAAACGATAACACAATGGAGTGTACTGGTCTGGCTTGGCGTTGTGGCATCCGGATTGGGGTACTATTTCTGGAATCAGGGCGCTTTGAAAGTATCAGCCGGCACACTGGCCATCATGAACAATGCGCTGATCCCTGCAGGACTTGTCGTCAATTTGCTGCTGTGGCAAAAAAACGTTGATGTAGGCCGGTTGTTATTGGGAGGAGGCATCATCGCCTTTGCCTTGTGGCTTTCTCACCAACACAATAAGAAAAACCGACAACCGGCAGTTTCCTGACACAGGCGCTGGACAGGCTCGGCTTGCACAAAAGGTTATGTCTCGTTACAGGCAGCGTAACGACTTACCATGGTATAGTCTTTCCGAGGGCCTTTTACCTGCCACACCGACGTCCAAACAGGCCACCGGGTAAAATCATACGTCACCTTATACCGATCATCCCCGCACAAATGCTCAGCGTAAGGCTTGTCAGTTGAAAAACTGTGGAAAAAACGCTCGTCAGCAAAAAACACATCAATTTGCCCATTCAGGCCAGCACGCCAAAAATAGGTTCGCTCTGCGGGTATCGTTTTATTATTTGCCAGGGTGACTACCCCGGATTCGCGATATGCCACCTGTGCGTGAGATCCGCTTAAAATCGCCTCACCGGTAAACCGGATAGTGCCACCGGTATGCTCTTTGATATCCCGGGACAGATGCCATTTACCAACAAAGTCTGGCAGGCTGATTCGCCCCGCCTTCGGGCCGGTATCTGCAGGAGGCATTGTTGTGCTGTTTCTGTTGGTTTTGCGCAAACTTACACATTCAGTGAAATCAATTTGGCCAGACTATAAAAGTACGTCTTGTGTAAAGCAATGCTCACACGCCTATTTAGCGTTATCAGTATACGATGGCGAGCAGCGCCATCAGCTGGCAAAGGCGATGCAATCTTACCGTTGGATGATGCCGGCTACCCGCAAAGAATTAAACTGGTTTACCTTTGGCGTTTCCTGCTCAGCAGGAATTTGTGAGGAGATTCTTTTCAGGGGATTTTTGCTTAGTACCCTAAGCCCCTTAACGGGGGTACTTAGCGCTGTGCTCTTAAGCAGTATTTTGTTTGGACTCTGTCATATCTATCAAGGGTGGGCGAATGTACTCAGAACCAGCATTATTGGTGTTATCCTCAGCGGCGTTTATTTGGCCACCGATGCATTG
>CAZOYR010000057.1:0-8333 GCA_964584105.1 uncultured Alteromonas sp.
GCGTGTTAAAACCATTCTGACTCAAAAGGCTGATGCGTAATGACTGAGCAAAATACTCGTACAGTTCAAGGTCGTGTGGTTAGCAACAAGATGGATAAAACTATCACTGTTATGGTTGAGCGTTTTGTTAAACACCCTATCTATGGGAAGTTCATCAGACGTTCTACTAAGTTGCACGCTCACGACGAAAGCAACACTGCCAATCAAGGCGATATCGTGACAGTTCGCGAATGTCGTCCTTTGTCTAAGAACAAAACTTGGACACTGGTAGAAGTTGTAGAAAAAGCAGGCGTTTAATTACACCGCTTTTTACACTTTAAAAAAGCCGCTCCTGTAGCGGCTTTTTTGTATCTGTTACTTTTATATGTGATTCTGTTTCATCGCCAAGGCGGAGCAGATATAACGAAAATTTTTACTGGATTTCGACGGAAAGAACGTGGCATCGCAACACTCAACTGAAACCATCGCCGAGCGCCTTATCAGGTGGCTATATAGCGCCATACTGTTGCTGGCCGCACCATTCGCCTACCTCGGGCTAATTAAGCGCGGTGTGAGAAAGCATCGTCATGATACACAGCACGTTTTATCGCGGTTTGGTTGCGTCGCCAGGCCAGCGCATACAGGTGGTTATTTTTTTCATTGTGTATCCGTTGGTGAAGTCGTTGCTGCCTCCTGTGTTATTAAACAGCTGTTACATTCCGAGCCTGAAGCAATTATCACCGTTACCACCACAACACCCACCGGGTCAGCCAGAGTACGCGCGATATTTGGTGATCGGGTCCATCATTTTTATTTACCGTTTGATTTTCCGTTTTCGATGCGCTGGATGCTTCGCAGAGTAAAGCCCCGCGTGGTTTGTATTACAGAGGTTGAGCTGTGGCCTAATCTGATTCATGCATGCTGGAAAATGCATATCCCAACGCTGGTTATCAACGCACGAATGACTGACCGTTCAGCTGCGCGGTATCAAAAAATAAGTGCGCTCTTTTCGCCTATGCTAAGAAAAGTGTCGATGGTTTGTGCACAGGGTCAGCATGACTATGACAATTATAAGGCATTAGGCATACAGAGTAATAAGCTGACACTGACAAACAATATAAAGTTCGATCAGGCCGTATCCTTAAACAGTGACAAAGCCCAAAACTTCATGGGCTTAGGTCATTCTGAGCGTTATATTGTGGTGGCAGGTAGCACCCATGAACCGGAAGAGCAAATACTGTTAGATGCTGTTCAACGGTTACAAGATTCTACTAAGGGCTTAAAACCATTATTGATAATCGTCCCTCGGCATCCTGAGCGCTTCGATACGGTTTCTGAGTTACTCTCAGCATACAATGTATCATTTATCCGCACCTCACAGGATACTGCTGTCACCAATGATACGGATGTTATTCTGTTAGATGAAATGGGTAGGCTTAACGAAGCGTACGCCATTGCCGACGTTGCTTTCGTAGGTGGCTCACTGGCTGATAAAGGCGGGCACAATGCGTTGGAGCCTGCGGCGTTTAGCATTCCCGTTATTATGGGACCCAACACATACAATAATCCGGTCATCTGTGAGCATTTGATAGCAAGTGGTGGCTTGCATATTAAACATGGTGTGGAGGACATCACAGAACAGCTATCTCGCTGGCATTATAATCCATCGGCGCGCTGCCAGGCGGGCGAGGCGGCTAATGCGGTATTGACACAAAACAGTGGGGCGCTAGCCAAAACACTTCATGTGCTTAAATCGTTTAACTGACTGATTGTTGGATAAAAAATGAACCCCGCAACAGTGCGTAGTGAAGCGTGTGATGCACCATGATGCATACTTTTTCGGATTTAATAGCACATTGTTTAGTAAAAACCCTTACAGAACAAGGCGGTAATACTTGGCCTGCGAGTTGCTACACCTAGCCTGTGCGATAGAACAGGTAAAACAATAACAATACACGTCGAATAATAAGAACACGCCGTCTATTCACATTCCAGGGAGAGGCACCCTGTCAGCAGACAGGGTGCATTTTCGCTACACAGGTTCATCCTCTGCCCGAATCAGGCTGATGAGTCGCCAGCCGGCTGCCACTTCCAGCTCTTCACCCAATAGAATCACGTGAGATTCTTCTTCGTCATCAATTGCAATTAGCGGAATGACACGACCACCGTACTGCTCAAGATAGTCAGCATAGGTGAATTCCTCGGTGATACGAGTCGTTTTAATCGTAGCGCCATGAGCAACTGAGGATGCCAGGTAACCGTAAGTTACACCCTCATCAAACAGTGTCATGCGCTTAGCATAATGCTTACCTACCTGATGACTGGGTCGTGCCGTTTGTTCATTGTTCGTCAGTCCCCACACCTTGTCTTTGCCGATGGTGTATTCAAAATGATAGGCAATCACCGGGTTTAGCTGCTGATAGGGTGACATCACTAGCACTCTGCCAAGTCTGTCCATGTCCATGTGCCGCGCAGCGTGATCCGATGCAGGGTTACCAAAATAGGTGGGGATTTCCTGCATACGGGCTTTTTTAACCGCATCCCAGTTCGTATCGGCCAGCGTCACCGGAATATCCTGATTAATCATTTCTTTGGCCAGCATACGGTTAAACTGACTGCCGCCAAAAATCAGATAGCCATTGGGTGGTGGCGCGCGCATTTTGAGCAGCGCAGCGACAGGTTTGGCGGTCAGACTCTGCACAACCACGGTGGTGATAATTACTAAAAATACAATAGGGACAATAACATCAGCGCCGTCATAGCCAATCTTTTGCAGCTTAATTGAAAATAGTGCTGAAACCGCGGCAGCCACGATGCCTCGTGGTGCAATCCAACTTATTAGTGCCAGCTCCCGCCAGTTTAGCCCGGTGCCAATGGACGAGATGAGAACAGAGAGCGGACGCGCAATGAATATGACTGCCAGCAGTACAATGACGATACCGGCGCCTACATTAGCTATCGCCTGCAACTCAAGGCGCGTCGCCAGCAGAATAAACAGGCCTGAAATAAGGAGTACGCTCAGTGTTTCCTTAAACTCAAGAATGTCCTCAACTTCGACATTTTTCATGTTGGCCAGCACCATCCCCATAATGGTAACGGTTAGCAGGCCTGACTCGTGAGCAACATAATTGGATGCAGCAAACGCACCAAGAACAAGGGTCAGTACAGCGGTATTTTGCAGGTAATGGGGGATCCATTTTTTGCGCAGGCAATAACCCAGCGAGTAGCCGCCGACTAACCCCAGCACGATACCAATACCTACGGTTTTACCGAAGGCGATAAGCGTATGGGTCAACGCCTCTGCCTGTGATGCCACAATATATTCAAAGACCAGAACCGCTAATAGTGCGCCTATCGGGTCGATGATAATCCCTTCCCACCTCAGGATATTTGCTACATTACTTTGGGGGCGGACTGTTCGCAGCATCGGTATGATGACCGTAGGGCCGGTGACCGTGACGATAGCGCCAAACAGAAATGCCAGTTGCCAGGGGATTGAGAGCGCGTAATGCGCAGCCAGCGTCGATACAATCCAGGTGACTACCACACCCACGCTGCACAGGTTCCTGACCATATTACTGTGGCCACGAATATCCTTGAAACGCAGGGTTAGCGCCCCTTCAAAAAGAATGATAGCTACCGAAAGTGAAACGACCGGAAACAGTAGGTCGCCAAACAGTTTGTCTGCATCAAGTAAATTGAGGACGGGGCCCACCACAATGCCGACAATGAGTAGCGGGAGGATGGCCGGTAACCGGATTTTGTATGCCAGAAACTGACACGCAATAGATAGCAGACCAACACTGACAAGACTGATGAGCGACTCTGACAAGTTGAATTCCCTTACAATTACTACGCGCTTTTGTTTTAAAACGCTGAGTACAATATTATTTTTCAGATTGCTTGTTAGTACTGTTATTTGCGGCGGACGGATGAGTAGTCAATTCAAACTGTTGTGATCTTCGCACGTGCATTTCGCGTCTAGATACCACCTGAATAATAATCTTTCAGCGCTATATTTATGCAGTCGAGGTCTTAATATGTACAGATTGTTAGCCGCAAAATTACGGGTACGCGCGGCTTTTTTTATGTTGGTCGCCTGCTGCAGTACCGGCTGCGCTGCTTCTTCAGACTATCCCTTAATGGACGTGGATATTATCGATACCCGCAAATTGCCCGGTAGTATCACAGAGTCATCCGGGCTTTACTGTACCGCGCAGGGTGCAGTAACCATCAACGATTCGGGTAACGATACAACCTTATATTTTCTTAATGAAAACGGGCGTATTGACAACAAGGCCCGGCTTAATTTTCCGAACAAAGATATTGAAGCGATAACCGCCAGTGACGCGTTTTTTTATGTTGCTGATATCGGAAATAACCGGGGCAACCGAAATTATGTGTCGGTACGGCAGGTCGACAGAAAATCATACCGGAAAATTAAAACATTCCGTCTGACCTATGCCGGCAACACACCGTCTGCCAATACCCCTTATAACCATGACTACGACGCTGAAGCAATTACCGCAAAAGAGGATAAGCTGGTTCTGTTTTCAAAAAGCTGGGCGACCGAAAAAGCCCGGGTTTATGAAGTTACACCCTCGCCGAAATCACAAAAATTAACCGCAGTTAAAACCATAACCGGCCTGCCCGGTATCATTACCGGTGCCGACTGGGATACGGCAAACCATCGCTTTGTTGTAGTGGGTTACAACAGTAATCTTCTAGGCGTTTTGCGGCCATTTATCGCGGTATTGGACAACGAATATGAGGTCGTTTCTGTCAGTCCGCTTGAACGGTTCGGGCAGGTTGAGGGGGTGTGTGTAAAAGCCGATGGCGAGATATGGCTGACGCAGGAAAAATCGCCGTTGCAGGATGCCAGACTGATTCGGTTAAAGATAAAGTGACACCGGCGTGGCATGTAACGCCGGTGCTACTGATTTAAAGCCGGAAGTGCCCCACCTGACGAGACAAGTTTTCTGCTGCACTGTCCAACTGCTCACTGGCCGTCACCAGCTGTGTTGAATTCTCAACATTATCTTCATTACGGCCGCTGATCTCATTAATGTTTTTACTGACATCCTCAACCACACTGGCCTGCTGCTCAGTGGCGGTGGCGATGTGTGTATTCATATCATTTATCTGATTGATATTGAAGGCAATGTCTTCCAGTAGTGCATCAATCTGACGTGCGCTTTCAACCACACTGGATGTTTGCGCCTGGCTGCTTTGCATCTGGCCTACAGCCTGCTGACTATCTTTTTGGAAGCTGTCAATTTTATCCTGAATTTCATCGGTGGCCTGAGCAGCACGTTGGGCCAGCGTGCGAACCTCATCGGCGACAACCGAAAAGCCTCTGCCGTGATCACCTGCGCGCGCCGCTTCTATGGCAGCATTTAGCGCAAGCAGATTGGTTTGTTCAGATATCCCTCTGATGGTATCTAAAATACCGCCAATGGTCGTTGTGTGGGTATTCAGTGAGGAGATAGTCGCTGCAACGTCAGCAATCTGTGCAGATAGCGTCTCTATCTGTGATACTGCCTCTTTTGTCAGAATGTGACCCTGGTGGGTAGTTTGTGTTGACTTATGCGCGCTGGATGCAGCAGATTGCGCAGATCGTGCAATCTCCTGTACTGAGCTGGCCATTTGCGTCATCGCCGTTGCTACCTGGAGCGTCCTGTCGTGCTGATCCTGACTGTTGGCACGTGTTGTCCGCGTGTTTTGCGCCACCTGACTGGCCGCCTGACGAACCTGACTGCTATCACTGACAATGGATGACATTGTGCTGTGTAGCGATCCAATGAATTTGTTGAAGCCATCTACCAGACGATGCATTTCTTTTTGTGGCGGAGCCGGTAGCCGGGTTGTTAAATCGCCGCCACCTTTGCCCAGGGTCTGAAAGGCATCAGCAAGGCGCTCCAGAGGTCGCGTAATAGAGGCAGCAAAAAATACTCCCACCAATGCAAAAACAGCCGCCACAATGAGTGACCAAATCAGCGTTTGCCGGGTCGCACTATTAAGCTCTGCATACAGCTCGTTTTCAGGAACCTGTGCAATGACATACCATTGTGCGCTGGGAATATAACTACCAGCCAGCAAATAGTCCGACGTACTGTTATCGAACTCAGCCAGCGCAAAGGTATTTTCAGACAGGATTTGGCGGCTCGCTTTTTCTGAAGTCAGTGTAGCCAGCGTGCTGCTTCCAACCTTGCTGGCATCCGGGTGGGCGATAACCCTGCCGGTGGCATCCACCATGAAAACCATGCCCGTTTGCGCGATTTTCACCTGGTTAAGTATTGCCACCAGTTCATCCACCGTTTTGGCAACGCCGGACATGCCGCGCCCGTCGACTTGCTGATAATTCGCATAAAGCTGATAACCACGCACCGGATCATTATACAAGCTCAGTGATGTTTTCTGGCCGCTGTCTTTATAGGCAAAAAACCAGCCGTCCTGATCGTCATTTTTCAATGTGCGCAGAAAGCCTTCCTGATTCCAGTAATTGAAAGTCTGACGGTCAGCGAATGAGGCAACACTCAGGTTATTGTAAGCGGCAAGACGCGACAGGTAATTGACTACCTTTGCCTCATCCTGTTTGGGAGCGCCACTGGCAGACCAGGCAAGAATGTCAGGATTAGTGGCAATACTGTGTGCCACTGCGGACATCACAGTCACTTCTTTATCCACCCGATTGGCCAGACGTTTAACGATGTTAGGCAGTTCAGACTCTTCTACCGAGCCGCGAATCAACTCCCGGGTAACCATTTGGTTTAATGAGCTAACCAGTATGGTGGCAGCGAGCACGGCAACAACAAGAATAAAGATAAGTTTTTGTTTAATACTGAAGGCGCTTAAATTCATACTACTACCACAAATTTTGACTACGAAGCGATTGGCATCTCTCCCGGAAAAAATGAAGCATAGCGGATACACTGATGCACGGGAATTGATGCAGATGGTTAGTTTATCGGCAAGCCTGACATTTTGTTGAGCTTGTCAGGGCAAAAACCAAAGTGGTGGAAGTATAGCGGATCAGAAACTAGCAAAAACAGAAAGAGTAAAAAAAAGCCCGTAGCAAATGCTACGGGCCGGATATTTTAGATTTAGTTATTCTCTTCGGGAACTGGGAAACCACGGTCCCGCATCAATGCATCAACCTGTGCATCGCGTCCACGGAATTTACGATACGCCTCTGCCGGATCCATCGCGTTTCTGACAGAGAAGAGATACTTGACCAGCTTGTCGGCCATCTCTTCGTCGTAAAAACCACCTGGTGCTTCGGCGAAGGCTTCTGCTGCATCGGCTGTAAGTACTTCTGCCCACATGTAGCCATAGTAAGCTGCTGCGTAGCCTTCGCTGGAGAAGATGTGACCGAAGTGAGGACTACGATGGCGCATTACAATCTCTTCAGGCATGCCCAGTTTTTCAAGCTCTTCTTTCTCAAACTTATCCGGGTCGATGTCTTTAGGATCTGTCGTGTGGTATTTCAGGTCCATGATTGCGGATGCCATATACTCCGTCGTTTTGAAACCTTCGTTGAAGGTTGAGGCACGATTGATTTTTTCTACCAGTTCGTCAGGAATTGGCTCACCGGTTTTATAATGTACCAGATAATTATCAATGACCTCATCGGTGGTCAGCCAGCGCTCCAGTAACTGAGACTGAAACTCGGTGTAGTCACGTACGCCCGAGTGCGACGTGGGGTAGGCTACGTCAGCTGAGAGGAAGTGCAGCGCGTGACCAAACTCATGAAAATACGTTTCGGCATCATCCCATGAAATTAGTGTAGGCTCGCCTTCTGCGCCTTTTACAAAGTTAGAATTGTTTGACGCCAGGGCAGTTTGCTTGCCATTAAAGGTGGTGTAATCACGGTACGTGGTTGCCCATGCGCCAGAGCGCTTACCCTTACGCGCGAATGGATCCAGATACCACAGGCCTACATGCTCACCGGATGTTTTATCGGTAACTTCCCAGACCTTAACCTCAGGATTGAAAACCGGAACAGTGCCTGCTTCAACCGGCGTAAACTCGAAGTTAAACAGACGACCGGCGACGTAGAACATTGCTTCGCGAAGCTTATCTAACTGCAGGTACTGTTTTACTTCGTTTGAGTCGAGGTCATATTTTGCTTTACGCACTTTTTCAGCGTAATAGCGATAGTCCCAGGGTTTGATATCAATATCCGCGCCTTCTTTATCGGCGATGTCTTGCATATCAGCGACTTCTTCTTCAACCCGGGCAATTGCCGCTGGCCAGACTTTCATCATCAGGTCCATCGCTTGTTCCGGCGTTTTTGCCATGCGATCTTCAAGACGCCAGGTCGCATAATCTTCATAACCCAGAAGCTCGACACG
>CAZOYR010000057.1:8433-11365 GCA_964584105.1 uncultured Alteromonas sp.
AGATTCTCCAGCTCGTCACTTTCGTACACTTCCTTTACACGCTGGAACAATTTTTCGTTTTGCGTGATTTGAGTGAAAAACGCGGAGATTTTCGGCGACATTTCTGTTTGTATTTCACGAAACTCAGGACTGGAATTATTTGAACTCCAAATACCCCAATAAGTGAACACGCGCTCCAGAGGTTTGCCGGCGCGCTCCATGGCGGCAATGGTATTTTCGAATGTTGGCGGATTCGGATTGTTGGCAATATCTTCTATTTCAGCCATATTCAGGGCCATGCCTTTTTCAAGTGCTGGCTTCAAATCTTCCAGTTTCATCTTATCAAAAGCAGGAACACCCCCATAAGGGCCCTGATATTGTTCTAGCAATACATTATCGAATTTAGCTTGTTCAACTGCAGGCTGTGTGTCCATAGCGGTCGTTTCCGTCTGGCTGCTGCAGGCGCTAAGCCCAAGTACTACCGCAGCCGCTGTCATTGAGGCTTTGAATTTTCCCATTTCGTTTCCTGTCGTTATCGTTTTATTAGGTTTTTTTATACTAGAGGATACCTTAGCTAAGTTAAATAGGATCGCTGCGCCACCACCGTGTGTACGTGTAAACTCATCGGTTTTTCCTGTTTTTAGTGTCTTTTCAACACGTCATAAAATCATCACAAAAATCTGCTTGAAGACAGGGCTGTCACGGGATTACACTGCGCGCGATTTTTAACCGTTTCTACCCAGGAGAAGGCATATGACCGAACTACTCATGCACAGCGTCCCTGTAATCATTGCTGTTTTGTCGTTCTGGTCAAATACTGAAAGAAAGCTGTTATTTCTGAACCTGGGATTGTGTATAACCATTGGCTCGCTACTGGCAGTGCAACAGGCCTGGGCGGGCGTACTGGTAATGACAGTGGCAGGACTTAGCACGACCTACCGGCTGGTGACCAATAAATTATTGGCGCAGTCACTTACTGTAGTACTGATTATCCTGATGTCAGCGCTGATTGGTTTCATTAATATGAAAACCGGTAAAACAGGCTGGCTGGAAATTATGCCTTTGATTACCTTCATTCTGTACCGGTTCGGCGAGCTGTATTGCAAAGAAGCAGGGCTACGTTTGTGTATGATCAGTGGTTCACTGGTATTTGCCGTTTACGCGTTAGTCAATCACACCTGGGGCGTGGCCGTCACCGAGCTGCTGTTCGCCATATCAAATAGCTGGTTTTATCTGCGGCTATGGCGGCAGGCGCGAAGTCTGCCCCTTTGACCGTTTACAGCAATAGTGGTCAGGCAAAGACCACGGTTTTGTTGTGGTGAATAAGCACGCGGTCTTCCAGATGATACCGCACACCGTGGGCAAGGGCGGTTACCTCACAGTCTTTGCCTTTTCGGACCATATCCGGTGCGCTGTCGCTATGACTGATGCGCTTCACACTTTGTTCAATGATTGGCCCCTCGTCCAGGTCCTGTGTGACGTAATGGCATGTCGCCCCGATTAACTTAACACCACGATCGTAAGCTTGCTGGTAGGGTCTGGCACCGGCAAAGGAGGGCAAAAAGGAATGATGAATATTGATGGCGCGGCCTTCCAGTTCCTGACATAACGATTGCGGCAGGATCTGCATAAACCGGGCAAGGACGGTCAAATCGATATCATACTCATGCAGTAATGTTCTTATCCGGGCAAAGCCCTCTTCTTTCCCTAATGTTGAAAAATCTATCCAGTGAAAAGGGACCTGATACCAGTCCGCAAACTCTTTAAGCTGTGGGTGATTGGAAATCACGCAGGGGATATCACAGTAAAGCTCACCGGTATGCCAGCGATGCAGTAAGTCGACCAGACAATGCGACTCCACACTACCCAGTAATGCTACGCGTTGGCGCTGCGTTGAGTCGCTTAATTTCCATTGCATCTGATACTCGTTAGCCAGCGGTGTGAATTCAGAGACAAACGTTTGAAAATCCAGAGAAAGATGTTCAGTACCAATTTCATGTCGCATGAAAAACCGACCGGTTTGCAGATCGGTGTGGTGGCTGGCCTCAACAATTGTTGCGCCGTGGTCGGCCAGAAATTGCGATACGCTGGCGACCAGGCCAATCTGGTCCGGACAATCGATAACCAGTCTGAATGTTTGCTTCATAATACTCTGCTGTTAACTACACTTATTTCTTTTTACCGATGCACCCGCGTAAAGTAAAGAAGACAGCGTGCTTAATTGTCAGTCAGGCCCTGCCGTAAGCGTTCGCGCACCGACATTTGCGGAATCAGCGGCCAGGAATGTCGGATAGGGTAGCGCACGCCCTGGGCATTGCTAAATGACTCAAACAGGTGAAATTGCGAAAAGTCAGCGCTGATGTCAGGCGTAAACAGTGGCGCAGGAAGGGTGTCGGTCGCTTTTCTGACCAGCGTCACATGAGGCCGGTAAGGCCGGTTATCGACCTGAACACGCGCTGCACGAGCGGCTTTACGCACCTGGCGGGCCAGATCCATTAACGCGTTATCAGGCTCGCCGGGTGCCGCCAGCAGAATCTTAGGCCCCTCCCACAATGCGGTGGTGTTAAGCGTGAGCGAAAAGGGCTGCCCTTTTACATGATTCATTTCCTGCAGCAGGGCCTCGTGCTGGCGCGCGTCAATCTGGCCCAGAAATGCCAGTGTGATATGAAAATTTGCTGTGGGCACTGCAGCTGGTTCAGCCGGCGTATTAGGTTTAGTCGAACGTTTCGTCTGCGTTTTTTCCTTAACCTCTGGCAATGCCTTTTGCCGCCAGCTTTCCAGCGCCAGCTTGGTGGCAACTGGTAAATCCAGGCCGATAAAACAGCGCATTTTCATATTGCCCTCCTCATGTGCAAACCAATTCACATGCAATTACCTGTTGAGTACGTACAATAGGATAAACAGAGATTTACCTGATTAACACACTTCCTTATGCCATATGATGCTGAGCGCT
>CAZOYR010000057.1:11465-20047 GCA_964584105.1 uncultured Alteromonas sp.
CAGGACCCTGAACTTGCCGATGTCGGTTTGATCATCTTTGATGAATTCCATGAGCGCAGTATTCACAGTGATTTTGGATTAGCTTTGGCGCTGGATGTACAAGACGGGCTGCGCGACGATTTACGTCTGCTGGTAATGTCTGCCACTTTGGATACGGACTCGCTGAGCTCGCTGTTACCTGATGCAGCTATCTGTGTATCAGAAGGCCGAATGTTCGATGTGAAGGAGATTTACAGCGGCCAGATTGCAGCGCATCAGCTTCATGAGGCGGTAGCACGATATACACGTCAGGCCTGTGAGCAGGTGGATGGTGATGTACTGGTATTTTTACCCGGCGCTGGTGCGATTAAAAAAGTCAGCCAGCTGTTGGCGACAACCCCTCCTCTTACCAAACCAATAATCCATCATCTTTATGGCGCACTGGGAAAAGAGCAGCAGAGCAACGCGCTGAAAGCAGATTCGCAGGGCCGGCAAAAAGTCATACTGGCGACCAATATCGCGGAAACCTCACTGACCATCGACAACATTGAAGCTGTTGTCGACAGCGGTCTGGAAAATATTGCGGTGTTTAATCCGGCAACCGGACTGACCCAGTTAAATCAGCAGATGATATCCAAAGCTTCAGCGACGCAGCGCAAGGGGCGGGCCGGCCGGCTCAAGCCGGGCATTTGCATCAGATTGTGGAGTAAAGAGCAACAGGACAGGCTGGCAGGGTATACTGTCGCCCAGATGCTCAGAGAAGATATTACCCCGCTGCTGTTAGATACACTGGCATGGGGAACCACGCCAGGTGAGCTACGATTGCTCGACCAGCCTTCAAAAGCACAATTAAATAGCGCGATGTCTGCGCTGATGGCCATGGATGCGGTCGCGACCAGCACAACTGGTGCAGTAACGCTGACAGCCTATGGTCAGCAGCTTGCGCGCTTTCCCTGTCACCCGCGGCTGGCGCATATGCTACTGACAGCGCGGGATAAAACAGAAACCGTCGATTCTCCGTTATGTCAGGCGGCGCTATGGGTCGCTGCGCTGGCCGAAGATAGCGCTAAAATGTCTGACGGTCTGGTCAGTGAGGCACTGTTAAATGCCGATAAACCAACGGTCGCTCGCCTTTCGCGGCAGGCGAAGCGGTATCTGGCATTGCTATCACCGCCAGATAAAAATGTTTCACTCACGCCCTGCCACAAGTTGGATCCAGGCTCACTTGCCCTGGCCATAGCACTGGCCTGGCAGGACAGAATTGCGTACTGGCAGAAAGAGCAGTGGAAACTGGCTAACGGACGTGGTGCAAGATGGCTGGGTGTGCCCGTGAAAAGTGACTGGCTGGCCGTACTAAACGGCCAGCAGGTGGGCAGCGATGTCAAAATCCGGCTGGCGGAACCACTGCCATTTGCTGAGATTAAAACGTGGTTTTCAAAACATCTCATAACCGCAAAACAGGTCACCTTTCATCGTGACTCAGGGCAAATGCAAGCCCGGCAGGTCACGCGTTTCGATCAGATAATCCTGGCCAGTGAGCCGGTGGCTGCTGCCTCTGCTGATGAGGTGGCTCAGGCCTGGCTGGACTATTTAAAAGATCAGCCAATGTCAGAATTTCCGTTACCTGAAAACGCCTGGCAGTGGCTCAACCGGCTTGCACTGGCTGCACGACTGAATCTGGCACAGCCTCAGGCCTTTGACCAAGCCGATCCCTGGCCGGATGTCAGTGAATCCGTTCTGTCAATCATTGATGAGAAAAGCCTGTTGACGCATCTGAAAAAATGCAAAAAACGGGAGGATCTAATCAATCTGCCATGGCAAACATTGATGCAACAGTCACTCTCCTGGCCGCAGCAACACGCACTTGAGCACTTATTACCCCCGTCTGTGACCGTCCCTACCGGAAACAAGCGTTACCTGGAGTATCTGTCTGATGGCCAGGTCATACTGTCAGTGAAGATGCAGGAGATGTACGGCAGTTGTATGCAGATAACGGTGGGCAATAATGCTGTGCCCGTTACCTTGTCTCTGCTGTCACCGGCCGGCAGGCCACTGCAGAAAACGAATGATCTGGCGGCGTTCTGGCAGGGCAGCTATCAGGAAATAAAAAAGGAGATGAAAGGCCGCTACCCGAAACATTTCTGGCCCGACGACCCGGCAGCGGCAGAGCCAACCACGCGTACCAAAAAACACATGAGTGGGTAATGTGATCTGATTACAGGTGGGCTGGGTTAAATAAAGTACAAATTGAATGTTGAGGTAATGCTCATGCGAGTTGTCAGTTTTAAAGCCAATGGTCTTGCGCAGTTATCCTATCTTGTATCCAGTGCCGGAGAGGCCTGCGTTATTGACCCCCAGCGAGATATTGATCAGTATCTTCGTGAAGCAGCCAGTCAGAATGTCAGTATCCGGTGTGTCATTGAAACGCATAGAAATGAAGATTTCATCTCCGGTGGAGCGGCATTGGGTGACGATTTGGACATACCCGTTTATCACGGTATTAATGCCGATGCGAAAATTGAGTATGCGCAGAGCGTGCAGACAAATGACACAATTTCTGTCGGCGATCTGCTGATAACGATACTGGAAACCCCCGGTCATACTAAAGACAGTATTTGTGCGTACGTGAGTGACACCGCTGTGTCGCAGGAGCCTGTAGCGGTTTTCACCGGAGATACCCTGTTCGTTAATGAAGTTGGCAGAACTGACTTTTATCCTGACGAGAAAGAGCAGGTGGCGGGAATGCTCTTTGACAGTCTGCAGGCACTGTCAGACCTGCCCGATACCACGATTGTCTACCCGGCACACGGCGCAGGCTCTGTGTGCGGATCCGGGATGGCCGCGCGGGAGTTTACAACGCTGGGATATGAAAAACGCCACAATCCAGCTTGGCAAATCAAAGATAAAGACGCCTTCATTAAGAAAAAACTCAACGAAACCCATTACTACGCGCCATATTTTGAGCAAATGGAGAAGTTTAACTCTGTTGGTCAAAGCAAACGCATTGCCCCCATCGCGATGCCCCGGTTACCACAAAGCGAAATAGCCGCGTTGCCTGAACAAATTCAGCAGAACGAGGTCCAGTTACTGGACATACGCACTGTCGACGCCTTTTGTGCCGGTCATCGCGCGGGCAGTATCTTTTTGCCAGGTGGATTGATTTCAGCCTACGGTGGATGGTTCCTGCAGTATGACAAACCGGTGATTATTGTCTGTGATTCCCCCTCACAAACAGATGACGCTGCCCTCCAACTGCAACGCATGGGTTACAGCTGGTTACCCGGCTACCTGACAGAGGTACCGGTTCGCACAGGTAATACCCGTGTTGATGAGCATGTTGACTCGATTCCCCGGGTAAGTGCACAAACGGTTGCTGAACGGTTAGACGATCCACCTGAAAACTGGCAAATTCTTGATGTGCGAAAGCACGAAGAAGTGGATGAAAAAAAACTGCCGCATTCTGAGCATCGTTATTTAGGACACTTATTCAGCAACTATTCTGAGCTTGACAGAAATGTTCGCTACACCTGCTTTTGCGGCTCTGGCATGCGTGCAACAGTTGCCGCCAGCTATCTCAAAGCACGTGGATTTACCAATGTTGAGGTGTTTGAGGGGTCTCTGGCTGCATGGAATGCGTTGCACGATTCCTGACAGTTTGTGCCTGTCGGGTGCTTGTCGTTCACGATTTTGCATGTGGACAGAGGAGTGAACAGTGAAAAATTGCACCAAAACAGGCTTTTGCAACTAACTGAAACATATGCGGTTTAACATTTTTATAAAAAATCGTTTTCACAAGATTAATATCTAGTCAAAAAAAGTTCATTTATTAGTCTATCCAGCGGTCATTATTCGTGCATATACTGAACTGATCGCATAGATCTTAAACAACTTAAAAAAGGATAGATAATATGAGCAGAGTAGCACTGGTTACCGGAGGGACGCGCGGTATTGGTGAGGCTATCAGCGTGGCGCTGAAAGATGCTGGATATAAAGTAGTAGCGAACTATTGCGGTAATGATGATGCGGCAAAAGCATTTATGGATAAAACCGGGATTGCAGCAATAAAGTTTGATGTTTCAGATTTTGACAAAACAAAAGAAGCTATCTCACAGATTGAAAATGACTATGGCCCGGTAGATGTACTGGTAAATAATGCTGGTATAACCCGCGATGGCACCATGCATCGCATGGATGCAGATCAATGGGATGCTGTCATCAAAACAAACCTTGGGTCATGCTTTAATACATCTCGCGCTGTCATTGAAGGGATGCGGGACCGCAAATTCGGTCGCATCGTCAATGTGGGTTCTATAAACGGGCAAGCCGGACAATATGGTCAGGTGAATTACGCAGCAGCCAAATCAGGTATTCATGGTTTCACTAAAGCGTTGGCACAAGAGGGTGCTGGCAAGGGGATCACTGTAAACGCGATAGCGCCAGGGTATGTCGATACTGATATGGTACGCGCTGTACCTGAGGAAGTACTGGAGAAGATCATCGCAAAAATCCCCGTGGGCCGGTTAGGCTCACCGAAGGATATCGCCAGAACAGTACTATTTCTGGTTGATGATGACGCAACGTTTATTACCGGGTCGACGATTTCCGTCAACGGCGGTCAGCACATGTACTAACCGCTCGGTTAACGTACCATCAGGCAGGCCAGTTAGCTGTTAGCGTCTGCCTGAAGTTCTACCCCCAATGATTTCATTACTTCTAACGACGGGAAGCCGTCACCAATAAATGAATTTGCCAACTGGTATTCTCTGATGCCCGAGCGTGTTGCCGGGCCTAAGATGCCATCCGGCTTGCCAACATCGAAGCCTTTTTGATTGAGTTTTTTCTGCATTTGCATGATGTCATCGCGACTATAGGCAGGCAGGTCCGGTAACGACTGCACTAAACCTTTACTACCCGAAAGCTGGCTGGCCAGCTCGCCAACAGCAATGGCATAAAACTCTGAGTTATTCCAACGCATGATCACCCGGAAATTCTGATAGGCGAGAAAAGCAGGTCCCTCATGACCAGCTGGCACCACAATGTAGGCGTCAATATCACTGTCTGGAAGTGCCCCACCGCCAGGCAAAGTGACACCCTGTTCGGCCCACTCATTTACCGGTCTGCGCTGCTTGTAACCTGACAGGCGATAGTCAAAGGTATCCGGTAACTTAACCTCACGTCCCCAGCGAAAACCAGGCTCCCAGCCAAGATTGGCCAGAAAGTTTGCCGCGCTGGTCAGTGCATCAGCTTCGCTGTCCCATAAATTGACCTGGCCGTTATCGTCACCATCGGTGGCATATTTAAAATAAGCAGAAGGCATAAACTGCGTGTGGCCCATTGCTCCCGCCCATGAACCGACCATCGCATCAGCGCTTAAGGACTCGCGTTCCATCAGTTTAAGGGCTGTCATCAGCTCCTGGGTAAAATAGCTGCTTCGGCGCTTGTCACACGCCAGCGTGGCCAGCGAGCTTAACACCGGCATTTTGCCTTTATAACCGCCATAGTTGGTTTCTAAACCCCAGAACGCCACGAGATAATGCGGCGGAATGCCATATTCCTTTTCCAGCTCGCTTAACAGTTCACGATGTTCGCTTACCAACTCCCGGCCTTTAGAAACACGCCAGTCGGTGACACGCTTGCTATAATAGGAAGGAAATGTGGTGACAAATTCAGGCTGACTGCGGTCAAGCTCTATAACACGAGGCTGAAAAGCGATACTGGCAAAGGCATCGTCGATAACCTTGTCTGCCACACCTTCGTCTTTCGCCTGAGCAGAAAGCCGGGTTTTACATTGTTCAAATTCGCCCTCTGCCTGGGCGGCAGACAGTGGAGAAAATAAGGTGGTTGTGGCCAGAGCGGACACAATAGCTAAAAGACGTTTCATACATTCACCTCGAATCCGGAAGCCACCATGCTATCTTAAAGCGGCTTCCTGAGGCGAATTAAATTACTAAGAATCAGTCGTTTTTGTGAATAAACTCTGAAATAAGCGGGCGAACGTGCTTACGGAATTTTGACCCACTAAAGATGCCATAATGACCGGCACCTTGCTGAATATAGTGCTGGCGCTTACTGGCGGGTAAGCTGCGACAAATTTTGTGGGCCGCTTCGGTCTGACCAAGTCCGCAAATATCATCATCGGCACCCTCTACCGTGAGTAGCGGCGTATCTGTAATTGCTTCAAAATTTACCGGCTCACCTTTATAGGTGATCGCACCGTTGACCAGCTCGTTATTTTTAAATACACGCTCGATAGTTTCTAAATAAAATTCAGCTGGAATATCCAGTACGGCCATATATTCGTCATAGAAGGCACGAAAACGATCGGCATCTTCTTCTTCACCATAGACCAGGTTTTGAAAGAAATTAACGTACTTACGCATGTGCGATTGCTGATTCATACTGATAAAGCCACCCAACTGCATAAAGCCGGGATAAACTTCTCTGCCTTCTCCGGGATAACCGTGAGGCACTTTCATGATCGCTACGTTTCTGAACCACGCCATAGAGTGTTGCTGCGCAAATTCATTTACCCGGGTAGGGTTTTTCGTCGTATCCAGCGGACCTGCCATCAGGGTCAGTGTTTTGGGCACGCCTTCGCTGCCTTTCTCGGCCAGCACAGCGGTGGCAATCAGCGCCTGGACTGTGGGCTGACAAATCGCAATAAGGTGGGTATCCGGCCCCAGAAATTCCTGAAAATTAATCAGGTATTCTACATAGCAGTCGAAGGTAAACGGGCCTTCATCAAGCGGGACTTCTTTTGCATCCGCCCAGTCAGTGACATACACCTCATGGTCGGGCAGTAAGGCTTCAACGGTGCCTTTTAACAGAGTAGCGAAGTGTCCCGACAACGGCGCAACCAATAAAACTTTGTGGGTATCTTTGATACCTTTTCGGTTAAAATGAATCAGGTCGCAAAACGGATAGCTCAGGGCAACCTCTTCACGGACCATATGACGTTTACCATCAATCGTCACATCATTGATGTTAAAGCCCAGCTTTTCATATCGCTGAGTCAGGCGCATCGCCGTTTCTAATGACGCACGTGTTATTTTTCCCGGTAACGTGTGTGAATACAGGTTGGCAGGATTACTTACCACTGCATTCATCAGGCTGAAGCCTTCATGCATAATATTGGCAGTACGGGTGAGATAATCATAAGCCTGATAATTCATCGCAAATCTCCGAAAAACAAAGGGTGGGGCTGTGCGGCCATTGCGTTAAGATGCTGTGCTGACTGACAGCAAGGCAGGCTGACCGAGCGGTCAGCCTATAACGTGTTACTTCTTAGCTGCAGCAGAAAATGATGAGGTCATTGACTCGCTCATGCCTTTGAACATTTCGCCGGCTTTTTGCTGTGCTTCACTCATGATTGAGTAAGAGCTCTTAGCAGTCTCAGACATTTTTTCCTGCATGGTTTCAAGATATGCTTTTTGCGTTTCTGCAACCGCCATCAGATCTTTTTTGCCGCTAACCTGCTCAACATAATTCATGCTTTCAGACATCATTGTCGAGTACAGTTCGCTTTGCTTTTCAGCCAGGCTCTGCATGGTATTCATATTCAGACTGGCAAGGTCTGTCATAGGCTTCATTGCAGTTTTAAATTGCTCGTTCATTTGTTCAAACATAGTCATTCTCCAATAGGTGACAGATTATTAACGGGTTGATTTAGACGACGTGGTTTTAGACGCAGTCGACGACTTTGAAGTCGAGGCGCTGCGACGAGAACCGGATGCAGGCTTTTTCGCTGTTGAAGCGGCGCTCGGCGCTGATTGTGTCGATTTTTCAGCGGCCTTGCTTACCGTGTCGGTCGCCTTTTCGCTGGCCTTTTCCACTGCTTTACCAGCGGCTTCTGCTGTTTTTTTACTGGCATCCGCCGTAGCTTGCGTGGCCTGCTCTGCTGACTTTGATACCGCTTTTGTTGTAGACTGCGCCTGCTTGGCAACGTCCTTTGCTGAATCAGACACGGACTTACCAGCGTCTTTCGCTTTAGCATGCGCTGCTTCAGACGTTTTTTCGACAGCCTGCTCAACGGAATCGGAGGCCTGCTCACGTAAAGTGCTCAGCGTTTCAAACGTAGCGCGTGACGTGGTCACCCAGCGCTCACGCACTGAACTCGCGTATTCATTATTCGCTGCCAGAATAGTTTTGATCTCAGGTTGTACGCTGACTTTCTCAACATATTTAACACCGTCAGACAGCATGCCTGTCCATAGCTCAGTCTGCTGCTGTGCAAGTGTTTCAAACGTCTTCGCATTCAGTGCGAATAAGGTCTGCACAGGGTTGGTTGTCGATTTCAGTGATTCTGAAAAAAAGCCAAACATAGTGTTCTCCCTCAATCAATAAAATGCTGCGCTGCAGCAAACATGTTTAAATAATAAACAGTGAAAAGAGAGTCGTCAAATGTTTTTGCTGCACCGCAGCATGTTTTATTATATCGATTTGCTATAAAAAGGAGGGTTTAAATGCTGCGATGCAGCATTGCTATTTCTTCTTTGACTTATCAGCCCACATATTCATGTTCTGCTCGACCATTTTATTAAAAACATTGAACGGATTATTATCCATCATGTTTTTCATCATGCCCTGCATCTGGTCTTGTTGTT
>CAZOYR010000058.1:0-359 GCA_964584105.1 uncultured Alteromonas sp.
TTTGTCTTCGTTACACAGATATATACAAAGATTGCACCAACTTATACAAAAGTACTAAAAAGACGTACAGACCAGTAAAAGTGTGGGCTACAGAAAAAGTTGTAGGGGTTTTTAAAGGTGGTGCTTAATTGGCCCTCTATAACTCTTCCTTACCGAGGGAAATATTTACACCCTGAGATGACAATTTCGTGAAGATATAAAAAAAGCGCCATTTGGCGCTTTTTTTATCAGTGTGTGATGTTTAGTTTTCGTCGGCCATCGCAGTATTTTTCATGACCTTCAGATTATCTTCCACATTTTTTACATCTGATGCATTTTGCGCAATTTCTATTGCCAGTTGACGTTCTGCATCAGACTCA
>CAZOYR010000058.1:369-8068 GCA_964584105.1 uncultured Alteromonas sp.
AAATACATTAATATCAAAACCAGAAATATCTGAATCCATCAGTAAGCGCGTTTTAATGACCGTCGCTATTTTAGCATCCAACAATTCACTGGAAGCATCATCTGTAGTTTCCTCAGCGTCGTTCTGCGCTTCTTCCATTTCATCTTCAGCATCCATTTCTTCTGAAGCAGTCATATCCTCATCACTTTGCGTTCCCTGCATAATCGTCAATCGGTTATCAACAGCCGTTACACCATCAATATTTTCGACTAACTCCTCGGCAAGTTTCTTATCAACCGACGTTTTTACTTTTCCGGTGAGAATAACTTTGCCGTTTTTAACGTCAGTGTTGATATCGAAAGAGTTAAGGTTGCCATTGAACAGCAACGTTGCCTCTGCTTTGCCGTCGATCCAGGCATCTTTAGCGCCTTTTTCCCAGTCATTTTCTGCCTTCATATCGGCAGCCATCGCACTTGTACTTAACGTGCAGGCAACCAATAGCGATAACATTGTGCGTTTCATATTCAAATCTCCTTTTACATGTCAGATACAAGAATGCCAAACCCGTGCCAAGCATTTAGAACATTGATTTTTCGATATTTATCGTTTGTCCAGACCGTTTTTGCTATCAGGAAGATCTGAAAGGGTTACCATGCAACTAAACTTTTTTCCCTCTCATTGCGATACCTAAACCCTTTTTAGCACCGGCGTACACAAAGGATGAACCGTAATCGCCTGAATTCGTAAAGATTTAAATGATGCGTGTGCGTCACCGCATAAACCGCCCTATAAAAAAAACTAAGGAACGCCCATGTTTGAAGCCCTGTGCATACTCAGTGGCATAATGATTTTCACTACCGTTGCGCCACACCTTCCTGGTAAACACTGGTTAATCAGAGTGTGGGAATTTCCACGTGTCCAGCAAATGGCAGTGATTGCGCTCATGATTGTGGCCTGGGGTGTATATTTTTACTACACCGCGGACATGACAGCAGCAGGTTTGGCTGTCGTTCTAACATTGTGTTTCATTTATCAGTCTGTATGGGTTTTTCCCTATACCCTGCTGGGGCCCAAAGAAGTAACCCGCATCAAATCGCCGGTCAAAGAAAAGACGTTTTCTATTCTTACCAGCAATGTGTATATGCACAATAAAAACTTTGAAGGTCTGCTCAAGCTGGTCGAAAAGTACCAGCCTGACATGCTAGTGACACTTGAAAGCAACAAAGACTGGGAAGAGGCACTTGAAAAAATTCATGATGATTATCCTCACCGTATTCCCTGCGCACTGGAAAACCTCTATGGCATGCACCTGTACAGCAAACTGCCATTTAAAGAAAAGGCATTGCGTTACATCGTTGAGGACGATGTACCCTCCATGCAGGTGACTATCGAAATTGATGGTCATGACGTTATTGTCTACTTACTGCATCCCAAGCCGCCAAGCCCCACAGAAAATGAAACCGCTGGCCCCAGGGATGAGGAGCTTACTCTGGTTGGGCAGGAAGTGTTAGATCAACAGTTGCCCGTCATTGTTGCCGGAGATCTCAACGATGTTGCCTGGTCACCCACAACAAGAAAGTTCCGCAATCTGAGTAAGGCAAGGGACCCTCGTCGCGGGCGCGGCTTTTTCAACACGTTTCACGCAAAATACCGGTTAATCCGCTGGCCACTGGACCATGTTTTTCATACAGATCATTTTGATTTAGTCGATATAAAGCGTCTGGAAGGTTATGGATCGGACCACTTTCCCTTATTAACAAAACTGCATCTGACCCGGGAGGGCGATGCATGTCCTTCATCTTCTGCTCCGGAAGCTGACAACAAAGCCAGCCCGGAATCTGATTAGCATAGGATGTAATTAAGCACTTATGGCCATGGCAGGAGCTGTGGCCGCCAGTGTATGGCAACGGGAAATCATCTCTTTAATGTCTGACACATCCGGCAGCATCTCATCACCATCGTCGAGTACAATATTGCCATTTTGCACATCAGTGTTCCGCAAAATCAAAATCGGTGGTATACGCTTGTCAGTCATTTTGATAGCCCGATAGACCTGCTCACCACTCATATCAGGTAATGTGTCATCAAGCAAAACCACATCATAATCACCCTGTTGCTGCAGTCGCACAGCGGCTTTACCGCTGGCAGCAAAATCTACTGTCCAGCCCAGGCCTGTCAGGACACTGGTAATCGTGCTTGCCGTTACAGGATCATCCTCAACTAACAATACATTAAGAACGGATTTTTGAATCATGGCGCCTCCTGCTACCCTTATTTGCAACCTTTTGCTGGTTGTCACGACGCATTGAGCGCGCTAATTTTTTGTGCCGGTCGAGACTGGCATTCGAGATAAACGTTTTATAAGCAGAACTCAGGCCAGAATTACGTTGAGAATCTCTCAACCCTGTTTTTCACCCTTCCCTGCCCGTCTATCCAGGTTACCTACGCGTCGCAAACGCAAGTAAAAGCCAGTTTCTGACCTTTCTTAGTGTGAGAACTTGGTAACATTATCCGGGTTTACTATAAGAATTACCGGTAACTGCATATATCACTATGTCTGACTTCGATCTTTTAAAATAATCGGTATTTTCAGGCGTGGGTAACAGTTTTGTGACCAGCAGACACTGATTCGATATAGGTTTTAATTGAACGACAGGCTTTGTCTCTGGGAATAAAGTGGGCTAAAGCGAGCAATTTATTATCCCGGGGCCATACCGCCGAATTGAGGGTATCGATGTCCTCTGCCGACAGTTTTTCACCATCCAGCTTCAGTGCGATTGCTTTTTTATTGGGCTTTATCACTGTTGGCTCAATATCGCTGACCAATGCGGGACTGATACAAAAAAATTCTCGTTTGTAAGGGTCTCTGACAATATGTAATTGTTCATCTTTGGCAAGAATAGCCGGCCAGCCTTCTGAAATACGACTTTGCGCAAACATCGCCAGGGTAAATGCAGTCAGTGTACCCAGCGTAATAAGGGTAAAAGACGTGCTTAGTTTCGGGGCAAAAATAACCAACAAACTAACAATGACTACAAACGCAATCCACGCAAAGAACACGCGACGCATCGCTTTGGGGCTAATTCCGGAAAAGACACGGGCTTGCCTGATGTCATTTTTTGTTAATGTGACGAGCGTCACTTTCGGTGATGAGGCCAATACTACAATTCCTTTTTGCGAATATGACTAACATATATACGGCACGCACAGTATCTACAACTAACCATTAGTCGCATTTTATTCGCCTGCGGGTCAGTAATGGATATCTTATTGTTATTTAGCTACTTATACCAGTAATGCATGTCAGAAGATCATGCATTATCACGTTGTGTCGCCCGGCAGAGACAATCGGGCAATTGACCATTCATACATTCAGTATATCACAGTGGTTGTAATCTGCTGCCGTACCCTCATTCATAACCTACAACCCTGTTACCGAAGATAACTATGACGACACTAACTATCGATATTATTTCAGACATTGCCTGCCCGTGGTGCGCCATCGGTTACGGCAGATTGCGCGAAGCATTGGACGCCTCCCCGGACATAACCGCAGAAATAAGCTGGCGCGCCTTTGAGCTTAACCCGGATCCCGACGCGGTCAGTGAGCCTATCGGGCCTGCTCTGGCCAAAAAATATTCGATGAATACACAGCAGGTTGATGAGACCCAGCAACAGATGAAAGAGGCTGCCAACGCACTGGGCATCAATTTTGACAAAATGGAAGACCGGTTTACCTGTAATACCTTCGATGCTCACAGGCTGGTGAAATGGTCGGCGCAATTTGATAAGCAGACATCGATGAAGCTTGCTTTATTTGACGCATACTTCGGGCATGCCCGGTCGGTCGATCAAAAGGATGTATTATTAGACTGCGCGGAATCAGCTGGCCTTGACCGTCAAAAGGCACAGGCAGTGCTTGAATCGGATGACTTTGATCAGGCCGTGCGTGATGAGGAAAAGCTCTGGCAACAGGCAGGTATTTCTTCTGTCCCTGCCTTTGTTATCAATCAAAAATACCTGATAAGTGGCGCTCAGGAATCAGATGCGCTGATTAAAGCACTGTCAGACATTGCTATTAAAGAAAGTGTGTAACCCCCTGATGCACTGGTCTGCGACCTGATAAGCAGCGTAAGAGCTTGCGGTAAGTTTCATCTTAAACGCACTGGAGATATTTATGACAACCTATACTGCCATTCATCTTAAAAACCGTCCCGAAGACGGCAAAATCGGTGAACATCTGTTTGAGGTAAAGGAACAGCCTGTTCCTGAGCCGTCAGACCATCAGATAGTGATCAAGCAGACCTACATGTCGCTGGATCCGGCGATGCTCGGCTGGATGACGGCGGATGAAGAGAGCTACATTCCGCCCGTTGAACTTGGTGATGTTATGCGCTCAAGCGGTGTAGGTACCGTAGTCAGCTCTCGCCACCCTGACTTCAGGGAGGGCGATAAGGTAATGGGAATGCTGGGATGGCAGGAGTATGTTGTCAGCGACGGCAAAGGACTGAATAAGCTGCAGGAAGACATTGATGAGGAGACCGCTTTATGTGTCTTCGGTCTGCCCGGGCTGACCGCCACTCAGGGGCTTCTGAATATCGGTGAACCAAAAAAAGGCGAAACACTTATCGTCACAGGCGCAGCCGGCTCTGTTGGCTCCATCGTAGGTCAGATGGCGAAAGCGGATGGTCTGCGGGTGATTGGCGTGGTGGGCAGTGATGAGAAAGCTCAGTGGATTACTGACGAGCTTGGCTTTGATGGTGCCATCAATTACAAAACAGATGATTTACAGGCCAGACTTGAAGAACTGGCGCCAGACAGAATTGATGTGTTTTTTGAAAATACCGGCGGCCCCATTCAGTCATTAATCGTTAATTATATGAATGCGCATGCACGTGTGGTGGTTTGCGGCATGATTTCAGACTACCAGGCAGACACGCCCTCGCCGGGCCCTAACTGGTTGCCACTGATTAAAAAACGGATAAAGATTCAGGGATTTGCAATGCCTGACCATCTGGATAATAGCGCACAGCTGGTTAGCCAGCTTACGCCCTACGTTCAGCAAGGCAAAATAAAGTATCGCTCGCACATCATTGAGGGGTTAACCAGTGCGATGGACGGCCTGAATCTGCTATTCGAGGGTAAGAATAAAGGCAAGCTGATGGTTAAACTGTAACCGTCAGACCGGTTTTTCAGGCAAAGTGGTGATGTAATGCGTTCCCTTTGCCTGTGTCTTCACTTTGTAAAGCGCCTGGTCAGCATGATGAATCAGCGATGTCAGGTCTTCCCCCACACAATTCTCACTTAACACCACCCCCACAGAACAAGTCATCACAGTATGCGTGGCATCGGGTGCATGTTGCATCGCATGATGTTGCCACAAGGCTTCAAATTCCTCACATTTTTGTCGGATATCTTCCTCGCTCATTCCGCTTAGTGCGACCATAAATTCTTCGCCACCATATCTTCCTATGACATCGCACTGACGCCGGAATATTTGCCCTAAAATCTTCGCCTGTAAGCAAATAGCGTCATCGCCTTTCTGATGCCCGTAATGGTCGTTAAACTTTTTAAAGTCATCCAGATCCAGCAGTAGAACGGAAAATGACAACTTTTGTCGCGCTGACAGGGCCAGTAACGATTCGCTTGATTGCATTAGCGCACGGCGGTTGTTCAGGTTGGTTAACGGATCCAGAGTGCTAAGTTTTTTTAACGCATTGTTGATGCTTCGCATCCTTTGCAACGACCGATCGATTCGATATCGGGCATAGACACATATAAACAGCCCTCCGGCTACAAACGCAGCAGATATGGGGCCACGCTCGCCGTAAACAGCGTTCACGTATAACAAATACAAAAAACCGCCCAGTATAAATACGCAGCAGAAAAAGGTGTATTTATAGGGAATGCGTAGGGCAAACACGCAGAAGAATGCATAGAGAATTGTCCCCTCGTAAGGAAACGCGAATTGAAAATGCGTCCAGCAGCGGTGAATCAGCGCAAAATTAGTAAAACAAAGCCATAACAACAATAATGAAAATAAAAGCTTCAGGTACGGCTCAACTGGCTTTTGAAAGACACCGGCAACAACCAATACCACCACGGGCATCTGGTAGAGCAGCCGGTTTTCAAGATAAATACCGTAGAGGGACGGCGGCAGCAGCGACATATCAGCCACCATAAAAGCCGCGATGATAACCGGCCCCAGAATGACGGCCCGGCGAAGCCTTGCTTGATCAAGCTCTGTGGTATCTGTCATAGCATGCTGTACCACCCGAATCAGACTACCTTATAAAAGCGTAGTCGGTTTAACGATATTTGGTACTTTCCGGCTTACATTACGCCGGCCATTAACAGCGCCGGGCCTAAAGCGTATATCGCAGGCTCAGCACAACCCCTTCCGAGCCCGGATTCGTTTCACCTAACCCCCCATTAGAAATATGGCCGATTTCTACCTCTGTCGCCCACCGTTTTGAAAGCTGATACCGTGCACTCAATGCAGAATAAAACTCAACGTTATCCCCCAGAGCCTCTGGTGAGTCGACCAGACCGGCATGAAATGCCAGCGCGGTTGAAAAGGCGCCTTGCTGATAGAAGGTCTTGTGCACCCCGGCCGCAAAATAATGCTGACCTTCATCGGCCCAAATTACCAACAAGCTGGGTTGGATATTATAAACGGCAGAAATGGGTGGAGATATATAGGCACCATGAAATGCCTTTCTGTCCGCTTCATCCATAATGTTCCAGATAGCGCCACCAACTTTGAGCGCTCCCCAGTGTGAGGTATCGGCAGCCTGGGTATGACTTACCCAAAAACATGTGACAAGCAATAAAAGAGAAGAAAAAATACGCATAGAAAACTCCTGAGAAATGAGGCGCATTTATACGCCACCAGGCTCAAAAAGAAATGTGATTTTTTCTTATAAGATTTTCAATTTATTTATATAAGTCAGGTGGTTACCAAACGGTAACCACCTGACTACGGAAGATAGGTTTTACTACGCGAGTTTGCCCTGGCGCAGGATTACTGACTGAGCAGAATTCTGAGCATTCTGCGTAACGGCTCTGCCGCCCCCCATAACAGCTGGTCGCCAACAGTGAAAGCGGAGATGTACTGCTCCCCCATATTGAGCTTGCGCAGGCGCCCTACCGGTATCGACAGCGTGCCGGTAACCGCTGCCGGTGTCAGTTGCTGCATGGACGCTTCTTTAGTGTTAGGCACGACAGTAACCCATTCATTGTGCTGCGAAATGATCTGTTCAATTTCTTCCAGCGGCAGATTTTGTTTTAGCTTTATTGTCAGTGCCTGGCTGTGCGAACGCATTGCCCCTACTCGCACACAAATGCCATCAATAGGCACCGGCTGAGACTGACTTCCCAGAATTTTGTTTGCCTCAGACTGTGCCTTATATTCCTCACGACTTTGTCCGCTATCAAGCTGAGCATCAATATACGGAATCAGGCTTCCTGCCAGCGGCACGCCAAATTGCTGCTTTGGGTACGTCTCGCTGGTCATCATTGCGGTAACGTCGCGATCGATATCTAAAATTGCAGAGGCCGGATCGTCCAACTTGTCTTTTACATGAGCATGTACAGCGCCCATCTGTGCCAGAAGTTCACGCATGTGTTGCGCGCCTGAGCCTGACGCAGCCTGGTAGGTCATAGGCGCTACCCACTCGACCAACTCTTTTTCAAATAGCCCGCCCAGTGCCAGCAGCAT
>CAZOYR010000058.1:8168-20038 GCA_964584105.1 uncultured Alteromonas sp.
CACAGAGCCCACCATCCCGCGCCAGCCAACTAGCCCAACGTTTGCCATACTCATACACCTTTTAAAGTTAATCTTCGTTCAGTTCATTCGCGTTTCACCTGAGTCTATTGGTAAAAAAAACGGAGTGCTACGCTAATGTTTATTCAAATTTGCTATGGGCTATACCCATCTGATTTTCCCATTGGCACAAACACCACCAAACGAAACTAATCGTTTGTATGACTCCGTTCGTTTCTACAACCAGACACAAACTAATCATACAGCAGGCAAGTTGTCAGGAGCAGACGTTTGAAGGACTACATTCTCGCCATCGATCAGGGAACCACCAGCTCACGAGCGCTTATCTTTGCCCCCGACGGTCAGGTGAAGGCAATGGCGCAACAGGAGTTTACGCAGTTTTATCCCCACGATGGATGGGTTGAGCACGATCCTCAGCAGTTGTGGCAAAGTGTTGTCGACACCATGCGAGAAGCCATCGACAACGCGAACATCCGTGTTGAAAACATCGCGACTATCGGTATCACTAATCAGCGGGAAACGACGATTATCTGGGATAAGCAAACCGGCGAGCCAGTATATCCCGCTATTGTCTGGCAGGATCGTCGCACTGCAGCGTTTTGTCAGACGCACCATGAAGACAAAGAGCTGACCAATTATATTACCCAGACCACCGGCCTGCTTCTGGACCCTTACTTTTCGGCAACAAAAATTGCGTGGATCCTGGACAATACAGAGGACGCCCGTGAGCGAGCCAATCAGGGCGAACTGCTGTTTGGCACAGTGGATACATATCTTATCTGGCGACTGACAAACGGTAGATCACATGTTACCGATGCGACCAATGCATCGCGCACGATGCTCTTTGATATCAATAAGCAGCAATGGGATGAACGCCTGTTAGAGATATTTAACATACCTGCCTCAATGCTCCCTGAAGTGCAGGATTGTGCCTCTGAGTTTGGTCAGACTGAAGCCACACTATTAGGTAAGTCAATACCTATTCAAGGCGTCGCCGGCGATCAACAGGCTGCGTTAATCGGACAAGCCTGCTTTGAAAAAGGCATGGCTAAAAGCACGTATGGAACGGGTTGTTTTATGATCCTCAATACCGGTGACAAGCCGATGATATCCACCAACCGTCTGTTGACCACTGTGGGGTACCGGCTAAACGGAAAGGTCACTTATGCCCTGGAAGGCAGTATATTTATGGCCGGAGCCACGGTGCAGTGGTTAAGAGACGGGCTACAGCTTATCAGCGATGCCGCCGAGTCAGAGCAGCTGGCGGAGAAGTCGCGAAAAGATAATGGCGTGTTTCTGGTCCCTGCTTTCACCGGACTGGGCGCACCCTACTGGGATCCAGATGCGCGCGGCGCCATATTAGGCTTAACCAGAGATACCGGAATCAGTGAAATTGTTGCTGCGGGATTACAGTCGGTTTGCTATCAAACCAAGGACTTACAAAAAGCGATGGAAAATGATGGCGCCCGCCCTGTTGCACTTCGTGTAGACGGGGGGATGGCAGAAAACGATTGGGTAATGGCATTTCTGGCAGATATTCTGGGAGCAGAAGTACAGCGGCCAGAAATTACCGAGACCACCGCCGTTGGCGCGGCCTTTTTAGCCGGCCTGCAGGCAGGTATATATAAAAGCCTGCATACACTTTCAGAATGCTGGCGCTGTGAACATGTGTTCGAACCCAGACTGTCCAAGTCTGAACGTGACAAGGCATATGAACGCTGGCAAGAGGCCGTTGCAAGGATCCGCTGCAATTAAGCAGAGCGAATCATAAACCATGTTTCTGCGTCCATTCGCGCAATGGCTCAAGCACCTCTAAGGTTGTATAACCAAATTCAGTGAGTTCATAAGAAACCGCAATGGGTCGCTCGGCCAGCACGGTTCGCTTAACAATATTACTTTGTTCGAGCTCCTTCAGTCGCTGGTCAATCATCTTACGACTGGCACCACTGAGTTGCCGACACAATTCATTAAACCGTACCGGACCATCCTTTAAATGATAAATGACTGAACTTGTCCATTTTCCGCCAATCAGCCGCATGCCGCGCTCTACCGGACAGGGCTGATACATATCATTCAATGCTGACTTACGTCCGGGCTTTACAGGGTTGGCTTCGCTTTTCACGCACTTCTCCAGCAGCAATGACAATTCAGGCAGACCCTTAAGTCTTCCTAATAAAATACTAGCCGCTTTTCACGTGCTTAAAAATTCAACTTTCGTTGATAATAAAAGACTCGTTCAGGTTATGCTCAGTTTCACTGATACTGCCACCAGATACCGGCGGCGAAAAGACAAAAAAATACCGGGGCAAGCCCCGGTATTTTCATTATTACTTAATAATTAAAAGCTGGCGTTATACTGTACGCTCAGAATATGCGCATTGGCAGACTGACGACCGGTAATTGTGGACGTAATACCCAGAGCCTGTAAGCGGTCATTGGTTTTATTCACGTTTGCTTCACGGCCATTGATGTATGCATAGCCAAAATCAATGCTACTGGTATCGTTAAATGCGTAGCTTGCACCTGTGGTGATCCAGTGACGGTCTGTATCCGGAATGCTCAGTGAACGATTCTTAGTCGTTACTGCACCATCATCGTATGCATAACCTGCACGAAGTGTCCACACGTCATCCAGTTTATAAGTCACACCCAACGCACCACGCCAGGTATCGTCAAAGTTTTCTTCTTTTAACAACAGATCAGCGCCGTTTTCAAGATTGGCTTCCAGCTTTTCAAATGTGCTCCAGTCAGTGAACACAAGGCTGGCCTGTACTGACCATTCATTTGTCAGCGCCTGATTGACGGCAATCTCAGTGATGGCTGCCAGATTAAGGTCCAGCTGACCGCCAAGATTCAGTTCAGGGCGCAGGTCAGAGCGTACTTCACCGTCCAGTTCCAGCTCTGTCTCAGCGCGATAGGAGACACCTATATCAGTGGATTGCGTGGGCTGCCAGAAAAGCCCGACATTCCAGCCAAAGCCCCAGTCATCGCCCTCTAGACCGACGATAGTGGCATTACCCGGTACGGCGCCACCGCTGATAGCTTCAATCGCTTTAGGTGTTGCTGTTGAAATTTCGGCTTCCGCGTAGGTCGTGCTGATCCCCAGACCCAGGCTAAGCTGGTCTGATACTTTGTAGGCCAGCGTCGGATTCAGTGTGACAGATTTAACTTCAGCATCATTAGCAAAATGCAATCCGTTGTAATCATCGCTGTAGTCAGTGCGCAGGCCGTAAGTGGTAAATGCACCAATACCAAATGACAACTTATCGTTGATTGGTCTGATGTAATAAGCCGCCGGAATAATTGCAGTATCTGCAATATCTTGCTCGCTTGCACTCATAGGTGGCAAATCAACCGCGCCAGCTGGCGTGGCAACCTGTGTATTCAGCTCACCTGAGATATCAACGTTCGGGTCAATATAGCTTACGGCAACGCTTAGCTGCTGTGTTTCAAATTGCGTAATTGCCGCGGCGTTAGTAGTCAAAATAGTGGCATTTTCAGGCGTAGCGGCCTGGCCGGCGAACGCACGCCCCAATCCATTTGCACTGTGCTCATTGACCTGGAAGCCGGCCGCCAGTGCTGAAGAAGAAAAGCAGGAAACTGCCATACCAACACAAAGAAAAATTTTGGAGTGTTTATGCATGTAAATCTCTTTTTATTTCACAAAAAATGATGGGTATACGACATTTCTTGCACGGATAAACGTCGCAAACGCCTGATATGAGCCGAAGCTTACGGACAACTGGTACGGCCTGCAATATCCTTTGGTCGCAATTGGCGGTTATTTGAACGAACAATTTAATAAATTTTTGTTTAAGGCCAGTTAACATACATTTCATCAACATTTTTAACATTTTAGTAGCATTTTCTTGCAATTTACGACTTTCATCACGCCTCAGGTTCAGTAATCGCAAACTGTGAAACGGGTGAAGATGTGACGATGATGACTGAAGCATGTTCGACGGCGGGTTTACTGGCCGGCGAATACGCGGTACGAGCCCCGGTAACTGACCAACTCTGTGGGCACGGGCTATCGATTCTGGCAGGTGCTCCAACAAGCACGCAGCCAGAATGCATTTACTAAGCAAGTTGTGTTTGGTGATCAACCCGGTACCGGGCTGCCAGCTCACTGGTACCAATGCCACTTTGACGCATTACTTTTATCTGGGTAGGTATACGTTCCTTCATCGCTTCAATATGGCTAATAACCCCAATCATTTTGCCGGAGGCATTCAGGTTATCCAGTGCATCTAACGCAATATCCAGCGTCTGCGCGTCCAGCGTTCCGAATCCCTCATCCAGGAACAGCGAATCGATACTGGTTTTATGACTGACCAAATCGGATAAGGCCAGCGCGAGACTCAAACTGACTAAAAAGCTTTCACCGCCTGAAAGTGTTCTGGTATCGCGCTGTTCATCGCCCTGCCAGGTGTCCAGTACTGACAAGCCGAGCCCATCGCCATTCAAACGGGTTAGCTGATAGCGCCCATGGAGCCGGCTTAATTGTTGGTTAGCCAGATAAACCAGGTTATCCAGCGTCAGTCCCTGGGCAAACTTTCTGAACTTATCACCACTGGCTGAGCCGATCAGACCATGCAGATAACTCAGATCGTCATACCGATGTTGCTGCACAGAAATTTTCTGTAGCAACGCATGCTGTCTGGCACGTTTATCTTCATCGCTGGACAATGCATGCGACACTCGCCCTTTTTGCTCTGACAAATCGTCCCGGGTTGCTTTTAACCCGGCGATGTCTTTTTCTACCTGTGCTTTTTCAATCTGCTGCCATGCACTGGCATTGGCGTGCGCATTGATGTCAGTCAGTGTCTGAGTCGCCGTTTCCCTTACCGTTTTTGCGCGGTTCAGGCGATCATCCTGCTGCGCTTTGATTTGAGCCAGCCGGTCTCGTGTTGCTTCATCCAGCAATGCGCTTTTAAACTGCTGTTCATCATCAAACGGACTGGCACGTAAGCCGTTTTGCCATAATTCACAGGATTGTTGTACATTTTCATCAAACTGTACGGCGCGGGATGAAAGCAGTGAAACCGTTGTGTTCAGTTCCGTTACCCGATTATCAGCTTGCTGCCACTCAGATTGTGCGCGTTGTCGCGCCTCGTCAGCCTGCTGGCGCTGGTGTGCCCGGTATTCACGCTGATGCTTTACCGTTTTGTCACCAAATAATTCCTGTCGCCGCGTCATGGTAGTGGTGTAAATACTTTCCAGCTCGGCTACCTGACGCGCTAAGTCATCGCATTGCTCCGCCGCCTCTTCAAGGCGCTGACGAACGGCGCGAAGTTCACCGGAAGCAGCGGTTAAATCAGCAGATAGCTGCGATACCTGCGTGGTCGTTTTCTCAAAGGTTTGCAGATGCCTGGCCTGCTCATCCAGCCATTTACCCATCGCTTCGCTGCCCGTTTCATACCCGGCCTCACTGATTTGCTGCTGCAAGGTACGTTCATTGTGGCCTAGCCGATCCTGTAGCTGCGCCACCGCATCTGTGAGTTGTTGATGTTGCTGACTGGCATTATGTAGCGTATTTTCATTCCGGGTTCGCTGATCCTTAGCCTGTTGCCACTGTGTTCTGGCCGACTCGGCCGCCCGCGTCGCCTCACTTACAGTCTTTTCCAGCTTTTCACGCTCAGCCAATAGTGCATTGCAGTCATCAATATCCTTATGGAGTTGCTGCTCAATGGCTTGCAGATCGATATTGTCAGCTGACGAGGACAATACTTCTAAATTTTTCAGCGCCTGCCTGAGTTGCTCATCATGACTGTCAACTTGTGATGACACATGCGTAAGCTGTTCCTGATACTGCTCCGCCTTATGTTCAAGAGAATCGATTCTCTGGCGCAATTGCCGCCCATCGTCTTCTGTTTGTTGTAACGCCGCGTTGGCCTCGTCACGCCGCAGGGTCGTCTGTGAGACATCAAGCGCAGGCACTTCCTCATGCTCCAGCGCACCACACAAAGGACACGGTTCATTGTGCTTCAGCGCCTGCCTGTAACCTGCCAGTAGCTCTTCCTGTGACAACAACTGCGTTAAATCATCAAGTTGTTGCCGTAACTGGCGATACTGACCACTAAGCGATGCTCTTTGCTGCATCAACTCACCCAGTATCGACCGGGTTTCTGCCAACGCTTTGTGTTGTTCATCACGCTGCGTAGTAAGCGCGTTTACTTGCTCCTGTGCGTGCCGTGCTTCATGTAAATGTGGCCAGCGTCCATTAAGCGCTGCAAGGCGTTGTCGCAGGACGCTCTTCTCCTCATGCTCACTTTCATGATTAGACAGCTTTTGCGAGGCGGCCTGACTATGACGTAATGCCTGCTGAAGGATCTCATCGAGCCTTTTCGCCTGCTCAGAAGCATCGGCAAATTCACTTTGGGCTGCCTCAAGAGTGTGCTGTGCACTTTGCCTGCGCTGGCTCAGACTTCCGATTTCCTGTTCCGTGCTTTCAAGCTGCTGCACCTGAAGCTGCCAGGCTGAGAGCGACTTTGAAAAGTGGGCAAGATGCGCGTTTTTTTCAAGGTACTCGCTCGCCGAAGCATGTTCTTGTGATAACGCTTCAGTTTTTTCTTCCAGCACACCCGCCTCGGTGTGAAGCTGGTCTCGCTTGCGCTGAGCGTTCGCCTGAGAGGTGCGTTTTTCATCTAACTGCTGGGCCACCGACGTTGCTTTTTCATCCAGAGGGATAATATGCTCGGTGATAAGTTGCTCTTCTTCTGCTGTACGCTGCTGCACCTCAGAGAGCGCGCGTTGGCACGCTTCTAACGCTGTGGCTTTTTCCTCACGGTGCGCTGATGCCTGCGCCAGGGACTGTTTGTGCTGTGTTAATTCATTAGCATTAGACGCCTGCTCTGATAGTGCCTGATGATATTGCTGCCACCGCGATCTGAGTTGTTCTGCCGGTTCGCTACGCGCCAGTTGCTCACGTTCTTGCGCATGCCGGGCTATCTCTTCCCGGGCGTCATCTTCGGCCTGCTGCGCTTTTTGGCACTGTGCTAACGCATTTTCACGATCCTGCCACCACCGCACATGCTGTGATTTTTTCTCCAGGGTATCTGTCAGCGACGCCAGCTGAGCTGTTATGTCTGCCTGCTGGGTCGTTAACGCCTGCTTTTCTTCGTCGTTAAGTAACTCAACACCCTCAGCGTGTGCCTTTAGCGCCCTTAATTCGCTTTTTGCTTCACTGTGCTGCTCATGCACAGCACGGGAAATCTGACCGTAGATTTCTGTTCCGGTGAGTTCTTCAAGCAGCTCCGCCCGCTCAGCTTCCGTAGCATTTAAAAAAGCCGCAAAGTCTCCCTGTGACAGCATCATCGATTTTGTAAATCGTCCGAAATCCAGGCCCGTTAGCGCTTCTACCGCTTCGATTTTCTGGCGCACCTGAGAGGCCACCAGCTTGCCGCTTCGCACCTCAGCCAGCTCTACATCTGCCTGCTGCAGATTACCATCCGGTTTGTTGCGGGCCCGGCGCATACTCCAGAACGCCCGGTAAGCGATGCCTTTTACCTCAAATTCAACTTCTGCCAGACACTCCGCACAGCCGCGGGTCATTATTTCATTAGAGGAGACAGAGATGGCCCCCAGCCGCGGGGTCTGGTGGTAAAGTGCCAGACAAATAGCATCCAGTAAGGTTGTTTTTCCTGCGCCCGTCTGGCCGGTGATGGCGAATAAACCATTTGCAGTAAAATCAGGATGGGTAAAGTCAATTTTCCATTCGCCCTTAAGTGAATTCAGGTTTTTAAGGCGAAGCGAGAGAATCTTCATGGCGCTTCCCCTTCACTGATAAGGGCCTGATAAATGGTATTGAACTGCTGCGAGATGCGAGTCTTTCTAGCCTGCGACTCGGCATCTTCATCAAAACTTTCCAGTACCAGTCGCCGTTCAAACACCTGTGTAGGTGTCAGTTCGCTCAGGGTTTCCTTTTGCACGGCATCGCTACTTTGCGCGCTGCTCTGTCTGGCACGACGTAACTGCAAAACTTCAGCGTTCAGAGGCTCTGTGATAGCAGCAATACGCTGTTGCAGGTCACTCAGGTACCCCTGCGACTGTACTTCAAGACTCAGCCAGACCGTCTGCTCACACTTAGCGTATACCGACAATTGTTGCTCCAATGCTTTGAGCGTACCACTGTGAGTAGCCATAGGCTGAAAAACCGGCACCTCAACGGCCGTTATCTGGGCAGCGTTGTCGTTATGATCAAAATCAACAATGTTAACCTGCTTGGTATGTTTCAGCTCATCAAAGCTCAGCGGTATGGGCGACCCGCTGTAGCGAATATGATCAGATTTCGCCACCTTCTGAGGCCGGTGAATGTGACCGAGCGCGATATAGTCTGCCGGCGGAAAGCCTTCTGCTGCGAAGCCTTCAAGGGTGCCGATATAAATATCTCTGACACTGTCCGACTGACTGACACCCAGTGCGGTCAGATGCCCGGTAGCGATAATCGGTACCGGCTTTCCAACAGCCTCACGCCTGGCAAGCGCAGCATCGTATACCGTCTGGTAATGGGCAGTAATTGCTTCGCCCAGTGCACGACGTTTGTCATCGCCCGACTCGCCTGCCTGACTGACCAGCACATCACGGGGCCGGATGAAGGGAATTGCACAAAGGATGGCGCCCACCTCGTCTTGCCTGTTATGCAGGCTGATCACCTGCTGCTCGGTAGGAATGCCCGTACTGGCGATAACATGTGTATTGAGGCAGGACAATAATTGGCGTGATTCATTAAGCACAGATACAGAGTCATGATTTCCTCCCAGCACCACCAGCTGACATTGCTGACGTTGCAAGTCCACCACAAACTGATTGTACAATTGCCGGGCATAACTGGGGGGCGTGCCGGTATCGAAGATATCGCCTGCCACGACGATGGCATCAATACCTTCTTTTTCCGTTAATGCCAGAAGCCAGTTCAGAAAAGCCTCGTGTTCAGACTTTCGTGTTTTAGTGAAAAATGTCTGTCCCAGATGCCAGTCAGACGTATGCAAAATTCTCAAACAACCACTCCTTGAATCTGGCCGACAGGGCGCACCTTGCAGAACAGTTAACACAAAACGAAGGGGCAATTTTATCGTAAAACGAAAGCCTTGCGTACCGCCTGACCGGGCAAACTTAAAAGATACTGCGCAAGGACATCTAAGACCAGGGTCGCATTGTTGCCCTCTCTCCAGGCTTCTAGACTGACCGGCGCATTAATAACAAGAGGTCGATATGTCCGACGAACGCACGACAACGTACACTGATTTAAGCAGACCCCGCGCAGACTTTGCCTCCCGCGCTGACTATCTGGAACATGAATTACAGGTGATGTCGCCTCATCGTTGGCGGCCTAATCTGCCTGGCCGCGACTATCGTTTTGAATGGGAGGACTTAGTTCCGGGCATGGCGGCCACCATTGGTAAGATCGTGATGGTCGCAGCAATTGTAGGCGCATTTGCTGCCCCACTGGGACTTAGTTCATCGTTTGTTATAGAAAATGTGCGCTTTGAGCTGATTATTGCAGCCGTATTATTTGTGATCCTGATATCCGGTTTTTTAAACCCTTCTGCGAATCTGGCCGGCACACATGGGCCCCTAATCCCACTGGTACCACTGATTGTTGCATCCGGTGGTCACCCAATGGCGCTGGGGTTACTGGTCGGGTTATTCGGCTTCTTGCTGGGCGTGACAAAAGGCGGCAGCCTGCTGGCCCGGTTAACCAGTAACGGCGTTTGTGGCGGGCTGTTACTCTATCTTGGCTTTATTGGTATTTCAGGGCAGGTTGAGAAATTATTTACCTGGGCACAGGGGTTCGATAAAGGCTACCTGGCATTTGTGGTGCTGATCGCAACCGTCATTATGTATGCCTGGCTGGAACACATTCAAAAGCGCTGGCTGGCAATTCCGCTGGGCGCCGGCGTCGCCGCGGTTATTGCTCTGGCGATGGGGGCGCCTTTTGAGTTTTCCACACAGCCCGGTGTACCCAATATGAATCCGGCTTACTGGTGGGGAGAAACCACCGGCTGGCAGTTGGGCTGGCCTGACTGGTCGCATTTTGTGGCGGTACTGCCTTTCGCTGTTCTGGCCGTGGCTATGTGGTCGCCTGATTTTTTAGGTCATCAGGTATTTCAGAAGATCAGTTACCCGCAAAAAACCGAACGTGTACAGATGAATATTGATGATACCATGATGGCCGCTTCCACCCGTCAGGCCGTTGGCAGCCTGCTTGGCGGAGGCAACATATCGTCATCCTGGGGAACGTACATCATTCCGGCATCTATCGCCCGTCGTCCTATCCCGGCCGGCGCCGTAGTGACAGGCGTGCTGTGTATTATCGCAGCAGTCTGGGGCTACCCGATGGATCTTGCGGTCTGGCCGCCGGTGCTCAGTGTTGCGCTGATTGTGGGCGTATTTCTGCCCCTTATGGAAGCAGGAATGCAAATGACACGGGAAGGTAAAACCACGCAGTCCGCTGCGCTTGTTGTCATCTCTTCTGTGATAGTCAATCCGGTATTTGGCTGGTCATTTGCCATGCTGCTGGACAATGCCGGTCTTGTAGGCTGTAAAGACCGCGCGCAGGAGCTAGGCAAAGGGGGTCGATGGATCATCCCGGGCATTGCATTTATTGTGTTGTGTGCCGTCATGGCGATTATTGGCATGTTCCCCGGCATTCCTGCGTTACTGCCTGCTTTCAGATAACATGTTACTGCCTGTGCATGGTGGCGCACAGGCAGATTTGATGTGGAGTGGCACCGGTAATTTTGGTACAGCCATGCCTAAAGGCGATATCGGTGCCTCACCGGAAGGCGGGGAGTTTGGTTATGTTTCTACCCATCTGGGTGTTGACCAAACTGGATTGGATCTGGGTGAAGAAACAACCGGCTCTACTATAGTCTCTTCAGCATTTACTGTTGAAGCGGGTGACGAGCTAAGTTTTTTCTTTAACTATATAACTTCTGATGGCGACGAATTCTCAGACTATGCCTGGGCACAACTGCTGGATGATACGGGTGAATTAGTCGCGACCTTATTTACCGCACGCTCTACCCCTGATGGCAATACTGTTCCTGGCTTTGGAATGCCCGAGCCTACAGCAACACTCACCCCTTCAGAGGTAAACATCATTGATGGTGCAACCAGCTTTTCCGAACTAGGCGCAGATAGCGGCACCTGTTTCGACACGGGCTGTGGTAATACAGGATGGATTGAGTCGCTGTTCAATATCGATGAGGCTGGTAGTTATAGGCTTTCTCTTGGCGTAACCAATTGGAGTGATAGTCAATTTGATTCAGCACTGCTGTTCGACAATATAGAGATAAACAACGAAGACATTACCCCTCCTCCTTCAGCGTCTGTCCCGGCACCTGCCTCTGCATTGCTATTATTATCAGGACTTTTTGCTTTTGCGTTTAACCGCCGCCGTTAAGCTCTGCCAAGGCCGCTCATGCGGCCTTCTTTGTACAAATTCTTACATCAAGAAACACGATGACACAGCGATTAGTTGTAGGATATTTACTCAATATCGCTAATGGCTTACAAAATGAAATTTTCAAACCTGCTAGTTACGACCCTCTGTGCTTTTACATTGCACAGTGTGCACGCTAAAGAATCACTGAGTGACACTATCAAACAACAGGATAAAGCGCTGTTTGAAGCATTTAATCAGTGCAATCCGGAAAAATGGCGTAAGTACCTGGCAGCGGATATAGAATTTTATCAGGATAATGATGCACCCACTTACAGTCGGGATGAACTTGAACCTTCATTTCTGGATCGCTGCACAGCAGGTAAACAGGCATCACTCATCCGCAGATTCATTCCAGAGGCACATGAAGTGCACCCTATCGAAGGTGTCGGCGCTGTTCAGTTCG
>CAZOYR010000059.1:0-4238 GCA_964584105.1 uncultured Alteromonas sp.
CCAGCATACCGGCTCGGGAACCGTGGTGGCTTTCAGCTGCTGAGATTGCCAGTCCAGCGTGTGAATTTTACAGCCGTAGATATCGACCCAGAATGCCCGCTGCAACTTCTGGCTATAATATGCGCCCTCGCCCAGCTCACACTGTGTATCGAATACTGAAATTAATTCTATATCTATCATGATGCTATGCTAGCACAGTTGTCACCGATCTATGCGTTAGCACTACTGACAGCGGCCATAATTAATACCAGCGCTGAACCGGTAGCAACCAGTAAAATCAGTTGCCTGATGCGTTCTTCATTTATATTTTTGCTGACAATATAAGACAGTCCCCACCCCATTAAAATGGCGGGAATGCATTTGAGAAACAGCATGAAATCGTTTTGCGTTGCGCGGCCCGTCCACCACAACACAAAAATTCCGAACAAATTAATATATACAAAAAAGACACTCAGGTTTGCCTTTATCTTACTTTGCTCTGCTGATTGATAAAGCAATCCCATCGGTGCCCCACCGGCTGAGGTCGTCGTACCCAGAAAGCCAGAAAGCGATGAGGCAATAATATTGGTCACTGCCGAAACCCGTGGCGTCATGCCCAACACCGACAATCCCACAGCAATAAGAATGGATACACCAAACAATAATTGATATTGCGCGGCGTCCAGATAGTACATCACCGTGCCTGCGACCAGCACGCCAACAGTGCCGCCGAACACCGAAAACCCGGTATGACGGACATCGATTTCAGCTCTGTATTTTACCGACAACAGTGAGGTAAGCAGCAGTGCATTGAGAATCATCGGTGCAGGAACGAGCTCGGGCATCAGAAAATAAACCAGGGGCGCCGATAACAAGCCCAGCCCGAAACCGATCACACCCTGTAAGCATGCCCCAGTGATCAGGATGAGGTAAATACAAAAAAAACTCAGCAAGCAGTCTATATCCTCTGCGGTAAACTTATCGAAAACGACCTCAATATAACTATTATATTACATTTAGAGTTATCTATCGTTAACGAAATTTACCAATACGTCAATAGAGGAGATTAAGTCCAGCCCGCATCAATGGTGAGTGTCTGCGCTGTCATCATACTGCTGTCATCAGCGGCTAAGAATAACGCCGCGTTGACGATATGTACGGGTTTGAGTGTCTGGTGTATGCACTGCTGTTGCTTTACCGTCTCGACCACTTCAGGATCGAGCCAGTGACTCATTTGCCGCTGCGTCATTACCCAGCCCGGAACCAGCGTATTGACACGAATATTGTGCTGACCGTATGCACTGGCCAAAGAGCGCGACATACCTTCGATGGCGGCTTTGGCTGAGGTGTATGCCGGCATACAGCTTTGTTTAATTCGCCAGCTGGCAGAGCCCATGTTTATGATCGAGCCACCATTCATTTCCTTCATTTGATGGCTGACGGCCTGGGCGGCGAAAAAACTGGGGCGCAAGTTAACGGCCAGCCGATCATCCCAGTACTCAACGGTTACCTCATCGATATTATGCCTGGTATCATCGGCGGCATTATTGATCAACACCCCGATCGGGCCGCGCTCGCGACCGGTATTTTCAATAATTTGTTGCAGATGCGCGATATCACGCAAATCGCATTGCTCAAACCGAACATCGTACTGGGATAACTCGCGGGCAAGCGCTTCGCTGGGCGTTTGTGCCCTGTCCACAAATGTAACCAGTGCGCCCTGAGCGGCAAACCGGCGCACCATTTCTGCGCCGATGCCGGTACCACCACCTGTGATAAAAACGCGTTTACCAACAAGACTGGGATAATGTGTAGTCTGCTGACAATGCTCAGTCATTACTTACCTCGTGCCTGACTTAACAATGGTTACTTTTACTGCGGCTTTTTTACGCTTCGGCGATTTCCCGTTCAATCACTGTCATCGCTTCATCAATAAGGTAGGTCATCATATTTTTTGCACGCTCTGCATGCCCTTGGGCTATGGCGTTATATACCTTTTCGTGCTCTTCAACAATGGCACTGTTATTACTCTTGGCAGGCGTTGTGTGTTGAATACTGACATTCAGCGCAGTAGTAATGAATTCGCGCAACTGATAGAAAAACCGGTTGCCGGAAGCCTGTAAAATGGCGGTGTGAAATTGCAGATCAGCATCGTGCATGCTGCCTTCACCATGCTCAACGGCACGTCGCATTTTCTCAAGAGCAGTACTGATATTCCCGATTGCCTCACTGTTCTGTGCATTTGCTGCCAATGCGGCGGCCTGCGGCTCAATTGCCAGTCGCATTTGCAGAAACTCTTTTAATACCAGTAAGGAAGGACTGCTTTCCAGCATCCAGCTCAATACGTTGGTATCGTAAAGATTCCAACGATCAGCCGCTTCCACGCGAATTCCCTGTCGCGGACGCGATGAAATCAGCCCCTTAGCAGCAAGCATTTTTACCGCCTCACGCACGGCGGTGCGGCTGATGCCATATTCATCACATAATTTTGCTTCTGTCGGAAATCCGGTTTCCGGACTGTACACACCCTTCACAATTGCCTTTCCCAGTTCATTGGTCATACGTTGTGACAGGTTCAGGTTTTCAATTCGAGCCATATTTTTCCCCTAACGCCTCTTCGCTCACTATACTACGATAATAAGATTGCGTCATTGATTCAGTGAATGCTCATCGCTGGCCTAAAGCGCATGATTTTACACTACTTTTCCATTGCTGTTTAACTATCTGTTAACACCCCCTTTTCTTTGTTACTTTTGTAATATAATATTTCAATAACAATTCACCGCTGCTAAGCCAAACAATAGTTGAAAACAAATGGTTGATTTAAGCACACTGGACTGGCTGGTTTTAGCTGGTTTTTTCCTTCTGCTGCTGGGCGTTGTTGTTATGTCTATGCGTCAGAAGGAAGAGGACACCGCCGATTACTTCCTGGCAGGTCGAAATGCTAGCTGGGTCGTTATCGGCGCATCGATATTTGCCTCTAATATAGGCTCTGAACACCTTGTGGGGTTGTCAGGTTCCGGCGCTCAGTCGGGCATGGCTCTGGCACACTGGGAACTACAATCCTGGATTATATTGCTTCTGGGCTGGGTTTTCGTTCCGTTTTACTGGAGCAGCAAAGTCTATACGATGCCCGAGTTTTTGGAGCGTCGCTACAATTCATCTTCGCGCACCTTTTTATCGGTGATTTCACTGGTCAGCTATGTGTTAACCAAAGTCGCCGTAACGGTCTATGCCGGCGGCGTTGCGTTTAAAACTATACTTGGCATTGAAAGTATCTGGGGCATCGACTTCTTCTGGATATCGGCGCTGGGACTGGTCATCATCACTGGGATCTATACCGTGCTGGGGGGAATGAAAGCGATTATGTGGACCTCCGTTCTGCAAACCCCGGTACTGATTATCGGTTCACTGGTGATATTGGTGGTGGGCTTAGATGAAGTCGGAGGCTGGTCTGAGGTTGAACGACTCAATGCCGAGCAAATGCATCTGATACGTTCTGCCTCTGATTCAGAATTTCCCTGGCCGGGTATTATCTTTGGCTCGTTTATTATCGGCTTCTGGTATTGGTGTACCGATCAGTACATCGTACAGCGCGTGTTATCAGCCAAAGGCATCAAGGAGGCCCGCCGCGGCACCATGTTTGCCGGCTACCTGAAGCTACTGCCGGTCTTCATTTTTCTGGTACCAGGTATGATCGCTTATGCGCTGAATGCAAAAGGTATTGTCACTTACGACAGCCCGGACCAGGCTTTTCCTATGCTGGTCTCAGAGTTACTACCATCTGGGGTAAAAGGCATTGTGATAGGCGGATTGGTTGCGGCTTTAATGAGCTCGCTCGCGTCGCTGTTCAATTCGTCAGCTACACTTTTCACCATCGACTTTTATAAGAAGTTTAAGCCTGAATCCAGTGAAAAACATCTGCTCCAAGTTGGTCGAATTGCCACTATCGTGATTGTAGTACTGGGCATATTGTGGATCCCGGTGATGAGTCTGATTGCCGATGTGCTTTATGAATATCTGCAAAGTGTTCAGTCACTTATCGCACCAGGAATTGCCGCTGTATTTTTACTGGGGCTGGTCAGTACCCGCATCACACCAACGGCAGGCTTTGTAGGCCTGGTATCGGGTTTCATCATGGGCATGTTCCGGCTTGCGCTGCTGCCGTTTAAAGACAATATTGCCGGTACACCCCTGGAATGGGTAGTGACGATGAACTGGCTGTACTATTGTATTTTGCTGTTTGTTCTGGTGGTCAT
>CAZOYR010000059.1:4338-19662 GCA_964584105.1 uncultured Alteromonas sp.
TTTGCCATTGATTAATCTGGAAGCGAGGATTTGAACACGGGGAAGCCGTTGTCGTCCCAATGCAGAACACGCACGCGTGCATGCCGGTTAGGATCGGTAAGAGGCGTTCCTTTCAACGCTTTATAGTCACGGCTGTGATAGACCATCAGATCTGTTTTCCCGTCCGGCGCTTTAACAAAGCTGTTATGGCCCGGTCCATAGCGCCCCAATGTTGCATTAGTTTCAAATACCGGCTGCGCCTTTTTGTGCCACTGGCTGGCATCAAGCAGGTCGGCATCAGCGTCGGCCCAAAGCAGTCCCATGGCATACCTATGATCGGTTGCACTGGCCGAATACGTTAAAAACACCTTGTCGCTGTGTTGTATGAACGCAGCACCTTCGTTCACCTTGTACCCCTGCACCTCCCAGTCAAGGGTTGGCTCTGAAAGGAGTGTTGCCGGCAAAACCAACTCAGTTGGCGAGCGCATCTGCGCAATCCATAAAGCGGAGTTATAGGATTTATCTTTATCCTGCTGTGCCCAGACATAATAACGTTTACCATTATGTTCAAACGTTGTGCCATCCAGCGCAAACGAATCCCACCCGCTTTCTATCTGACCCGCTTCTTCCCAGTCCCCCTCCATAGGGTTGTCACTGTCATTTTTGAGCGCATACATACGGATGCTGAAAGGCGTGCTGACTTCTCCGGCAGCAAAATAGATATACCAGGTTCCGTCGACCCGATGCAGTTCAGGCGCCCATATATTTGCACTCATTGGCCCGGCTTCACGCTTCTTCCAAATCGTTTGGGGTTCAACAAGTTTAAGTTCATTGATATTGCATGCCTGACGCAATTCAATGCTATCAAACTGTGGTGATGTGCCAATAAAGGTATAACACCCGGTCTTCGGGTGACGCACCAGCATCGGGTCTGCACGCTGCAACACGATGGGGTTATCGATAGGGGCGAAGTCTTTGGTCGTGGTTACCTGATTTGCTAAGGCCTGCCCACTTGATACCGCACAAAACCATGACGCCGCCAGCGTCGAAACTATTATTTTTTTGTTCATTTGCTCCCTCCGGCTATCGGCTTATACTGAATTGTAGATGCCAACACAATGTTAATATTGTATTACATATTTAACACAATCCCTGTTAAACTGTGAATTGAAATTGAATAAAAAAGAGTAAATGGCGATGCTGAAGAGTTTCAAAAAACAGGTTCTGACATCTTTATTTATGGCTGCTGCTGCGTCTTCAGCGTGGGCCAAGCAGGTAGAAGTACATGATCCGGTGATGGCGAAAGAAGGCGATACGTTTTACGTTTTCAGCACCGGACCTGGTATTACTTATTATGAGTCAAAAAACCTGACCGACTGGACACTCACCGGGCGTGTGTTTCCGGATGAACCAAGCTGGGCGCGTCGTGTCGCCCCTGGTTTCGGGGGGCATCTCTGGGCGCCTGATGTTTATGAAAAGGACGGCAAGTTCTATCTTTATTATTCAGTCTCGGCCTTTGGTAAAAACACGTCAGGTATCGGCGTAACAGTGAATGAGACGCTTGATCCGGATGCAGAGAATTACCGCTGGGTTGACCAGGGGATCGTACTGCAATCTGTTCCGGAACGGGATTTCTGGAATGCCATCGACCCCGCCATTGTAGAAGATGATGAAGGCACCCCGTGGATGAGTTTCGGCTCCTTCTGGGGCGGGCTAAAGCTGGTCAAACTGGATGATGATATGACGCGCCTGGCAGAGCCTCAGCAGTGGCATACCATTGCCAAACGTCCCGGCAGGAAGACCAACGACGATGCCGACCCCGGTGAGGGCGCAATAGAAGCCCCTTATATCTTTAAAAAGAATGGCTTTTACTATCTTTTTGTTTCGTTTGATAAATGCTGCAGGGGCATGGACAGTACCTACAATATTCGCGTAGGTCGCAGCAAGAAAGTTGAGGGGCCGTATATTGATCGCGATGGAAAGTCACTGAATGAAGGTGGCGGCACCCTTGTGCTTGAAGGAAATGACAACTGGGTCGCCCTCGGACACAATGCAGCATACACCTTTGATGGCAAAGATTATCTGGTATTCCATGCCTATGAAACGGCGGATAATGCAATACAGAAACTGCGTATTTTGCCCATGAGTTGGGACGATAACTGGCCACAGGTTAACCCCGATGATCTCGACAGGCTTACCACTACCTTAAAAAAGCAGAAATAAAAAAGGCCAGTCCGGCGACACATCGCCGGGCTTTTCAAACATTGCCGTTCATTCTAAACTACTGTAAAAATAAACTTTTTCTGTCTGTTTAAATGCTGATGCCAGAAGCCCATCCGTTCTTTGCACGGCCACCATCGGCGCAACAAATTTTTATCGCTAAGGTAGCCGTCCTCAGTGCGATAATTATCGCTGCCGCCGGTACGCTGTTTTATTGGTCCGGTGTACTGCCACTATTGCTCCCCTTCCTTGCCATTTTGTTATCCATCATCGCTCCGTTTATCGACGTTCCCTCGCTGGTGAAAAATAAAAAGCTGACCTACCTGTCAAACTTTTTGCTGATTGAGCACACAAGAGGCACGGTTTTAACCTTACATACCGCGACATTATTTGATTACTATTTCTTGTTCACACCAGATATGAATGCGCGAGAAAGAAAGAAGCGCGCGCTGACAGGTCTCATTGACGGACTCATCACCCTTTGCGACGACCAGGCTACAAATCATTCAGAACAGAAAGTGCGTCTTACCAGCTTTGTGCTCAACGAGCGCACCGCTAATAAGCTCGGAATGCGTGAAGTGTCTAAAGATTATTTGCAGACACTTATTCTTTATTACAACTACATAAACCTGACATTGTGTCATTCACTGCTTAATAAGCAGATGAGCATGCCGTCTGTTAAGAATATAAAAACGTATGAGGGGAGTGTTACCGCACTTGCACAGAGAAAAGCCTATTTGGTGCAACTGAAAACACGTATTGCCTGATTAGCGTTAAGGTGTGCCTGTATCAATTAATCGCACATCAACAATCATCACAGCATGAGGACCAATCTTGCCGCCGTTGCCTTTTTTACCCCAGCCCAGCTCCGGAGGAATGACAAACTCATAGCGCGCGCCCACTGGCATCAAAAGCAATGCTTCGCGAAGGCCTTCTATCGCCTCACTGAGCATAAAGCTTTCCGGCGGGCCTTTTTTGTAAGTATCATCAACCACACTCCCATCAGCGAGCAAAATTCGCTGATGCACTTTCACAATATGGTCGCTGGCTGACCGCTCGCCCTGTACATCATCAATGATCCGATACATAAGGCCAGAAGGCGTGACCCTGACATCGTCCTGCCTGAGATACCGGGCTATAAAATCCGCCGTCAAATTTCGATTGTGACCTGTTGAGCCTTTCGCTTTTGTGCGCTGCTTGTTTTTTGCCATAACGTTGGTTTACATCATTTTTCAGGGTGCCGTATCATTCTGATAATAAACGGATACCGTAGATACCGCCTGCCACTGAACCGCTCTTAGCATCAAACCGCACCGTCAGCGTCGGTTGTTTTTGCATCGTCTCTGTCAGTGCATAGTCCACGGTATAAAAATCTTGTGCGCCAGCTTTTGCAGGTAGCGAGACCGCAGCCAGTCGTTCTCCGTTTACCAGAATTGAAAATTGGCGGTCAATATCACCGCTGAAGTAGGTCAGCCTGAGTGTTTTGGCGCGCGCGCCCTTATTATCAAGCGCATAACTAAACCACCCTGTCGCATCACGCCAGTGATGACCATTGTTCACGCCAGCGCGGGTGCCCTCGCCTTTAAAGTTATGTTCGACTTCCGGTTGTTGCTGTCCCGGACTAACCGTATCTACCGTAATATTACGTAGCTTTTCAGCTGACGCAGCCTCTGCCTGGGCCTGTTCAACAAAAGAAGAAAAATCACTTTCACTTAATTGCGGCCAGTACACTTCATAGCGACTATCATGCAGGCGGAAGAAAGGGATGAGCATCTTACTTTCGCGGTCCGGTTGATTGGCTACCGCCACATTAGTGGATGCGACAAAGGCCAGCTTTTCACCCGGTGCCCGTTTAAGCCCTTCTAGAAATGATGCAGGCTCGCCCAGCATTACCGGCAACGCTTCCGGCGGACATACCGGCCCTGCAGCGATGTGCCCCATCCGGCTATCATCCGCGATAAAATTAAGCTTTTCATTTTCAAAAGCCCGGACCTTTGTCGCCAGAACGACCGGGCCGTACAGCACAGAATAATAATCCTGCCCATCAGGGAGTTGCTCTACCGCAGGCTCAGCAGGAAGCTGGAATCGAATGGTGTCGTTATCATGCCACTGTCGTTGCAAAGTGATAAAGCCAGCTTCAGTCATTGTCGTTTTTACAGGCTGACCATTAACGGTAACTTGCATAGCATCTGATAGCCATTCAGGCTTTCTGAGGTGCAATGTGAAAGATGAAGCAGCAGAGTCGGTCTTTTTCACTCTGACAGTCACATCGCTGCTATCAGGAAAATTAGTTTGCGTTTCAATACGCCAGCCTTGTTTCTGCCAATTCAGCGTTGACGGCATATACAGATTCACCCACAAATCACTATTGTTATGGGTATAGGCTAGCTCGCCATATTTGCTGTGGTTTTCAATACCTGAGCCTACACAGCACCACATTGAATTCTGTACCGACGAATACATACGGTAATGCCCGGGTCGCATTGATGTGAAATATACCAGGCCACCGTGCTCAGGATGCTGAGAAGACAGAATGTGGTTGTACATTGCCCGTTCATAGAAAGCCAGGTAGCGCGGTTCGCCGGTACGCAGATAAAGCATTTTGCTCAGCTTCATCATATTGTAAGTGTTACAGGTTTCCGGTCCTTCAACATCTTCCACCATCGACGTGAAATCATCTTTTTCATGAAAGTGCTCTTTAACACTATTACCGCCAATGGATACGCTTCGTTCCTGAGTGACCGTCTGCCAGAAAAATTCAGCGGCAGATTCCCATGCCTCGTCATCCGCCGTTTCGGCCACCTTTAAAAAACCTATGACTTTGGGGATCTGCGTATTGGCATGAAGACCGGTTAATGTGTCTTTATTTTGCGTTAACGGCTTTAGCACCGTTTCATGGGAAAATTGACGAGCAAGATGCAAATACCGCGCGTCCTGGCTAATCAGCGCCATATCGGCAAAAACTTCATTCAGGCCACCGTGCTCTGAATAAAGCATTTGTTGAATCTGTTCATCACTGAGATTCTCAGTTACTGTCAGCATCCACTGGCCCAGATCAAGCAACATATCCTTTGCCTGATTGCTTCCAGCAATCTGGTAAGCATCCCGTAGCCCGTGAAATAACTTATCGATGTTATACAGCGGCACCCAGCGATCATTTAGCGAAAACAAATCAGCGTTAATGTTGCCGTTTCGTATCTCTTGCCACATGGCCTGGCCGTTCGGTATACCACCTAAGTAACCGCCATTGGCTTGCTGGGCCCGGGCAAGCTCATCAAGCATATAATCAAGACGCTTTTTAAGCGCCGGCTGCCCGCTTGCCGCCCATGCCAGCGATAATGCTGACAGATAATGCCCGCCAATGTGTCCGTCGAGGCCGGAACTTTCCCAGTTCCCATAGCTATCTGCCGATGTTTCAAGGCCTGCCTCTCGCAAATAGGGTGCCAGTAAACGATCCGGCTTCATCGCCAGTAAGTAATCGATATTGGTTTGCTGTGCATGCCAGAAAGGCCCGCCGGTCAGCGATATCTGACTTAATGGAAACACCTGCTGTGCTTGGGACACGGGGTTAATGGCCGCCTGTTGATTAACTGTCGGGTCCTGACTATTGGTCGCCGTCGGTGTCGCACTTTGTTGGCATCCGATGAGCATCGCACTGGCTATCACGACGGAAAGCAAACGACGTTTATTAACTATTCGCATTATCTTGCCTCCCTTACTGATGCCCTTTCGCCATGGCTGCTGAATTTTGCAAATCATCCACCACTTCCGGGTGTTCATGGACTGCATCCAGGGTCAGCGCGAGTCGCTGATATTCCTGGTCGGTAATGCGATAGCGCTTCATCAGCACGCCGACTAAAAAGTGGAACAACCCCGGTATGACGGTAAGCATCAGTGCGATACCAGTTAGCGTAAATTCGCTTTGCACTTGCTCCGCTTCGTAATTGAAATAGGTAAGCAACCAACCGACCATTGCTCCGGCCAGGCCCATACCGGCTTTCTGACAAAATGAGATACCACCAAATGATAAACCTGCTACCCGCTTGCCGGTTTTACTCTGGCCGTAGTCAACGGCTTCGGCAATGGCAGACCAGAAGATGGGCGCATGCAAATCCACAACAAATGAGATAAGGAAATACAGCACAAAGGCCAGAAGCACATCCTGTTGTCCGACACTGAAAAACATAATGGCACTTAAGATACCCACCGCCATCTGACTGAAGCGAAACAGTTTCACCTTGCACCAACGCTTGGTAATCCATGTAGAGGCCACCATCGCCAGAATTGCGGCCACTACGCCAGTGGCCATAAAGTTGGCCTGCATATCAGGCCCGCCACCCAGATAATATTTAGCATAGTAAATAGCAACGGAACCACGCACTACGTATCCGATGGTACCCAGGACACATACGCCACACAGTGTCATCCACTGATCATTTTTCAACAGCAGTTTCAGTTGCTCCTTAAAGGGCTTTTCGTCAACCTTGTGCTCGAGTCGCTCAGTGGTGGTGAAAAAACAAAAAAGCAGCATAAAAACAGCAAGTATTGCCATGAGTCCCATTGCTGCGCGATAGCCCTCGGCCATATTGCCGTCCCAGTAATCGGCTCCCGCCAGTTTAGGCACAATGATGGTAACCAGAAAGGCAGCAATCTTAGCGAAGAATAACCGGTAGCCATTGGCAGACAGCTTCTCCTTCGGGTCCGCTGTCATCACGCCAATAAGCGAAATGTAGGGGATTGTCACAGCTGTAAACATCAGGGTAACGAAGATATACGTGGAATATGCCCAGACCAGCTTGGCATTGTAATCAACATCCGGCGTGCTGAAGGTTAGAAAAACAGAAATGCCAAACGGCACACACAGGAATAAAAAGTAAGGGCGGTAACGTCCCCACCGCGTAGTAAATTTATCGGTGATGGTGCCCATCAGCGGGTCGCTGACTGCATCAATAAATCGCACCAGTAAAAACATGATGGCCAAATCTGAAGGCTTCAGACCAAAAATATCGGTATAGAAAAATGTAATGATCAACATCATTGATGAAATCACAACATTCACTGCCATATCACCGGCACCGAATCCGACTTTTTCTAATGTTGATAATTTTTGTGTGGTCATACAGCCTGTTCCGATTTGTGAACCACGCGCGATGGCAATAATGGTTCATAGAGAATGAGGAATTACCTGTTAATGAGGTAACGACGGATTACACCAAAATGCAAACCAGATGTTAATTTAAATATACTATTATCATACCAATGTAAACGCAATGGTTTCGCCAATTTCTTTTATGCGGATGAGCCGCTTTACTTATGACCGTTATACTAATAAAAAACCCGGCACCAGGCCGGGTTTTTCGATAACAAGTGCGTTACATACGGTAGCGGAAACCCAATGCAAAGGTTCTGCTGTACAACGAGCTTCCAAAGTTATGCGTTTCAGGATACTGATAATAACTTTGATAGATTTCTTCAGTCAGGTTAGTCGCATCAAAGGTGATCGTCAGATCTTCTGTAGCATCATAACTTAACTGGAAGTCCATGGACTTTTCAGGTGCCCGGTAAACGCCCAGCGGGTTAGCAAATAGGCGAGCCTCGTAGTTATTCAGGAAGTCTTCGCGCCAAACGTAAGATAAGCGCATGCTTAGCTCTTCGTTATCATAGATCAGCACCGCTGAGTAAGAGGTATCAGAAACACCAAAGATTGGCTGTGTATCGTACCCTTCAATGTCACCCGTGGTGCGGTTGAAGATTGGGATGTCCTGCTCAGAATCCAGGATGGTATAGCTGGCCTGTACGCCTAACCCATCGAGCACACCAGGCAAATTTTGAGGGAAATATACGGTTCCCAGTTCCCACCCCTGCAGTTCACCGTTTGATGTGTTCGCAGGCTTACTCACGATATACGTGCCCGGCGCATCGTCAGTCGGCCCCTGATACTGCTCAGCCACCACTGAATCATACACAAAGCCTTCAATGTCGCGGGTAAAGTAGGTTGCGTATAGTGAGCTTTCCGGCGCAAAGTACCATTCCAATGCGAAATCCCAGTTCTGCGACTCTACCGGTTCAAGGTTTGGATTACCGCCGGTACCCGTACCATAACCAACATCCGTCAGATCAGGCTGATATTGTGTATAAGCATTTAGCTGCTCAAATGCCGGTCGACGGATTGTCTCCGTGTAAGCCACGCGCGCCATCAAGTCATCTGTTAAATGATAACGGGCAACCAGACTGGGTAGCAATGTATTATCATCGCGTTCGGCCGTGCTTTGCGGTGGCAGAGCCGGGTCACGGGTGAAGAAGGTCATATCGGCTTCGTTCATCTCATAGCGCAGGCCAATTTCGCCGTCTAATACTTTGCCAAATAGCTCAGTATTGAATTCCGCCTCACCATAAAGGGCAATGGTGGTTTCTTCGATATCAAAATTGGTTCTGATAACTGGCGTATCCTGACCGAACTCATTTTGGTAAACGCCCGTCAGGCCGGAAAGCTCGCGATATCTGTCACGGTTAGCAAACGCATAATAACCATCGGCTGCTACCCATGATTCCGGAAATGTGGCATTACCATCGAAAAAGTTTTCATTCCGATACTGCAGATTTTCATCGTAATCGCTGAGCAAACCACCGATTACACCGCCAGTAAAGTCATAGTTGCCTTGCTCGGCAGTTCTGCGATCGACAAAGCTACCAAACTGTACTTTCGTGAAAAATGCATTGTCGACAAAGTATTCAGCATCAATTGTCCAGGTGATTGCATCACCTTCAGATGATGAGCCGTTTTCGAATGTTTCACCCACCGAATAGATATCAGCATTGGTAGGATCGGAGTTTTCGTAAACCAGTGAAGGAATACCATCTCCGTCGTTGGTTTGCATAAATACGCGCGGTTGCACCGTGGTAGCACGAACAGCAAAAAACTCTGTCGTAAATTCAGATTTCTGGAAGTAAACCTCAGATTTTACATTCAGAAAATCGCTTACCTGCCAGTCACCACCCAGTGAAACCAGATAGCTGTCAGTTTCGCCTCTGGATACATCGCCGGAGGTAAAGTTAAATCCATCGTTAACAAAGCGGGATTCGACGATGTTGGTGCCATCAAGCAAGGTTACCGGATCGTTTGGATCGACCCCACCCCACCAGTCAACAAACTGGAAGAATAAAGAGTTGAAGGATTCCTGCTCATAACCGTTATAAAACGCTTCGAAGGTATAGGTTGAATAATCATTCGGTGCCCATTGCAAAGACAGATTTACCGCCGGGCGCTCACGTTCCCCCTGAAAATCAGAGCCGAAAATAGCATCACGACCAAGGTAATATTCTTCCTGGGTGCCATTAATATCTAATGTTGACCCCGCAGCGAATGGTAAACCACTATCTAAACCCGGCTCCCAGCATTGCGGTGAGCATTCAGCGGGAAAAATGCGCTGAAGCGGGCCATAAGCAGCGCCTGAAAGCATTTGTGCTGATGGGTTTTCAGTAACAAATGGCACCATTGCACCGGCCGTTATACTTTGATCCCGGAAATTCGTGCGCGTGTACGATACGTTCAGCAACGCGCCGAAATCCCCATTACCGACGTCCCAGGTATCCGTTGCCAGAAAGCTGAGTTGTGGATCCGTTTTATCAGCCTGTTCCTGATGTATGGCGCGACCAGCCAGTACAAAAGAGCGCTCGTCAAAGTCAAAAGGACGTTGCGTTTTGACATCAATCTGACCAGCGATCCCGCTTCCAATTTGCGATGCAGAGCGGGTTTTATAGACGTTAACGGTTTTCAGTAGCGCTGCGGGGATGTCTGCCAGTGCTACTGCACGGCCTGACGCAGTAAATACATTTCTGCCATTTACCGTTGTGGTGACATCGTTAAGACCACGAATCGTTACAGTGTTAACTTCACCCGCGCCCCGGTCTGTTACCTGAATACCGGTTACGCGCTGAAGTGCTTCAACCACATTGTTATCGGGGAACTCACCGATATCTTCTGCAACAATTGAATCAACAATCTGAACGTTCTGACGTTTAATGTTTATTGCTTTACTAAGACTGGCGCGAACACCAGAAACTTCAATCACTTCAACGTCCGAGCCATCCTGGGTCGGGGTTGTCTGAGCATCCTGATCATCCTGCGCGAAGGCAAACTGGCAGGACATAGCAACGAGGACAGCACTGGCAAGGTGTGTTCGTTTAAACATACGTTTCTACTCCGGTTCTTATGGTCCTAGTCAACAACGTTCTGAACTTCTGTACAAGGCTTGAGTTTGAACTGACTTTATGTGTTTAAGGCCTGGGCCCTACTGTTAATTATTTGTTATTCTGAGTTGATATTATTGTATTACATTTAAGCTGTCAATAATAAATCTTTAACGAAATTACCTGTTTTCATAACCGAGAAAATGTTCAAAAGCTGCATAAGAATGTGGACCCTCTGCACCTATAACAGTCCGCTCATAGCAAATCACGGCAGGCTTAAAGACTCTTGCGCAGTCATACAGGGCAGCCAGATCAATGGTGCGCAGCTTTCTTATGAACAATAAATGCCATGGTGACTTTCTGAGAATTTACTAAAGGAGAATGCGCCCCAATTATTGTTAATACAATATTATTTTAAAATGGTTTACATCTGTGCTGGTAGTACAATACTATTAAAAAGTAATTTACATTTAGCGTGCCTTTAGCATGACGAGGCTACCGGTCATGCCACCGATACTACGGGGAATGAAACATGAAAATGCGATGGCTTTGCGCTGCGGGAATGGTACTTAGCAGCCACGTAATGGCAGATAACCCTGTCATTAAAGATGTGTTTACTGCCGATCCTGCGGCGCTGGTGCATGATGATACGGTGTATTTATATACCGGGCATGACGAAGCGCCTAACAACGATGTTTTTTTCGAAATGCATGACTGGCTCGCTTTTTCCTCAACAGATATGGTGAATTGGAAGGCCCATGGTCCAATCATGAAAGCAACCGATTTCAAATGGGCCAAAGGTGATGCCTGGGCGTCACACATGATTGAAAAGGATGGCAAATTCTACTTTTTCACTACAGTAAGACACAACGAAGAAAAACCCGGTTTTGCCATCGGGGTTGCGGTATCAGACTCCCCCACGGGTCCGTTTGAAGATGCCATCGGCCATGCGCTTGTTACGAACGACATGACCACTCAAACGCCCAACGACTGGGACGATATCGACCCGGCTATCTTTACCGAAGATAACGGTGATACCTACATGTTTTTCGGCAACCTGGTGCCTAAATACGTCAAGCTGACAGACAACCTCACCGCGCTGGATGGTGAGATCAAAGTGATTGATGTTCCGAATTTTACTGAAGCTGCGTGGGTACATAAAAAAGGCGAAAACTATTACTTGTCTTATGCCTGTGAGTTTCCGGAAAAAATTTGTTACGCGATGAGTAAGAGCATTCACGGCCCATGGGACTTTAAGGGTATTTTAAATGAGGTGGCTGGCAACACAGAAACCAACCACCAGTCAATCATTGAATATAAAGGTAATGACTACTTCATCTACCACACCGGCGCGCTTCCCCCTCAGGGCGATAAACCAAGCGGCGGTCGTTTCCGTCGCTCAGTCGCCATAGACCCGCTTATTTACAATGATGACGGCACGTTAAAACGCGTTGTCATGAGTACCGAAGGTATTACAGAACCCGCACAGGAGAAATAACATGCGCTTTTCACTGATAAGAGCCTCGTTACTGAGCGTGGCGTTGTCGACGGGTGTAGCGACGGCAGCTACCCATCAGGTCACTGTTTCAGCCGACTTAAGTCAGCAAGGTCCGGTCATAAACAAAGATATTTATGGCCAGTTTGCTGAGCACTTGGGCAGAGGTATTTACGAAGGATTATGGGTTGGCACCGACTCTTCTATACCCAATACAAAAGGCTTTCGCAACGATGTCATCAATGCATTGAAAGAGATGGAGGTGCCCCTGGTACGCTGGCCTGGCGGCTGTTTTGCCGACGAATACCACTGGCGCGATGGCATTGGCCCCAAGGATGAAAGGCCTGTCAAAGTGAATACGCACTGGGGCGGCGTAGAGGAAACCAATGCAGTAGGCACCCATGAATTTTTTGATTTAGCCGAGCTGCTTGGCGCCGAGGTTTATATTAACGGCAACCTGGGCAGTGGCAGTGTCAGAGAAATGGCTGAGTGGATGGAGTACATGACCTCAGATAAGAATTCCACACTGGCCAATCAACGCCGTGCCAATGGCCGCGAAAAGCCCTGGGATATAAAATATTTTGGTATCGGTAATGAATCATGGGGTTGTGGCGGTCACATGGAGCCTGATTACTACACGGATTTATATCGTCAGTATGCGACTTTTTTGAAAACACCCCCTGGCAAAAAACCGCTATTAGTGGGCAGTGGCGGCCATACTGGAGATACACAATGGACGGACGTACTGAGTAAAAATATTAAACGCGACATGGATGGTATCAGTTACCACTTTTACACGCTGCCCAACGATGAATGGGAAACCAAAGGTCACGCCACCCAGTTCGATGAGAAGATGTGGTTTGCCACCCTTGAACGCACTTACAGAATGGATGAGTATCTGAAAAATAATATCGCCATTCTGGACAAAAACGATCCCGACGGCGAATTAGGCTTTTATGTGGATGAATGGGGTACCTGGTACGATGCTGAAGAAGGCCGTGAACCCGGCTTTTTATATCAGCAAAATACCCTTCGCGATGCGGTTGTTGCAGCGGTAAATCTAAATTTATTTCATGCATATGCCAAACGCGTGCATATGACGAATATCGCGCAAATGGTTAATGTTCTGCAGGCCATGATCCTGACCGACGGCCCGGATATGCTTAAAACACCAACCTTTCATGTATACGATATGTATAGCGTGTTTCAGGATGCCACTTCCATTCCCCTAACGCTGGATGCACCTGACTACACCATGGGTGAAAAGGCCGTTCCTGCTGTAACCGGCTCGCTGGCAAAAGGTAAAGACGGCCGCAGCTACCTGGCGCTGGTAAACCTTGATCCGACCAACAGTGCGAGTATCAAGCTGGATGTTTCAGGTGGGCTAGATAAAACACTTAAAGGTGAGATTCTGACCGCAGAGAAAATGACGGCTAAAAATACCTTCGATGATAAGGATGCTGTAACACCAAAGGCATTTGAGGCTACTGCAGATGACTTTACGCTACCAGCCAAATCAATCGTAGTGGTAGCGCTTCAATAATTTCCCGCCAAGGCTGAAATGGTTTTCATGTGGCCATTTCAGCCTTTTATTCATCTCGCGAAAATATCACGCCCCACCAACAAAGACTGCACAGCCCATACAGCCCAATACACAGAAGAGGTCAGCGACTGAAAACCGAATAACGCATCACTGTCTCCGTGCAGGTCTCATATTGGCAAATTCAGGCTTCTTGCTGTTCGAAAGACACAGCAGCTTTGGTAGTTTTCTTTACCACAACAGTGCCTGCGAGCTTGTCGTGCCAGCCTTGCTTGCGGTTATCGACGCCTACCCAGATAATGCCTAAAAACAGAGGCAGGATAGAAACGATATAGGCAAAATATCTACCGACTGCTTGTGGGAGGCTCATTTTCCCACCGGTTTTTGCATCTACAACTTCAAGATTCGTTGCCATTTTTCCTGGTGTGCCCAGATAGCGGAGCCAAAACCAAACTGTCGCGGTAATAGGCACAACGTAATTCAGGACGATGTCCCAAAAGCCATAAACGGTCTCTTCACCAACCCAGTATTCTGTACCATAAATCAAAGTAAGTGGGATTGATAAAACAATGAATAATATGATTGTATCAATGATGGATGCACCGACCCGAATCCAGAACCCGGCGTATTCTTTTTCTTCCATGTCAAATTCCTTCTTTATTCTACTTCACAATAGTGTCACAGCGCGACGAGTCAAAACGCACCAATAAAGTGCGAGCTAACCGCGTTATGTAACACTAAAACTTTAGCATTGTTTGATTGCAAAATACCATGGGTTTTCTTTTAGAACATTTCAGAAATACAGGCGCAGTACAACCTGTTATCGCACGCGTTTTCTCGCGGTGAGCCGCCCACAGTCATCTTCGCGCGCTGCGTCGGGAATGCAAATTTAATTTTTTATTTATTGCACAAAAAGCCGGCATCGCCTATTTTTGTGCCCGCATGAAGCCGAACGGGTCGGCGCAGTATCATTAAAACAGGGAACAGGGATGCAGTTTAATAACATTCGTATCTGCCTTTTAAGCTTTCTTACACTTCCGGCACTTCTCACCGCGTGCGGTGGTGGCGGTGACAGTTCTTCATCACCAGAGCCAGTAGTGACACCACCGGCCAATACGCCGCCATCTATCGTCGCTTCTCAAAGCAAAACGTTGGTTAATCCAGAACAAACCGTAACGATTGATGCGTCCGGGTCGAGCGATAAAGACGGCAGCATTAGTAGCTATAACTGGGTTCAGGTTTCTGGCCCTGAGGTCACATTGTCGGGTGTTGATTCTGACACCGTGCAATTCAGTGCGCCGGATGAAGAAGGCACTCAGCTTGAAATAGAACTTACCGTTACTGACAACGACGGGGATACTAGTAGCAAGACGTTTACGCTTTCAGTTAACAGTGCTCCGCAGGCTGCTATATCTGGTGAACAGCAGGCCAAAGAACGCTCAACTGTTTCCCTGGACGGTAGCCAGAGCAGCGATATAGATAACAATCTTAGAGAGTATCACTGGAGACAGATTTCGGGCCCCTCCGCAACGATTGAATCTCCAGACGCGGTTCAAACTGAAATCACACTGCCGGCTGTGGACAAAGACTCTGAATTAGTTTTTGAGCTGATGGTAAAAGATGAGCTTGGTATGATTTCAATCACGAGAGCTATGATCAGTGTATTAAAAAATCAGTCTCCAGAACTTTCATTATCCACCCCGGTCGATAACGCCCGTTTCTATGACGAAAAGATTCACATCGCTGGCACGGTATCTGATGACGGCGCCCTTGAGCAAACCACAGTATTGGTAACCGTGGGGAGTGATGAATATGACGTTGAGGTTTCTGCAGACGGCAGCTGGGTCACAGAAGCGCCGCTCGCACTGGAATCGGGTGAGCTGCAGATTACAGCTGTTGC
>CAZOYR010000060.1:0-19587 GCA_964584105.1 uncultured Alteromonas sp.
GCTTCTTCAGCGGTTTGCGTTGCTTCTGCTAGCGAAACTACGCCAATCTGTTCACCATCTTTGCCGATAAGTCTTACTTCTCTGGCTTTGATTTCATCGTTTATGCGGGCTTTTGCGCCCTGAGCCTGTTTGTTAGCGCCTTTAATGTGCTATTCCTCCAAAAATTAATTCTTTATGCCTGTCGGTGTCGTCACGACCTGACAGGCAACTTTTCATACCTTAACAACGATTACTTAATCGTCTTTTCGCCAATTTCCTTTCCGGCAAGCTCAACAAATGCGTGCAGGCTCATTGTGCCTAAATCTTCACCGCGTCTGGAGCGAACCGCTACTTCGCCAGCTTCTACTTCTTTATCGCCAACGACCAGCATATACGGAATACGTTTTAAGGTGTGCTCGCGGATTTTAAAGCCTATCTTCTCATTTCTCAAGTCAGACTTTGCTCTAAACCCAAATTCCTGCAATTTTTTGACAGTTTCAGTCACATATTCGGCCTGACTGTCGGTAATATTCATCACTACCATCTGTTGTGGTGCCAGCCACAACGGGAAAAATCCGGCATATTCTTCGGTCAAAATACCGATAAAACGTTCCAATGATCCAAGAATAGCGCGGTGAATCATCACCGGCACTTTACGTTCGCCATCTTCAGCCACGTAGGTTGACCCTAAGCGACCCGGCATTGAGAAATCAAGCTGAACGGTGCCGCATTGCCATGCCCGATCCAGACAATCATGCAGGGTAAACTCTATTTTTGGCCCATAGAACGCCCCTTCACCCGGCTGATAGTCAAACTCGATATCGTTTGCTTTTAACGCTTCAGCCAGCGCAGCTTCGGATTTATCCCAGATTTCATCTGAGCCAACACGCTTTTCAGGGCGGGTAGACAACTTCACAGCCACCTTTTCAAACCCAAATGCAGCGTAGGTCTCATAGACCATCTTAATACAGCCGCTCACCTCTTCGAGGATCTGTTCTTCAGTACAGAAGATATGTGCATCGTCCTGCGTGAAGCCACGTACGCGCATCAGACCATGCAGTGCACCAGAAGGTTCATTACGGTGACAACAGCCAAACTCGGCCATACGTAGTGGCAGATCGCGGTAAGATTTCAGGCCCTGATTAAAAATCTGTACGTGACCGGGGCAGTTCATCGGCTTAATCGCGTATTCTCGCTTTTCAGACTCGGTCGTAAACATGTTCTCGGCATATTTATCCCAATGACCCGATTTCTCCCACAGGCTGCGGTCCATCATCAACGGACCTTTCACTTCACCATAGTCATACTGACGAAGCTTCTGGCGAACAAATGTCTCCAGCTCGGTGTAGATTGACCAGCCATCGTTGTGCCAGAACACCATACCCGGCGCTTCTTCCTGCCAGTGGAACAAATCCAACGTTTTGCCTATTTTACGGTGGTCGCGCTTTTCCGCTTCTTCCAGACGCTGCAGATAGGCTTTAAGCTGCTTCTTGTCCGCCCAGGCCGTGCCATAAATACGCTGCAGCATCTTATTGTCGCTGTCACCGCGCCAGTAGGCACCGGCAACTTTCATCAATTTGAAATGGTGGCAAAACTTCATTGAAGGTACGTGTGGGCCGCGACACATATCCACATACTCTTCATGGTGATAAAGCCCCGGACGGTCATCCTTACTGATATTCTGGTCAAGGATTTCCATCTTGTAGGGTTCACCGCGCTGCTCGAAGGTATCGCGCGCTTCCTGCCAGCTGACTTTCTTTTTAACCACATCATAGTTGGTTTTGGCCAGCTCAAGCATACGTTTTTCAAGCTTTTGCAAATCTTCCTGACTGAGTGAATGCTCCATATCCACATCGTAATAGAAGCCGTTATCTATCACCGGTCCGATCGCCATTTTAGCATCTGGCCATAATTGTTTGATTGCATGACCAATAAGGTGCGCACAGCTGTGACGAATGATTTCCAGACCATCTTCATCTTTGGCAGTGATAATTTGCAGTTGTGCGTCATGCTCGATGATATCAACAGCATCGACAAGTTCGCCGTTCACTTTTCCGGCTATCGTAGCTTTAGCGAGCCCCGGACCGATGTCAGCAGCGACATCCATAACTGAAACGGGGTTTTCGAAAGCACGCTGGCTTCCATCAGGAAGGGTAATTACAGGCATTCTATTTCCTTTACAGTGGTGACACCTACTCTGTGCCACTTGTGTATTTATTGATGTGTTTCGTTGGCAGAGACCAACAGCGGTCGCGACATGCTCTGATGCCAAAACGCTGGAAATTATAACGGCTTACCTGCGCCATGCAATGACTAAAATACGCATTATGGCCGTAGCCGTGCAAAATAGCGCGTTATTAGCCAGCGCCGATCAAAAAATTAGCGAAAAACGTAATCAGCCCGACGCATCAGCTATAATCAGGAGACTGCTATCGACAAGCATGAACCATCTCAGGCGGCCCCCATGTGGCATTTCATCAGTGACCATATCAGCGAACAAACAAACCAGACTTTTATCTGCCAGCGAACATCCGCCGTATCTGGCGGTGATACTCACTCCGCGTACATCATTCAGGGCGACGCGAAGCGATACTTTGTTAAGCTTCGTGAAGCCACCGGTCCTGAGCAACTGGTACACGAAGCACAAGGGCTTACAGCCATAGCGTCTACGCATACTGTTCGCACACCGGCAGTGATCTGTCATGGTATCGCACATAACGATCATACGTCTTATGAGTACCTGGTGCTGCAGCATCTTCACTTTACTCAACCTGAAGGCGCCGGGTGGGAGGTTTTTGCGCAGAATCTGGCGGCGCTTCATCAAACAGACCAGTCAGCTGCTTTTGGCTGGTCGCACGACAATTACATCGGCCTGACCCCACAGGTCAATCAGCAGGATAGTTGCTGGGCAACGTTTTTTGCTCAAAACCGTATAGGGGCAATGCTTGAAAAGCTGGCCCACTCCGGAGAGAAACTGACGACAATTGATACATTTGTTGAATTTACCGAGCGGTATCTGCAACACCATCAGCCCGCCCCCTCACTGGTTCATGGTGACTTATGGTCGGGAAACATTGGTTTTACCTGCAAAGGGCCGGTGATGTTCGACCCCGCGGTTTATATCGGTGACAGAGAGACCGATATCGCGATGACAAGTTTATTCGGCCGCCTGCCCGCCACGTTCTACCAGCACTATGAAAATGCCTACCCGTTAAGTGACGGTTATCAGCAGCGTGAGCCGCTTTATCAGTTATATCATCTGCTTAATCATGCATTATTGTTTGGCGGGCACTACCTGAGCGCAGCAAAATCTGCCATCATTGATTTGCAAAAGAAATAATCTGCCTTCGGAGTATGTATGACTACACCTGTAGCACTGGTCACCGGCGGTGCTAAGCGCATCGGCGCTCATCTTATTAAAACCCTTCATCAGCATGGTTGGCGTGTCGTCATTCATTATCACCAGTCTGAGGATGCCGCCCAGACACTTTGCCAGGCGTTAAACGAAGTCAGACCTGATTCAGCAGCAACAGTACAGGGCGATCTTTGTAATCTGACCGAAATCAATCATATCGCCGCCCAGGCCCGCGATGCATTTGGACAGATTGATCTGCTGGTGAACAACGCGTCGGCCTTTTTCCCCACGCCGGTAGGTCAGATTGATAAAGCAAACTGGGATGCTCTGATGGGCAGCAATGTACAGGGCCCGGTATTTTTAACTCAGGCGCTGAGCGACGATTTGCAACAGCAAAGTGGTAAAGTCATCAATCTGATTGATATGCATATCGACCGGCCGCTTCCCCAGCATACTGTTTATTGCGCGGCAAAATCGGCACTGGCCAGCGTTACACGGTCACTTGCCGGAGAGCTGGCCCCTGCTGTCAGAGTCAATGGCATTGCCCCCGGGGCAATCCTATGGCCGGAACGCGATTTGTCTAAGGAGGAAAAACAGGGATTACTGGCCAGTATTCCCTTAAAAACACTGGGCAGCCCCGCGGTTATTGCGCACGCGATGTTATATCTGATTGATGCCAGTTACGTAACCGGACAAATTCTTTACGTTGATGGCGGCAGAAGTATTGCGTCCAATGCCAGTGCGTGACATCGCCCGGCAGGCAGTACTGTTATCACTGATGCTGCTGCTGTGCGCTTGTACCAATGCCGATGTCCGTGATGATTTGCAGGAATATCAGGCGCGTGTTGCCCGCGTGCTGGAAATCACGCTACCAGCTCCTGCACCACCGGCAGCCTTGGCTTATCCGGATGCGCAATCGATGTTTACCACCGTGGAGTCTTTCAGTGTCAATCTGCGTGAGTTCTATCGCTTGCAGGAATGTGAGCTGGGTACGCTGGTGGCACAAAGAAATACCGCGCTGGGTAAAACCGCCCACCCTTCGCAACGTTACGTTTATGAAGTCACACTGCTTGAACAATTACAGCAGTGCAGTGACAGTATTGAAAACCCGGCACTGAAAGAAAAATTACTGGCCTGGCGGCAGGCTAAACAATCGCAGAGGCCGGCATTCTGGGCAAACCTGATACAAACCAGTCAGGAAACCCGGGCTGCCTTAGGTCGCAGTACAACGTTACTTGCCACCGAGGCTAACAGCGATGCAGGCGCCGCAATTTCAGCGCTCGCCTTTTTAAACAAAATTGAGTCAGCTCAGGCGGTCAGTCTGTCAGCACTGGAGCGTGAGCTTAAAGTGCTCGACACCTCCCGTTTGCCAGCCAAGATATGGCGTACTCAGCGCTATATTGCCAGCTATCTGGACACTATGAGCAAGGCGCTTAGTACTCACCTGCCGGAGCTGGCCTGCCCGGCTGGCAAACCTTCTGAGCAGGTTGAAATTTTACGTAATGTGTTTTATCTGTTCTTCATTGAGAAAATACAGCCTGTGGGTAGCAAGCTTAATCAGTATCACTATCAGATGATGCCGGTATGGGAGCAATGGATGGACAATCCCGCCTTATCGGCCCCCTTCAAAGCGTACCTGAAGCGACAAATAAAAACGGAATTTGCCCTCTACCAGCAAGCCATTCGTCAGCATGTCACACTGTGGCAAACCCTTTTTTCACGTTGTAATTTGTCTCCCACTGCGCCGGGCAACGCTTAAAGGATATTTTCACCACCTTCGGGATCTCTTGCCTTTGCTGCCTGACGCCGAATTTCCTGTGTTTCGCTACTAACATCGTCGTGATGGGCGCTGTCGGCAGCAGACGCATTTGGCCGTTTCGTCTCTGATTTAGGTTCTGCCGGTACCGGCGCATGAGTCGAAGTGCCTGATTGTCCGGCATCCATAATAACAGGTACACCCTGCGGAAAAATAATTTCACGGGCATCATCGGGCATACTGATCCCTGCATTATCAAATGTTTCGACAACCTGTCGCATCAGTACCGACGCCATTTTCAGCACACTGGTGCGCTCAACATTTATCCAAAAATACACCTTAAGATTCAGCGTGGCTGAACCCAGTGCATCAATAAGAATTTGCGGCTCTGGTTCATCAAGCACATTTTCCTGTCTCGTCAGCACGTCCATCGCCAGTTGCTGTGCGGTTTTAGCGTCGCTGTCATAACCAATCCCGATAACAAAGTGGCCACGCATGTTCGGATTAGCTGTAAGGTTTTTTATCACGCCCTTATAAACGGTGGCATTGGGGATCTGAATATGATTACCATCGAAGTCGACCATGGTGGTAGCCCGGGCTGTGACCTTCTGGATTACCCCCAGATAGCTGTCGATTTCGACGACATCACCGATACGAAACGGGCGCTGTACAGTGAGCAATAAACTGGAGATAAAGTTTTCAGCAATATCGCGAAACGCAAACCCCAGAATAATCCCCAACACGCCGGTACCACTGATAATCGCCACGGCAAACTCGGTCAGACCGGCCAGTTTTAAAAACAGGTAGGCACCCAGCAAAATAATCAGAATGCTGACCGAACGGCGGGATACTGAGCGTATCAGCGGGCTTTTGGTGACATAATCGAACGGGCGCAGAATCAGTGATGCGACCGGACCAGCCAGAAAAAATAAGGCCAGTAATATGATAAGGCCCAGGCCAATGGCAGGCAGGCGTATCAGCGTTTGCTCCCATAATTGCATCAGGGGGGACATAACCTCTTCAGATGCTGTGCCCTGCAGTAGTCCGGGTAAAAATATCGTCGCCACATCCAGTCCTGTAAATTGTCGATAAAAGACATACGCAGCGACGTTGCTAAGGGCTCAGAATTATGGAGCAGGCGCACTTATCAGCCAGGCGCCTAGTCCGACTGTAAAGATAAAGCAGCCCCACATGGCATGTTCAACAACCACCAGCGGCGTGGACCGGGTCTGTAAATACCGATAGCCAAATAAGGCGCCGCCACACCAGGACAGTATCACCGCGACCCAGTTCCCGTATACCAGATGAGCCAGTCCGAATAAGAATGTGCTGGCAACCCACCGCCATAGCTTTGAGGGAATAATAGGCTTGTACCGATGAAAGAAAAATGTTCTGAAAATAATCTCCTGAGGAATGACCGATATAACCGGGTAAATAAGCAGCGTGGTTAGCCACAAACCGGTTTCATGCATTGGCCAGTTTAAAAATAAATCCGGTCGAATAAGATAGAAAACAGCCATAATGAGACAGGCCCAGGGAATGAATAGCCTGAGCGAGGTTTTAAAATGATGCAGAAAATCCTGCGTATGCCACAACCTGAACCGTTTAAATTGCTTGTCCGCCAGCAGCACTGCCAAACAGACAATGCCGGCCAGCCCCAGCAGTGGCATTAGCCAGGTATTCAGGTCGCTCACTAAAAAGAAGGTAGCAGCGGGCAACCCTACGAAAATGACAATCAATTCAGCCCATAAGCGCGTCACGACGGCATCCTCTTTGGTGAACTGTGACAAACTATGAAAATGTAATGCCAGGATGATCAGACTCAGCGCCCGTGCATAGCAATACCCTGTCAGCGATCTAAATGCTTATTTAAAAACGCGGCAATACGCTGTTGCAAAATCACCTTGTTTCCAGTGGACTGTAAGCCATGCCCCTCACTGTCAAAGACCGCATAATCAACCGGCACCCCAGCTTCTTTTAGCGTAGCAACAAATTCATCGGTTTGCTGCATCGTTACAAACCGGTCCACCTCGCCCTGTGCGATAAACACCGGCACGCCAATTTTCTGTACATTGAGCGCCGGAGAAATAGCGTAGAGCCGTGACGTATTTTGTTTAAAATCACCAAATTCTCTTTGCAGGTAAATGCGATACTCAGCAAACCATGGCGGAACGGATTGCAGGAATGTAAGCCAGTTGGTAATGCCGAAACAATCAATGGCGACCTTAAACACACCTGACTGCATCGCTGCGGATAACGCCAGAAAACCGCCGTACTTATCCCCCATGACTGCAATATTATTCGCATTGATCCAATCCAGTCCGCGCAGATATTCTGCCGCCTGAATAAGATCCCGGCTATCATCCTGCCCTTGCCTGCCATCGTTAAGCTGACGGAATGCATCACCAAAGCCTGATGAGCCCCGGTAATTGACAGCCAAAACAGCGTAGCCACTGGCAACCAGATGTTGGATGTGAGGTTGGTAATTCGCTGAATAAAATGAATCGAAACCACCATGTGCATACACCACCGCGGCAGAAGGCGAGTTTTTATCAGCGTTTGCAGGCCGGTACAATTGGGCGGGTATCCGGGTACCGTCAAAGCCCGGTATCCATACCTTTTGGGCAGACACGGTATTCACCGGAGGCTGAAACTTTTCTGCCAGATATTCAGTTTCCTGTGGTGCAACTCTGACCGGGCTTGATATAAAGTCATCGCTGGCCTGCATCATCACAATATCCGTTGCGGCCTTTGCGCTATCTGAACGTGTTGCGTGCATAAAATGCAGCGACCAGCTGTTACGCGATGACGGCGAGGCATAAATTTCATCTCCCTGCTGATTAAAAACCGTGATATGTCTGCGTCCCTCACTGACATATTCTATCGCCCTATGCGCACTTTCCGATTCGCTTATGGCAGTAACATTGCCCGGTACCCGGGGAAGTGGCCGTATCGTGTCATCACGTAGTGCCCAGGCGAAGGCCTGCCGTCCGGAAGATGGCGTTTGTGCCGTAAAAATCAGCGACTGACTTTCTGCGCCAAACGTTAGCGGCAAAAGCGGGCCTGACAGCGACTCATTACTATCAGCGCTCAGCCAGTGATACACCGGCTCGGGGTAGCTGACATCGGCAACGTAGATACGATCGTTATTTTCAGCCGTGATGTGAAGACCGGCTACATAGCGGCCAGTGGCGCTGACCGCGCTGATTGGCAGGTCATGACGATTATCAAACACTGGCGTTGCGGCAAAGTTATCCGTGCGGTAACGAACCAGTTTTTGCGTATCGCTGCCGGCGTACCGAACAGCCAGAAAAAGATAATGGCGGGACTCCCCCCACCCCACAAATTGGGCCTGTACATCAGTACCAGGAGTCAAATCAATAAGCTTTCCGTCATCATTCACCACGACATGCTGACCGCCATCTGCTGCAGGCTGAGAAAACAGTACGCGCGTCCGGCCTTTTCTGTCAGGTAAAAAACCGAGGGCACGTCGCGCTATGCCGTCATCACCGGTGTGGCGGGTAAATACTTTATCATCATAGGAGTAAGAGAAAACCGCTGCGCTCTGATCGCCCGATGACTGAGCAAACAGCACGGTATTGCGTGAAGGATGAGCACTCAAATCAGACAATTGGCTGTAACGAAAAAAATCGTCTGCATTAACGCCCCGCAAACTGCTGACTGACGAAGACTGACAGGCACAGAGCACAACAGAAAGCGGGATGACCAACCATAAAAATATAAAGGAACGTTTCATCGTACAAAGAATCTGATTATCAGTGACGTTAATTACTCGTCAGACAGGCGAGTGGATTTACAGAATAAGAACTTCGCCGATTAATCCTCATACTATCGGGGGGCGTATAAAACAACGTCAATGATATTGACTATTTTTTGTACTCATTCAATATGTAAGGTCGCTATCACTTTGCAGTTATATTTATTACAGCTAAAAAGGTAAATTTAATGGATGCAGCGCCATTGGTGACCATGGAAGCGGCTACCGAAGTATTATCATTCTGGTTTGATGAAATTGAACCTGAGCAATGGTTTGCTCCCGACGAGGGGCTGGACAATATTATCCGTTCACGTTTTGGTGCACTTCACCAGGCCGCCGCACGCGGCGAGATGTGGCCCTGGCGGGCGACTCCTCATGGGCGTTTGGCGGAAATTATCGTTCTCGACCAGTTTTCCAGAAATATTTATCGTAACCAGCCCGCAGCGTTTGACTGTGATGTGGCAGCACTGGTGCTCGCCCAGGAAGCTGTCGCAACCGGCGCGGATCGTGCCCTCACTGCGCAGGAAGTCACCTTCCTTTATATGCCGTTCATGCACAGTGAATCGCTGGAGGTGCACGATGTTGCGTTGGAATTATTTGATGTCGACGGTCTTGAGCAGCAAATGGACTACGAAATAAAACATCGTGATATCTTATTAAAGTTCGGTCGTTACCCGCACCGGAATCAAATTCTTGGGCGCGCCTCCACGCAGGAGGAAAAAGCATTTCTGACTAACCCCTCTCTGGCACTGTGAGATAACATTTTGCGGTAAATTACAGCTGTTCTGCTTTTCGCTGCAATAACACAGGGCCTGGTCCCGCCTTTTCCAGCTTGTCCTGACTGTTATACAGCGGGCAATTTTTCATCGAAAGACATCCACACCCGATACAACTGGTCAATGACGCACTGAGTGCCTGCAGGCTTTTAATTCTTCTATCCAGTTGCCTTTGCCAGCCTGAAGCCATCTTTTGCCACTGTGTCTGTGAGGGGGCGCTGTACCGGGGCAGTGAAGCGAACGCCTGTTGAATTTCATCCAGTGAAACGCCAAGTTGCTGAGCGGCTTTTATCAGCGAAACACGGCGGATTGTGTCCCTGCCAAAGCGACGCTGGTTCCCCGCGTTGCGACTACTGAAAATAAGCCCTTTTGTTTCGTAAAAGTGCAGTGTGGATACTTTCACCCCGCAGCGTCTAGCGACCTGCCCCACCGATAAATCCGCCATAAAAAAAACCTTTACCTCAAGTTGACTTGAGGTTTTAGCATGTTCCGTAACTTGTGTAAAACACTCATGAAGGAGCAATCTATGGACGCTGTAACGTATAAAACATCAAAAACGCTGAAAGCAAAATCACAGTACAGATTTCGTATCTCTCGCTGGAAGACATATGTTAAGCAGTGGCAGACGCTGATGAACGGCACCATGGCTATGAAATAAGCATCGCACTGTGTAGCGCTTTTGCCGGCATGATTGCGATGCATGAATGATCTCAGCCTGCTGGCGGTCTGGCACCGGAACAGCAAAAGAATTGTGCCAGATGAAACACAAAAGCAATCCCGGTTGGTCGTTATGCCATATTAAAAGCTAAAGCAAATTTGTCACCAGCAATGTCACCGACACGCACAGGTACCACACCCTGGTTACACCATGAGCGCGAGCCGGCCTTACAGCGCTGTATGCACAAACTCTTTAGGAATGACCATGCAAAAGACTACGCGCAAATGGGTGCATCGCCTGGAAAGGCGAATCGACCGGTTAAGACACCGCTACAAACGCTGGTACGGTTATTCCCCGGTTATCGTACAGCCCTATATGACGTATGGCACTACAGATAAATTATGGGTGGCCGGCAGACTGCTGGAAGCCAAGGGTGTACAAGGTGGACTGGATGACAGTCGTTGGAAAAACCTGGTACATATGCTGCGCCGTTATCAAAGCGATGAAATTCCGTTTACTGATATCAAACTCGCGCTGGGCGACGATGAGCGAACGGTGACCACCGATGCTGACGGTTACTTTCACTATCAGTGGCAGAAACCGGATGCTGATAACGTACAGCAGCCCTGGACCAAACTGACTTTGGAAGCGGCCGATCCTGAACTCCCCAGGGCTGAAGAGCAGAGCATCGCTGAGGTCTCTGTGCCGGCAGATACCGCAGAGTTTGGCGTGGTCAGCGATGTGGACGATACCATTATGCGTACCGGCGCCACGAATTTTCTTCGACATACAAAAACCGTGTTGCTGAACAACGCCCACAGCCGCGAGCTTTTTCCGGGCACTGCTGCGTTATATAACGCCCTGCAACAAGGAGCATCGGGGCACGCCAACAACCCGTTTTTTTACGTATCCAGCAGCCCATGGAACATCTACGATCTTATCGCCGACTTCATCGATATCAATGACCTTCCTAAGGGTCCGGTTTTGTTAAAAGACTTTGGTCTGCGCGAAGATCGCTGGTTTAAAAGCGGCCATGAGGGCTATAAAAAAGAGCGTATTGAGGCAATCCTTACTACCTACCCGGCGCTCAGACTGGTACTGATTGGCGATTCTGGTCAGCATGACGTGTATGCCTATCTGGAAATAGCCAAAATGTATCCTGACAGGATTGCCGCTGTATATATTCGTGACCTGAAACCGGCCTCCCGCTCCGATAAAATAAACAGAGCCGCCGATAAATTTGCTGACTGTGATGTGCCGTTCAAATTTATAAAAGATGCAGAAGAAGCTGCATCGCATGCTGTATCGCTCAATCTGGTGACAGAAAAATCTGTGAGAAACGTTAAGCAGGATGTAGCTGAAGCGCGGTCTGAAAGTAATACATAACAGCCTGAAATGGAACCTGTTAGCAAGCGTCATCGCTTAAAGTACGATGCACCAAATCGCGTCATAGTGGGCGTGATTCCTTTCAATGTTTAGTGCATGATTAACCGTAAGTCTGTTATAGTGGGAACTTACTGATTTTAGTTAAACACACCTGAGTATTTCACCTGGTTATTCGCACACTGCGCGCGGTTATGACAAATGTCATAACCAATTCATGACCTTTGTGACTACACGCGTAAATCGCTCTGAGGCACACTTTTCTTAACGTTGAAAAACACTAAGGAAAGACCATGAATCCATCCCTTGCCGGCAATGACAAATTACTTGCTTCAGCAACAACACACCGCACTGCAATGACGCTGGAGCAGGAACGCACACTGTTTAAACACAATAAGTTTTTGGCCATGCCATTGGCAGGCACTATCGTGTGGGCCCTGATTGGACTAAGCGCACCGTTTGTTTCTGATTATGTAATCACCTGGATCTTATATATCGGTACTGGCGCCATCTTCTACCTGGGAGCCGGGTTGTCCTATCTCACCGGCGAGCGCTTTTTCGCAAAAGATAAAATAATAACCAGTTTTGATCGCCTCTTTTTTGTAGGGCTGGTGATGAGCCTGATGGTATTTGGGATCGCATTACCGGTAGCCGCCATTGACCATACTACGGTTCCTCTGACAATTGGCATATTGGCAGGTCTGATGTGGATGCCGCTCTCCTGGGCGATAGAACACTGGGTAGGCTACTTTCACACAATTGCGCGCACGGTTTCGATAGTTGGAGTCTGGTATCTGTTCCCCGATGCACGGGTACAAGCTATCAGCGCTGTGATCGTGGCAGTTTACCTCATATCCATTGTTGCGCTGATTAAGCGCTACAACAGCCTGTAAATCGTTTTTAGTCACTGGAGAACTGAAGTGCCTTACCTGATTCTAACCCTCGCTATTTTCACCGAAGTAACCGCGACAATGTTATTAAAAGCCTCGAACGGCTGGGAAAAGTATGCTTACGGCTACCTTGCTATATTTTGCTATGCGATTTCGGGGATGTTATTTGCCTATGTGCTTAAACACATGGGTATTGGTATTGCCTATGCAATCTGGTCTGGAATGGGCATCGCGCTGATTACTGCCGCATCGGTCATATTCTGGAGGCAAACATTCGACTTCTATGCCGTACTGGGTATTATGTTAATTATTTCAGGCACTTTACTGATTACAAGTAAGTCTGCCGTGGTATTTCAATAGGAATGAAGTCCGCGTGGATAACAGTAAGTCTTCACCCAATAGCCATTTAACGCTGCCGCTGCTTGCCAGCGGCCGCAAGAAGCGCTGGTCCTACAGCAGCCTGGTGTTTTCGCTGTTCTTTTTCGTGCCCCTTTTGCTATCTTTGCCATTACCAGCAGCCTACATTGCTCTTCAGGCATGCGCTTATATGGTATTTGTTGTGGTCTATATTTTTGCCATTAACACGCCCGTTCAACGCCTGCCCTTTTTTCTGACCGCCCTGATAGTGGTTGCTTATACTACCAGTATCAACAATCCTGGCGGCGCGATCATTTTCGGGTTCATCGCATTTATTGTTGGTTATTATTACCCGCTTAAGAAAGGGTTAACCTTTGTTTTAGTTATTGCGTTAACACTCTTTCTGCTGCAGTTTTTTATCCTCGACACGCCAGGCTTTTTTCTGGTTGCGGCCGCGATCAATACCATCGTGCTTTTTGGATTTGGTGCGATGGAACGCAGAGAAACCCAGTTTCAGTTAAAAGAAGCAGAGCAGGCAAAAACCTTAAGTACCTTATCTGCAATCGCCGAACGCGAGCGTATCGGCCGTGATCTCCACGATGTAGCCGGTCATGCATTAAGCTCGATTTCCTTAAAAGCACAACTGGCCGATAAGCTGCTGGAAAAAAACGAAATATCGCTTGCTCAAAAAGAAGTAAAAGCACTGGCACACCTGTCCCAGTCTTTGCTAAGCGATATCCGGCACGCCGTTTCTGATATCAAACACCTGACGTTACGCGATGAAATTGCCAAAAGCACCGCCATTTTAAAAGAAAAGAACTTCGACGTTGCTATTACACTGGCGCGTGACTTTGAGCAGCACCTGACATCGATGGAAGAAGCGCAACTTGCCCTTATCATCAAGGAACTAACCACGAATACCCTTCGCCACTCTAAAGGGGAAAACGTAGCGCTGAGTATTTCTGAGGACAACGCTGCATTAACGTTATGCTATCAGGATTTCGGAGAACCTGATTGCCAGACGACTGTAGCAGAAGGTAACGGAATAACGGGTATCCGGGAAAGAGCGGCATTAATTAACGCAACGTTTGCACTATCGTGTGATTCGGCAGCGTCGTTTTGCTGCACACTTACCCTACCCGGTTCGACAAAAAACTCATAAACCAAGGATTACATAATGCCTACTATCGTTGTTGTTGAAGACCAGTCGCTAGTCCGCGATGCGATAGCGATGCTCTTATCCCTGGAGGATGGCGTAGAGATCGTCGGTAAATACAGTAATGGTGAAGGCGCAATTAAGCATCTTGAGGAACACGACCTGCCAGATATTGTGTTAAGCGATATTGAGATGCCCGGCGTGACCGGACTGGATATCGCCCGTTACGTGGCTGATAATACAATCCGTACCCATGTCATCATGATGACTACATTTGCCAAGCCCGGGTATATTAAACGCGCACTGGCTGCCGGCGTGAAAGGATTTATTCTTAAGGAAGCTGACAGCAACTATTTACTGTCCTCCATTCACAAAGTGATGAGCGGTGAAAGAGTGATATCGCCTGAGCTGGCTATAATGGCCCTAGATGATAATAATCCGCTCTCGCAAAAAGAAATGATGGCGCTGAAACTGGCCTCCGAGGGCGATAAAACCCAAGACATTGCAAACAAACTTTTTCTGTCACAAGGTACCGTCAGAAATTACCTGTCTGAAGCCATTTCAAAACTGGATGCCACGAACCGCATCGACGCTGCGCGTATCGCCAGACAAAAGGGCTGGCTTTAAACTAGCAACGCCCGATGATCAGGGCCGCTGAATAAGCATGCTGATCAGGCCCGCGAAAATTCTATAGCAGTGCACGAAAGATGTAGCATCTGCCCACCTCGTTAAACCCGTACCCGGTGTTTAGCGACGGTAGGCAGTACGCTTCGAGGAATTATTCGTTATTGCGCTGAAGCTTTATCAGGCGGCCGCCCTCTTTGTCTTCAAGCACAAAGATATTGCCCATGCCATCCTGCTCCACTTCACGAACACGTTTACCCCACTCGTAACGCTCTGCTTCTTCAGCTTTCCAGTTATCCTCGTCATTCTTGTTGAATGTAACGCGAACAAGCGCCTTTGAAGATAATCCGCCAATAAACCCGTTACCTGTCCAGTCGCTGAACTTATCACCTTTGTAAATAATGAATCCTGCAGGGCTGATAGCAGGTACCCAGGCGAGCTCTGGTCCTTTAAAGACCGGGTAATCTTCATGGTTAGGAATTTTAACGCCTGAATAATGGTCGCCTTGCGATACCATCGGATAGCCATAATTACGACCTCTTTCAATGATATTGAGCTCATCGCCATGCTTGGGCCCCATTTCATGCGTCCATAGATTGCCTTTTTCGTCAAAGTCGATGCCAAGTGGATTGCGATGGCCCAGCGTCCAAATCTGGTCAGCAACGCTGCCATTTCCGAAAAACGGATTATCTTCAGGCGCGCTACCATCTGCATTCAGGCGCAGAACTTTGCCCAGGTTCATCGCCATGTTCTGAGCCGGCGTAAATTTTTGCCTGTCGCCGGAAGTGATAAACAGGTAGCCATCAGGCGAAAACGCCATACGATGGGAATAGTGCCCGTTTCCGGTCATTTTAGGTGCCTGACGCCAGATGATTTCTCGTTCTGATAAGCTTGCATCGCTATCAGAAATGCTCAGCGTTGCGCGTTCAATCACGGCGCCACTGAACTCATCATTTTTCGGGTCACGTTCTATATAAGAAAGGTAGATAGTATTGTTTGATTCAAATTCAGGATGAATGATGACATCACCCAATCCACCCTGACCACGTGGCGTGACATCAGGAACATTACCTACAGGAAAGCGTTTTTTCTGGTTCTTATCGAGCAGCCACAATTTGCCTGTCTTTTCAGTCACCAGACTATGGCCATCGGGCAAAAATGTCATCGCCCAGGGCTGGTCAAATGACGCCATCACACTGCCCGTCAGCGAAGCACCGTTACTGCCTTTCATTTCAATCTGCTCTGATGATTCGGACTGCGCTACAGTGACAAACGATGTTGCTGCCAGCGTCAGAATTAAAGCTGCTTTTTGTCGCATACTGAATCTACCCTTTTTGACGTTTGCGTCACCCACGTCACACGATAGTGGTACACGCAAATAATGAATAATATTAGTACTACGCACTTTTCGCGCTAAAGCTCAAACTAATGTGGTAGGCAGCGCAGGCATTTGCTGGCTGGTCAATGGGTTAAGTGTAAAGCTATCGATTAAGGGTTAGGATTTAAATGGCGGCTTTGTACGTAGAACAGACCCTCGGCATTATCAGTATCCCAAAGCAGAAACAAGCGAATTACCAATGTTCGTTTGACCTTCGTTTTTTCGAAGCCGACAGTTTCACTACTAGTTTAACCTATGTTCCAAAGTACGGTTATGATGTATATAGTGAAGCCAAGGCGGTTCACATTTCAGAAACCGCCGGTATCCTCATGGTGAAAGCAATAGCATGACGCCGGTTAAGGTAAATGGCGACAGTAATGTTGATAAAAATATACTCTCGGATGTGACGGAAGGTTCTCTCTTATAGTATTCGGCTAACATAAATGGGCCTGTTCCTGTGGGTAAAGCCGCCAGTAATGCGGCGCAATAAACTAAATGCGCAGAAATATCAAAACACCATTTTGCCAATCCAATGATTACTACCGGATGGATAATTAACTTCGTTACCGCAAGGTAGATGCTTTTCTTCGTCATAAGCGCCGGTTTGCTTTTTTGCCCGCCAAGAAATAGGCCAATTGTTACCAAGGCGCAGGGAGCGGCAGCCGCGCCTAATAAATGGAATGGGATATTGATCATATCCGGTATTTTAAAACCGCTTAATGGGAAAAAGCTTGCGAATAACGGCGCCAGGACTATAGGGTTTTTCAACAGTTTGGATGCAATGTTTAAGGCTAATTGCTTGCGAGGAGCAGTAGCTTGGTAACTGATTTCCAATAACAGGATGGCTAGGGCAAAAAGTACGCACACCGTGATCAGAGTAGCAATTAAGACGAGTGGTTTGGCGCTGTCTCCTGCTACAGCTAACAAAAGTGGAAAACCCATAAATCCAGTGTTGGCGTAACTGGCGTTTAGTCCATCAATGGTGGCATCTGATAACGACTTTTGCGCTTTGTGACTCAGCCCAATGGTGAGCACAAATATTAAGAAAGTCGATATTAAAAACAGCGAGATAAAGTCAGGAAACCAAAGTTCTTTCCATTGTGCATTCGCCACAGTGTCAAATAGCAAAGCCGGTAAAGCGAGAATAACAACGAATTTGTTTAATTCTACTGTGGTTGAGTCACCTACCCATCGCAAACGCCGGATCGTCCAGCCGCATAATATGAGCGCAAAAATTGGCATGATAATGGTTAGAATGGTTTGCACATGAAGTCTTAATTGGGTCAAGGCGCTTTACAGTAAAGTGGAATTCCGATACGTTCAAATTCATATTAAAGCAGCATCTGATACCTTTTTTGAATCATGTTTCATTTTCGCCAGTTACATTACTTTGTGGTTGTTGCCGATACTCAGCATGTTGGAAAAGCTGCCGATCTACTGCATATCACCCAACCGCCATTAAGTCGCCAAATCGCTTTGCTTGAAAAGTCACTCGGGGTAGCGCTTTTTAAAAGGCACCCGAAGGGCGTGTCATTATCACCTGCCGGACGGCAATTTTATGAAGATGCAAAACGAATTATACGCTCTACAGAGCAGGCTGGCGTTAACGCAAAGCTTGTGTCTGAAGGAAAGTTGGGATCACTGAATATCGGCTTCATGATGCATGCGGCCTATAATATTGTTCCAGGGATTACACGCAAATTTATGCAAGATTTTCCGAAAGTGTCGTTGCGATTACAGGAGGTGATCCCCAGCCAGCTCGTTAGCAGTGTACAAAAGGGGGAGTTTGACGGTGCAATTATGCTTAAACCTAGAGTACCGGCTGGGATTGCGGCACTGGATATTTGCACTGAAAAATTGTGCTTGGCGGTTCATATAGGGCACCCCCTATCTAAGGAAACACGAGTTACTGCGGCAATGCTGTCATCCTTTCCTTTCATTGCCACGCCATTTAACGTTGCACCTGCATTACGTGAAGCGATTGAAGAGTATTGTCGAGGGGCTGATTTTGTGCCAGACGTGATATTGGAAACCCAATTACAACAGACCATTGTGACGCTGGTTGCGGAAGATTTGGGGATCGCTTTGGTTCCTGAACCGGTGCAAAAGTTACAACATGAGAACGTTATATTCATTCCATTAGTAGATGCCCCTGTAGTGGAGTATGCAATGATTTGGCGAGATGACAATGAAAATCCAGCATTAAAAGCGTTTGTGGAAATCGCTAAGTTGTAAACTTAAAATGAAGTATACCCAACGATCTCATCGAAGAATCTGCTGTTCTCTCCATCCAAACCTTAACCAATAGCCTGAATGGCCAAAGTCTGTTTTTTGTCTGTTGGTGCCCATCGGCGCTCGCAATTAGGCAGCTCCGTACGTATTGCGGACCTTGGGGTAACAGTAAATATGCTACCCCCTAGCACTCTTAATCCAGCGGGCTTCTCACTTCATGAGGCCCCTGTTTTACAACATGCGTGTATATTTGCGTTGTTTGGACAGATGTATGCCCCCAGTAACTCCTGAATAGTTCGGATGTCATAGCCAGCGCGTAAAAGCTCAGTTGCAAATGTATGGCGAAATGTGTGGCAACCGCCGTGTTTGTGCACTCCGGCAATCTGCATTGCTCTCTTTACTGCCTTTTGTAGTGTGCGAGTTGACGTATACCAGCGACGTTGGATGTTAAAGGTTTTGTCCATTCTTGCTATCGCGGAAGGAAAGAGATATTGCCAGCCCAGCGCTCGTTCTGCGGCAGGGTATTTTTTCCTCAATGAATTAGGTAGCTCAACATACCCTTTGCCCAGACTTAAGTCATAGTCGTGCAGGGACTTCCTCCATTGTAATTGCTGAGACAATGGCCTGATAAGTTTCTCAGGGAATAGCGTGACACGGTCTTTCTTACCTTTAGCGCACTTAACATGAATAGTTCTTAGGGATAAATCCACGTCTTTCACTCTCAATTGAACGCATTCGCTTATCCGAAGGCCAGAGCCGTTGAGGATGGATGCCATTAGACGATGTGTACCGTACATCGCACGCAGTATTTTCATCGCTTCCTGGTGGGTGAATACAACAGGAAGATTTGTTGGTGCCTTAGGGCGATGAATCGGGGCAAGATGCCCCATATCCCGCTCCAGAACATGTTTGAAAAAGAAATTAATCGCGTTAATGGCTGCGTTGACCGTTGTGGCTGATTTATTACGGTTAGATATATGTTGGAGAAAGCGGTTGATATGCTCTGTACAGAGGTCTTGGGCAGGCGTAGCGCGATTGTAGTTCAGGAAATACTTTATCCAGTAGCGATAGCTTTGCTCTGTCCTTTTACTGTACCCCAGCCTGTTAATGGCAAAGGAAATGCGATTAATCAGGTTTTGACCTGACTCTGCGACTCGTATTTTTTTTGTGTTCCACGTTTTGCGAACTCCTAAGTATATGACTTGGCTGTGTAAAGCTGTACTATGCCAATAGTGATTTATTTATATGCGAACTGTGGTTCGCAT